>DATDKZ010000115.1:0-11909 GCA_036519575.1 Actinomycetota bacterium | reverse complement strand
GCCCCGGTGACCGGATCGCGATCCGATACGAGGGACGGCCGCCGGTGCAACTGCCCATCGCCGGCATCTATCGCGCGCTCGTCTCGGAGCCACAAACTGGCTACTGGCAGGCGTGGGAGTCCGAGATCCACCCGACCTGCCCAACCTACCCCGAATGCCCCCTGCCAACGCCCTTCGCGCTCGTCGACGAGGACACCCTGACCCGATCGTTCAGTGAGCTGGGCATCCTTTCGGCTGCATACGCCTGGCAGGCGCCGCTCCAGACCGACGGACCGCTGACGGTGGATCAGGCGCGCTCCGTAGCGACGTTCGCCGAGCACTTCGAGCAAGACGCGACGCAGCAAGGCGACCTGTGTTGTACCCGTACCTCGGGCTCCTACACCATGACCGTCCGCATCACTTCGTCCATGCCGGACGTCGTCAAGTCGGTCGAGAGGGACGTGGCTGCCTTCCAGGGGCCCGGGCGAGTGCTCCAGGTCGCCGGCATCCTCGTCGCCCTGACCGTCATCGCGGCGGCAGGGGCCTTCGCGCTCACGGCGCGGCGGGTCGAAGCATCGATGCTGTTCTCGAGGGGGACCCATCCCGCCACCGTCGCCGCCAAGGCCTGTCTCGAAGCGGTGATCCCTGCCGGGCTCGGCGGAGCGGTAGGACTGGGGATGGCTTTCCTCCTGGTACGGACGGTACGCGCGAACGCCCCGATCGGAGCAAGCGCAGGCCGGCAGGCCCTCTTGGGCGCCGGCCTGGCCACCGTGGTGTCCGTTGCCCTGCTCGGCGTCGTCTCCGCGGTCGCGTTCCTGAGGAACTCGGAGCACCACCGGGAGCGCTTCGCGACATTCGCCCGGGCACCGTGGGAGCTCGCCCTCGTGGCGCTTGCCTTCTACGCGTTCCATCGACTTCAGGCCGGCGGCGCGTTCGTCCAGGATGCTTCCCTGCACGTGCGGAGCCCCAGCGTCAACCTGCTCCTCTTCCCCGTGCTCTCGATCGCCGGCGTTGCCATGATCGGCGTGCGTGTGGTCGGGGCGGGCCTTCGATCGCTTCGCGAGCGGAGCGGGCGGTTCGCATCGTGGCTGTACCTGGCGATCCACCGCCTGGCGGGCGGCTCTCGCATGACGCTCCTTCTCGTCTCCGCCTCGGCCCTGTGCCTGGGGATCTTCGTTCAGGCTCAGACGATCGTGCGATCACTCGAGACCACCGTGGACGCGAAGGCCAAGCTGTTCGTGGGAAGCGACGTCCAGGGACAGATGCTCTACGAGACACCGCTCCCGGAGCGGTTCACCCTGCCGATCACCCGGGTCACGCGGGTGCAACAGCCCGGGACGCTCGCGCCGGGTGGGGAGACCTTCGACCTGCTGGCGGTGGACAGTGCGACGCTCGCATCCGCCGCGTACTGGAACCCGTCCTTCTCCGACGTCTCGATCCAGGAGATGGCCCAGCGCCTCGCGGGGCCTTCGGGTGATCGCATCCCCATCGTCCTGGCCGGATCGGGGACGGCCACCCCAGGCGCGATGGACGTCGCGGGCCGAGACATCCCGGTGCGCATCGTGGCCCGGGCCCGGGCCTTCCCCGGCATGACATCCCTCCGGCCGCTGGTCGTCGGCGACGCCGACACGCTGCTGGGAGCCTTGGCCGGACTTCCGAACCCCCTCCAATTCTCCCCTGGTGCATCGACGGAGTTCTGGGTCAAGGGCGACCCCGACAGAGCATCGGCCGCGCTCCGGACGCTCACGTACCCGCCGTACTTCATTCTCACCGCGGATCAGGTGAAGGACATCCCGGAGATCGCTGCGGCGATCGGCTCCTTCCTCGTGTTGAACGGGCTGGGATTGATCGCTGCCCTCCTCGTCGTCCTGGGGATGCTCATGTACCTTCAGGCGCGGCAGCGATCGCAGGTGGTTTCTTACGGCCTGTCCCTGCGGATGGGGATGAGCCACTCGGCTCACCGGCGTTCGTTGACGGCCGAGCTGGGCGCCATGCTGTGCTGCTCCTACGCGATCGGGCTCGTCCTGGCGCTCGGCGCGGCATTTTTGATCCTGCCGCTGCTCGATCCGCTGGCAACGATCCCTCCCCCCCCGCTCTACGTCCTCCCACTGCGCGTCATGGGATCCGCGTTTGTCGGGGTGCTGGCAGCCTCATGGATCGGCGGATGGCTCACCAACCGGAGAGCGGGCGCCGTCCACCTGGGAGAGGTCATGCGTGTTGCGGACTGAACGACCGGCCGTGCAGTGTGAGGACCTCGTCAAGATCTACCGAACCGCAACCTCGGCCGTCTACGCCCTCCGGGGCGTCACGGCTCGCTTCCCGAATGCGGCACTCACCGCCGTTGCCGGACCGTCGGGAAGCGGGAAATCATCGCTCCTCAGACTGATCGCAGGGATGGATCGGCCGACGGAGGGAACGCTCGTGGTGGAAGGCGTTGCACTCCATTCCGCCTCCTCGAGGACCTTGCGCCGCCTGCGCAAGCGCACGGTGGGCTACGTATTCCAGCGGGCTTCCGACAACTTCTTCCCTCACCTGACCGTTCGCGAGCACCTCCTTGTAGCCGTCCGTGCATCGAGAGCGCCGGCGCGGATCCCACCCGCTGAGCTCCTCGACCTGCTGGGCATGGCGAACCGCGCCGACCACCTGCCCTCGGAGCTCTCGGGAGGGGAGCAGGCCCGAGCGGCCATGTGCCAGGTCCTCGCCCGTGGAGCCACCATCGTGGTCGCCGACGAGCCGACCGCAGAGCTCGACAGCAGCTCGGCCGGCGACGTGCTCAGGACAATCCGGGTGTTGGTCGAGCACGGCGCGACGTTCATCCTCGCAACGCACGATCGCGCGATCAGACGCCGAGCGGACGAGGTGCTCGAACTTCACCACGGCACTCGCCGCGAACGAACCGCACCCAATCCTCAGATGTGGGGGCAAGGGACGCCCTCACGATCCGCGTCCCAGGAGGAGTCGTTCGGCACGTCACGGCACCAACAGGAAAGCAAGGCTGTCGTGGAGCTCCGGGGAGTGAGCAGGTCCTACTCGCGTGGAACCGAGGTCGTCCGAGCGGTTCAGGACGCGAACCTCACGCTGCACGAGGGCGAGCTCGTCGGTCTCATCGGGCGCTCGGGATCCGGGAAGACCACCCTGCTCAACATCGTCGGCGGGTGGGAGCGCCCAGACGAGGGCCACGTCGTGATGGTCGACGTCGATCCCGTCAAGACCGTCCCTCCCTGGAGCGAAGTTTCCGTTGTTCCGCAGCGTCTCGGCCTGATCGACGAACTCACGATCCGGGAGAACATCGAGTATCCAGCCCGACTCAGCGGAAGGCTCGAGGAGGTCCGGTCGTTGGTCGACGGCCTCATCGACAGCCTCGGATTGGACGCATTGCAGGCGCGGTACCCGAGCGAGACGTCCGTGGGAGAGCAACAACGGGCCGCGCTCGCTCGTGCCCTCGTGCTCTCGCCCCGACTCCTTCTGGCCGATGAGCCGAGCGGCCATCAGGATCGGGGGTGGGCTGATGCGGTGTTCGAAGCACTGCGGCGCGCCAGTGAAGAGGGAACGACGTGTCTGACGGCGACCCACAATGAGGACATCGTCCGGTACCTGGACCGGATCCTCTCCATGTCGGACGGACGGATCGCGGAGCGGAGCGCCTGACGCCATCGGGACGCTTCGCGAGAGCAGCGAGGGCTCGACGGCGCCGTTTGCTAGTCTGCGGCTCGCTCGAAGGGGAGTAGTCCGGAAGCGGGCTCGCCGTCATCACGGCCGCGCGTCGCGGCCCGGTGGGTCCTCCGCGGCGGCGGGGACGAGACCTTCGGCCTGGACCGGCGAGTCGGGCTGAGGAGGTTTCGAGACGACCACGCGGAAGGAGGAGCTCGAAGGGCTCCATCGAGTCCGTCAGTCGTTCTCGCTCGGCCTGGCCTTCGCCGCCACGGTCCCGGGCATCGTCCTGCGGGCGACCGGAGGCCACGTCCCCGAGGCCCTGGCCGCCCTGCTCTTCGGGCTGGCCATCGTGGGCGCCGCCTTCCTCCTCTCGTGGGCGGCCGAGGTCGCACAGCTCGACGTCTCGGCTGGGCTGGCCATCGCGGTGCTCGCGTTCATCGCGGTGCTGCCCGAGTACGCGGTGGACATGGTGTTCGCGTTCAAGGCCGGCAACGCGGTGCAGGCGTTCGGTCCCGCATGTCACCCACCGGGCGCGCCGGGCGAGACGGCGTGCTCCCTTGCCCTGGCAAACATGACCGGCGCGAACCGGCTGCTGATCGGGATCGGGTGGTCGATGGTGGTGTTCATCGCGTGGTACCGGGCGCGGGCGCGACGCCGCCCGATCCGGGAGGTCCGGTTGGAGCGGTCCCATTCCGTTGAGGTCGCCTTCCTCGGTCTGGCCACCGTGTACGGCCTGTCCCTGCCGCTCAAGCAATCGATCACGCTGGTGGATTCCGCCGTGCTGGTGGCCATCTTCGCCGCGTACACCGTGCGGGTGTCCCGGGCACCGGCGGAGGAGCCGCACCTCGTCGGGCCGGCGCGGTATCTCGGAACGTTCACCCCTTCGGCTCGGCGAATGTGGGTCGTCGGGCTATTCCTGTTCTCGGCCGCGGTCATCCTGCTCTGCGCGCAGCGATTCGCCGAGGCGCTCGTCTCCACCGGCCAGGAGCTCGGGATCAGCGAGTTCCTGCTCGTGCAATGGGTGGCGCCGCTCGCGTCGGAGGCACCCGAGCTCCTGGTGGCCGGGCTGTATGCGTGGCGGCTGAACACGAACGCGGCGCTGGGGACGCTGGTGTCCTCGAAGGTGAACCAGTGGACCCTGCTCGTCGGCACGCTTCCGATCGTGTTCGCCCTGGGCTTCGGCGGCCTGCACGGTCTGCCCATCGACCCGCATCAGCGCGAAGAGCTGTTCCTCACGGCGGCGCAGTCGTTCTTCGCCCTAGCGGTCCTGGTGACGCTGTCGATAACCACCCGGGAGGCGCTCCTGCTCTTCTCGTTGTTCTGGGCGCAGTTCGTCATCGGGGCGATCGTCCCCGACTCCTTCGGAGGTCTCGAGCTGATCGGATTGGGCGTCGCGTACCTAGTCCTTGGCGTGCTCGTCTTCCTCCGGGATCGGGCACATGTCGTCCCGCTGGTCCGCGACGGCTTCAGGACGCCGTACCGCGACTTCGGCGAGCCGAGTAGAGCGGCGGATCGTTCCTAGTCTCCCCCGATACCATCCTTCCCGTGGATCCCCGCGCGTTCCTCGCCTCCGTCGCCGGTGACGAGTCGCTCGCGCACGTGCGAGAGCTTTCCGCACGGCCAACGGCGCTCCAACCGTTCCCGGACGATCTCCCTGAGGTGGTGGTCGGTCGCCTGGAGATGCTGGGGGTCGAGGGGTTGTACCGGCACCAACGCATGGCCCTCGACGCCGTGCGAGAGGGCAGAAACGTCATCATGGCCACCGGGACCGCGAGCGGGAAGACGCTCGTGTACAACCTGGCATTCGCCGCTGAAGTCCTGTCCGATCCCAAACGCACCGCCCTGTACCTGTTCCCCACTAAGGCGCTGGCGCGCGACCAGCTCCGCCAGGTTCGCGCGCTCAAGCTGCCGCAGCTCAAGGCCTCGGTTTACGACGGCGACACCCCACGGTCCGAACGGCCCCTGATACGAAGGAACGCGAACGTCGTGATGTCGAACCCGGACATGCTCCACGCGAGCATCCTCCCCGACCACGCGAGGTGGGCCGACTTCTTCCTCCGCCTGTCGATGGTCGTGGTGGACGAAGCGCACGTCGCCCGGGGCGTGTTCGGTTCGCACGTGGCCATGGTGCTCCGACGGCTTCGCCGCCTGGTCGCCCACTACGGCGGCGATCCTCGGTTCGTGCTGGCGTCGGCGACGGTGGGCAACCCCGACGAGCTCGCGGACCGGCTGGTTGGCCTGCCGTTCCAGGCCATCACCGAGGACGCGTCGCCCTCGGGGGAGAAGCTCTTCGCCCTGTGGAACCCGCCGGTGCTCGACGAGGAGTCCGGCGCGCGCCGGAGCGCCCTCACCGACGCGTCGATGCTGATGGCCCGCCTGGCCGAGGAGGGCGTGAAGTCGATCGGGTTCACCCGCTCACGCCGCGCCGCCGAGCTGCTCGCCGAGTTCGCCCGTCGCGAGGTCCCCGGTGGGCTGAGGGACAAGATCAAGTCCTACCGGGCCGGGTACCTGGCGTCCGAGCGGCGGGAGCTCGAGCGCAAGCTCGCGGACGACGAGTTGGTGGCGGTGGCCTCCACCAGCGCGCTCGAGCTCGGGATCGATATCGGGTCGCTGGACGCCGCGATCCTGGTCGGCTATCCGGGGACGAGGGCCTCGATGTGGCAGCAGGCCGGCCGGGCCGGTCGGCGAGAGGGCGGCTCGCTGGCGATCCTGGTGGCTCAGGACGATCCCCTGGACCAGTACCTGGTGACGCATCCCGCCGACGTGTTCGACAAGCCAGCGGAAGCGGCAGTGGTCGATCCCTCCAACCCGTTCATCCTGGAACCCCACCTCGCGTGCGCGGCTCGCGAGTACCCGCTGTCCGAGGACGAGCTCTCGTTCTTCGGACCCGACGCGCCGACGGCCGTGGAACGGCTGGAGGAGACGGGCACGCTCGTCCGCCGTCGCGGGCTCATCCACCATCGGGGAACGAGCTCGCCGCATCGGCTGGTGGACATCCGAAGCGCCTCGGGCCACCTGTTCTCGATCGTCATCGAGGAGACCGGCGAGCTCCTGGGCACGGTGGACGAATCGAGGGCCTATTACCACGTGCATCCCGGCGCGATCTATCTCCACCAGGGCGAGCAGTTCGAGGTGACCGAGCTCGACCTGGCGACCCGCGTTGCGCTGGTCACCAGGTCGGACCCCGACTTCTACACCCAGTCCCGGGATACGACGGACATCGACGTGGTCGAGGCCATGCAGGAGGCACTGACCGATGGTGGTGTTCCCAGCTTCTACGGGTCCGTGCGCGTGACCAACCAGGTGGTCGGGTTCGTCCGAAAGCTGGTGGCGACGGGAGAGACCATCGACACCGTTCCGCTGGCCCTGCCGCCGCAAACGCTCGAGACACGGGCCGTGTGGTGGGCCATCCCTCCGTCGGTGATCGAGCGAGCGGCCATCACACCCGCGGACCTGCCCGGGGCGGCACATGCAGCCGAGCACGCCGCCATCGGGCTGCTGCCGCTCGTCGCGACGTGCGACCGGTGGGACGTGGGTGGCGTCTCGACCGCGTTTCACCCCGACACGGGCTCCTGCGCGATCTTCATCTACGACGGATACCCGGGCGGCGCCGGGATCGCCGAGCGCGGGTTCCGTTCAGCGGCGAGGCTGTTGGAAGCCACGCTGGAGACGGTCCGCCAATGCCCCTGCTCCCACGGGTGCCCCTCCTGCGTGCAATCGCCCAAGTGCGGCAACGGAAACGAGCCGCTCGACAAGCCCGGGGCCGTCGCGCTCCTGGCGGCCATGCTCGGCCGGTCTTGGGGCTGAGATGGCGAGGTCCTCGGGCTGAGATGGCGAGGACCAGGGCGCCGTACGTCGTCGTGTGCGGATCGGGGCAGGCAACCACGCAGGAAGTGGCATGGGCCGAGGAGGTCGGTCGGCTGGTCGCCGACGCCGGCGCGGTGCTCGTGTGCGGCGGCCTCGGCGGCGTGATGGACGCGGCCGCCCGGGGGTGCGAGGCGGGAGGCGGCCTGTCGATCGGCATCCTTCCCGGTGAACACCGTGACCCGGCCAGCCCGCATCTCACGGTCTCGATACCGACCGGGCTCGGCGAAGCTCGCAACGCGCTGGTCGTTCGGGCCGCCGATGCCGTGATCGCCATCGGTGGGGAGTTCGGCACGCTGTCGGAGATCGCGCTGGCGCTGAAAGCGGGCACGCCCGTCGTGGGGCTCCACACCTGGGAGCTCGCCAAGGCCGGATCCCTCGTCCATGCCATCATCGAGACCGAGACTCCGCAGGAGGCCGTTCGGGCCGCCCTCGAGGCCATCGCGTAGGGTCCTACAGATCTCGCTCGAGCTCGAGCTCGTCGGTGATCGGAACTCCGCCGGCCCCGATCAGCGGGATCGAGGGCTTGATCTTCCGGGCCTCGTCCACCGCCCCCTCCCGCACGCCGACCACCCGGAACCCCAGCCTGTCGTAGAAGGCCTGCGCCCGCTCGTTGTCGTTCGTGGTGACCAGCCACAGGCGAGCACACCCCGCCCGATGCGCCCGCTCGTGCACCGCCTCGACCAGCGTGCTGCCCACGCCCCGTCCCTCGACCAGCGCGTCGATGGTCACGATCTCGCAGGCGTCACCCTCGATGAGATAGGTCGCCAGGCCGACCACGTCGGCGCCTTCCATCGCCACGAACCCGTCCAGCTCGGCCGGGCGGCAGACGACCCCGTGACCCACCACGAACTCGTCGGCCCACCGCTCCCGGATCAGGTGGCGGATCCAGTCCCGGTCCTCCTCGCGGACCGGCCGAACCTCGAAGGTCACGTCACCGACTCCCGGCGCAGCACCCGGCGCACGGTCGCCCGCTCGGTGGGCGTCAGCCCCAGGACTACCAACGCCACGAGGTACCCCGCCCCGCCGATCACCGCCGTTCCGAGCAGATCCACCTGCCAGGCCGACCCGCTGAGCACCGCGTGAACCCCCAGCATCAGGGCCGCAGTGACGGCCGCCGGCGCGACCAGCCGCACGTAGTGGCGGTCGTATGGGTGGATCCGGACGAACCGGTACACCAGGTACAGCCGCAGCGCGTTCGAGCAGGTGATCGTGATTGCCTGGGACGCCGCCGCGCCCTCGATCCCGAACGCCGAGACGAGCACCACGGACAGCGCAAGGTCGAGCAGGAACGACAGCGTGTACACGACCAGGTCCCATCCGGTCCGACCCGCCATGATCAGCACGAACCCGGCCGCCCCCACGCTCACGTTCACCGCCTGCCCGACCAGCAGGATGCGGAGCGCCGTGTCCCCTTGCGTGAACTCCTCGCCCCCGAAGATCTGCAGGATTGGGCCCGGGACGATCAGCATCAGGAGGAGCAAGGGGATGGTGCCGGCCACCGTCCACCGGGTGATGGCCTTGTACAGCCGGTCCAGGCGTTCGAGCTCGCCCCGGGCGTGCAGGTCCGCCACGAACGGGCTGAACACGTAGCTCACCGCGGTGAGGAACAGGACCAGCGCGAGGGCCACGCGAACGCAAGCCGAGTACACGCCGAGCTCCGCGGAGGTGACCTCCCCTCGCGACACGTACGCCGACGCGACGAAGTAGTCCACCCAGAACAGCGCCTGCGACAGGAGCGCGGCCGGGGCGCGAGGCGCGCCGTACCGGACCAGCTCCCCGACCTCGTGCTTGTCGACAGGCTCGTGTGGGAACCGGCGCGCCTCGCGCTCCCACAGGTTCCAGGCAAGGGCGGTGGACAGGATCCACGATCCCGCGTAGGCAAGCACCGTCATGCCGAGGGTCTTCGACACCTCCCATCCCAGCAGCATCAGGGCGATCCATACGAGCGGCTGGCCCACCCACTGGACGTACAGCGTGTGGCGCATGATCTTCAGTCCGCGGCTCGCGCCCAGGTACACGTAGGTGACGGCGACGAAGGTCACGGCGACCGCTGCCGCGCGCATGGCGTCGACCGCTCCGTCCACATCGGACAGGCGATGGGCCAGCGGCTCGGCCAGCGCGAACGTGAGCACGCCGACCACCGCGCTGGCGCACCCGGCGATGAACACCGCCCGGACCACGATGCCGCGCGACCGTCCCCCGTGCCCTGCCCCGACCTCGATGGCAACCCGGCGAACGGAAGCCATGTCCATCCCGAACCGTGTTCCCGCCGCCGCGATGAACGCGAACTGCGTGGCGAGCGTGACGACACCGAGGGCCGTCGCCCCCGCCGTCCCGCCGCCGAACGCCCTCGACACCAGGACGTTCGCGACGAACGTCCCCAGCACGAAGATCACGAGGCCGATGATGTTCTGCGCCGTCCCCGACAGGAGGGTCAGGTGATCGCGGGCCCCCTCGCCGGTTCCCAGGAAGGCACCAAGCGAGGACCCGTCGGCGCTGGAAGGGCGGGGCGGATCGGAGCCGCTCACGTCCTGCGGGAGCGCACGGTCATGGAGCGCGCGGCCTGCTTGGCGGCGGCCTTCGCCTCTTTCGCCGCGGCCTTCACGTCGGCCTTGGCTTCCTTGGCCGCGGCCTTCACATCACGGGCGGCATTCCTGACGACGGTTCGAACATCCTGCGGCGGCGCGAGCGCTCGTATCCTGGCTGCATGCCGCTCCTGCAGCTCGATCCCGGCGCGGACGAAATCCCGGATCAACCGCAGCTCCTGGTCGGAGTAACGCAGCAGCCTGGCCACGCCCTCGTCCCGGATCGGACCGTACAGCCGCTCGCCCTGGTCTCTTGCATCGGGCGTGATGTCGACGAGCACCCGGCGCCGATCATCCGGGTCCGCCAGCCGGTGCGCCAGCCCCGCTCGCTCGAGCCGGTCGAGCACGGTGGTCATCGCGCCGGGCGAGAGGTCCGTCGCCTCCGCGAGTTGCCCAGCGGTCATCGGGCCGCGGATGAACAGCAAGCCCATGCACCGAAGGTCGGTGCGGTTCAACCCGAAGACCTGCGACGCCGCATCGTCCACCGCATTCGTGGCTTCCTGGAACTCGGTGATGTCCCGGCCGATCTGGCGGACCAGGTCGTCCCGAGATTCATTTGACAGTCGAATCTTTCGACTTCTAGACTGTTCCACGTTCTAAAGACTACCACGCACGGGGAGGCAAGGACATGAGCGAAGCGCCACGGGCCATCGAAGCCTCCGGCCTGGTCAAGACCTATCCCGGCGGGGTCCGGGCCCTCGACGGGCTGAGCTTCGAGGTCGAGGCCGGGACCGTCTTCGGGATGCTCGGACCGAACGGGGCCGGCAAGTCCACCACGGTGAAAATCCTGACGACGCTGTCCCGGCCGGACGAGGGCCAGGCGCGCGTGGGCGGGTTCGACATCCTTCGCCAGGCGGACCAGGTTCGGCGGACCATCGGCGTGGTGGCCCAGCGGTCGGGCGTCGACAAGGAGGCCACCGGCCGGGAGAACCTGCGGCTGCAAGGCCAGCTGTTTGGGATGGGCCGGCGAGACCTGGAGCGGCGCGCCTCCGAGCTCCTCGAACGGTTCGGCCTTGCCGGGGCTGCCGACCGCATCGTAAGGACATACTCGGGCGGGATGCAGCGGCGACTCGACGTCGCGCTCGGGCTGATCCACGGTCCGGGGATCCTGTTCCTGGACGAGCCCACCACCGGCCTGGACCCGGAGGTTCGGACCGGGCTGTGGGAGGAGATCAGGCGCCTGGCGTCCGAGGACGGCATCACGGTCCTCCTCACCACGCACTATCTGGAGGAGGCGGACCGCCTCGCCCGCCGCCTGGTGATCGTGGACCGCGGCCGCATCGTGGCCGAGGGAGAGCCCGAGCAGCTGAAGGGCGAGCTTCGGGGGGACGCGATCAGCATCGAGCTCCAGGACCCCGAGTCCAACGGACGCGTGACCCACGCGCTCGGCCGGCTGGGCGAGGTCCGCGACGTCTCGGTCGACGGTCGGTCACTGCGCGCGCGGGCCGACGACGGGGCTCGGGCCGTCCCGATCGTGCTCCAGACACTGGAGGCGAGCGGTGTGCGTGTCTCGTCGGTGACCGTCGCCCGGCCGTCGCTCGACGACGTGTACCTGCAGTACACCGGGCGCACGTTCAGCCAAGCCGAGCAGACACCCGAGCAGGACCGAAACGAGAAGTAAGGAGGCTCGCCGATGACCGCCGCGCTCCGACACACCTGGTACATGACCGTGCGTCACCTGCGGGCGCTGTTCCGCCAGCCCGCGTGGGTCGCGCTCACGCTGATCCAGCCCATCATCTGGATCCTGCTCTACGGGCAGCTGTTCAAGCGGATCGTCCAGATCCCCGGCTTCGGTGCCGGCTCGTACATCGACTTCCTGACACC
>DATDKZ010000114.1:0-2211 GCA_036519575.1 Actinomycetota bacterium | reverse complement strand
AGGTGCCGGCTCACCAGTTGATGCGCCAGGCCCTGCATCGTGGTCACGCGAACGCCGGGGAGTGAGCGTTTCAGCCGTCGGAGGACGGCGAGCCTGGACTCGTCCCTCGCCCGACGCGACCCGACCACCAGGGTCACGTGCTCCGGATCGGCACCGTCTTCGATCAGCCGTGCGAACCGCTCCCGCAGGACCTCGGTCTTACCGGTGCCGGCTTCGCCCTCGACCAGGAGGGCACCGGCATCGTGGTCGAGGATGCGCTGCTGCGCCGGGTCGGCCTGGAATTGAGGGTTGGTCACGCGGCGATGCTACCGCCGAGGGCCGACAGCCAAGCTAGAAGCTACGGCGACCCGCCACCCACCGGGCCACGGTGCCCCCCGTGATCGCGCCGACCAGACGGCCGTCGTCGAGCACCAGCGCCGATCCTCCGGCTCCAAGACGAGCGACCGCCTCTTCAAGCGGGTCCGATACGTCCACCGTGAGCACCTGGGACAGGGGGATCACGGCGTCTCGGACGGGACGAAGGGGTTCCACCATCCCCACGTCGCGGGCGGAGCCGAACGTGAGCATCCCGATCACCCGACCGTCGTCGACGACCGGGAAAGCCTCGCCCTCGTGGCCACGCAGGTATCGGTCGAGGGCCTCCGACAGGGAGAGGTCTGCTGGGATGGGAGGCGGGGGCGGCTCCATGACCTCGGCCACGGTGCCCTGCGCCAGTCGCCGGCGCAATCCGATCTGTGCTTCCGCGGCTCGGGCCGCCTGGAAGATGAACAACCCGATGATGGCGAACCACACGCCTGCGAACAGGTCGCCCTGCACCGCCTCGAACAGTCCACCTGCAAGCAGCAGGGCGCCGAGACCCATCCCGGACCACGCGGCGATCCGAGTTCCGAGCTCGTGGTTCCGGCCGATCCGCCATACCGCCGCCTCGAGCATGCGGCCGCCGTCCAGCGGGAGGCCGGGAAGGAAGTTGAACCCGGCCAGCAGCAGATTGACCCGTCCGACGTAGCGGAACGAGGCGGAGAGCGGCGCGCTGGCGTCGGTTGGTACCGACAGCGCCAAGAACAGCGCCCCGAGCGCCAGGCTGGTCAGCGGGCCGACGGCGGAGATCACGAACGCCGGGCCTGGGCCCTTCTCGTCGGATCTCGCACTGGTGAACCCGCCGAAGACCACCAGCGTGATGCCGAACACCTTGATCCCGTGGAGCCTGGCGGCAACGGCGTGTGCCACCTCATGGAGGAACACCGAGCCGAAGAACAGGGCCGCGGCGAAGGCGGCAAGCCCGAGAGCGGTTCCGCCGTGGATGTTCGCGTATTCCACGTCGAACCGGGTCCACAGGCTGTAGGTCACGAGGGCGGCGATCCAGATCCACGACGAGTCGACGTTCACGGGGATGCCCCAGATCGTCCCGATGCGCCATGACCGTCCGAACATTCCTTCTTCGCCCTCCCGTTCGCCGCCCCGAGCCTACCGGGCGCGCGGTCGAATGAACGTGGCCGTGTACCAGCAGGTGCGATGAATGGATCGGACGCTGCTACGCTGGACGCGCGTCTGGCCCGGGCTACCCCTCCCTTCCACGCGGGCGTGCCCGCGGGTCCGGGCCAGACCCTATTCCTCCTCCAGGAGACTCCGGAGCTCTCGCGCGTTGTTCACCGCATAGTTCCGGTAGCAGTTGTTCATCAGGACATGGGTCTCACGGACCTGCTCGGAGAGGTCCTTGATCTTCGGCACCCATTCGCGGAGCTCCGGCTCCCTGTACTCGTAGCGGAACCGCTCCGCGGCCGTCTCCGACTTCGTTGTCCAGGCCTTGGGGTCCCGCCCGTGGAACCGGACCATGGCCAGATCGCTGGACGTTGCCACAGCGATGGGAGGCAGGCTGGAGTCGAAACCTTGGGGCATGTCCACGCACACGAACGGGAGGCCGTTGTCCTCCAGGAACCCGATCGTCTCCTCGCGGTTGCGCTCTTCGAGCCAGCTCTTGTGTCGGAATTCCACGGCGATGCGGAAGTCCTTCAGCCGGTCACGGCACTCCAGGAGGTACTCCTTGTTCTTCCGGGCGATCACGAACCACTGGGGGAACTGGAACAGCACCGCGCCAAGCTTGCCCGCCGAGTGCAGGGGCATCAACGCATCGTGGAACCGCTGCCACACCTGCTCCACGGCCTCGTCGGGGAGCTGTTCCCGATACAGGTTCCGCTTCTTCTCCAGCTCCTT
>DATDKZ010000113.1:0-2629 GCA_036519575.1 Actinomycetota bacterium | reverse complement strand
GCCTACTACCACGTGAGCTCGGGGAACCGGAACCCGCTCCAGTTCCTGGGGCTGTACGAGCTGGTGAAGGAGTACTACGAGGCGAACCCGCTCCCCGACCGCGGCCGGGGAACGATCAAGGTGCCCGAGTGGAAGTTTCCGGGGAACCTGCGCGTCGAGCGGCGGCTGAAGGCCGCGGAACAGGCTGTCAAGTACGCCGACAGGGTCGTGTCGCACCTGCCGAAGTCCAAGCGGATGCGCGACCTGGTCGGCCGGGTGGACCGCGACAAGGGACGCGTCGAGTTCATCCGCCGATACGCCGACCTCTACGGGGCCTACACCGAGGCCGAGGTCATCTACACCGACGATCGGACCCTGGAGCTGTTCCGTTCCCTATCCGAGGCCGATCGAGAGCGGTTCCCGTTCGATGCCGCAGCCGTCGACTGGCACCACTATCTGGTCGACGTGCACTGCCCGGCCGTCACGATCGGTCTCCGAGCGCTGTCCACCGCGCGGGTCAAGCCCAAGGTCCAGATCCGAGAGCGCGAGCAGCTCGTGCTCGCCCTGTTCGACATGGAGGGGACGCTCCTGCCCTCGAACGTGGTGGAGTCCTACGTGTGGGCCCGCATGGCGGACCTGCCCCTCGAGGAGTGGCCCGAGGAGCTGTTCTCGGTGTTCTCCCGGATCCCCTCATACTTGATGGCCGACCGCCGCGATCGGGGCGAGTTCCTCCGCACGTTCTTCCGGCGGTTCGAGGACGCATCCGTCGAGCGGGTGGACCAGCTCATCGACGACGTGGTGTCCGAGTTCATGCTCCAGAAGCTGTCCGGTGCTGCGGTGCGGCGGATCCGCGAGCACCGAGCCGCCGGCCACCGGACGATCTTGATCACGGCGGCGGCCGAACCGTTCGTCCGCCCGCTGGCCCCCCTGTTCGACATGGTGATCGCGGCACGGCTCGCGGTGGAGGACGGGCGGTACACCGGCTACCTGGCCGAGCCTCCTCTCGTCGGCGAAGCTCGTGCGGCGTGGCTGCGCAGGTACGCGGAGATGGAGGGTGCCGACCTGAAAGCCTCGTACGCCTACGCCGACAGCCACTCCGACCTGGCGCTCCTTCGGGCCGTGGGGAACCCGGTCGTCGTCTCGCCCGACGCCGCGCTGCTGCGGGTGGCCCGGCGCCGCCGATGGCCGATCGAGGAGTGGGAGATGTCCGGAGGCATGCCCCGGGTCCGGTTCCCCAAGCCGGCGGTGCGGTGATGGTGAGGGAGGCGGCATGACCATCCAGGCCCTCGAGCTGTTCCGATCGGCCCCCCGCTACCTCACGGCGAGGGCGGTGGGGCAACGGGTCCCGGGCCTCGTGTCGGGGCCGCTCGCACCGCTTCGGTTCGTGAACAAGCGAGAGCCGGAGCTGCCCGGGCCGGACTGGGCACGGGTCCGACCGCTCCTGTCCGGCATCTGTGGCTCGGACCTCGCCACCATCTCGGGGCAATCGAGCTTCTACTTCTCGCCCCTGGTGTCCATGCCGTTCGTCCCTGGCCATGAGGTCGTGGGGGAGCTCGTGGACGATGTGGACGGCCTGGCGGCCGGGGACCGCGTCGTGCTGGAGCCGGTCCTGTCGTGCGCGGCCCGCGGCATCGAGCCGATGTGCTCCTCCTGCACGGAGGGGCGGTTCGGCCGGTGCGACCGGGTCACGACCGGGCACGTCTCCGCGGGCCTGCAGACCGGGTTCTGCGCCGACACCGGCGGAGGGTGGAGCCGCATGTTCGTGGCCCATCGCTCGCAGCTTCACCCGGTGCCAGACGGCGTGTCCGACCGGCGGGCCGTACTTGTCGAACCGCTGGCGTGCGCCGTCCACTCTGCGCTTCGCGCGAGCGTGCGGGCGAACGCCGACGTGCTGGTGATCGGGGCGGGTACGGTGGGAATCCTGACGCTCGTCGCCCTGAAGGAGCTGACCCGCGCGGGGAGCGTCGTCGTCGTGGCCAAGCACCGACGCCAGCGCGAATGGGCGGAGTCCTTCGGCGCGACCGACGTCGTGTCGCCCGGCGAGGCCATCAACGAGGTCCGCCGCTCCACCAGGGCGTTGAAGCTGAAGCCCGAACGGGGAAGTCCCTTCCTCCTCGGCGGGGTGGACGTCGCGATCGACTGCGTGGGGTCGAAAGGATCGCTCGACCTCGCGCTCCGCACGACCCGGGCCGGTGGCAGGGTCGTCCTGGCCGGCATCCCGGTGGCTGGGGTGGACCTCACGCCACTGTGGTTCCGGGAGCTCGAGCTGGTGGGGGCGTACACCGGCGGCATCGAGGAGCGAGGGCGCGGGTCGAGGGCGAAAGGGTCGCCGAACGCCGAGGGAACGTCGGCGTTCGACATCGCCACCCGGATCGCCGCCGAGACGCCGCTCGACGGGATCGTGGGAGCGACGTATCCGCTCCGACGGTGGCGGTCGGCCATCGACCATGCGCTCGGGGCCGGTCGGTTGGGGACGCTGAAGGTCGCGTTCGACCTGCGAGCTGAATAAGGGAGGAATCTGTGGGCAGACCAGGATTCGTGCTGGAGGTGGACGAGCGGACGCCGCCGCTCCTGGTCCACGAGGGCGAGGGGTTCCGGCTCCAGAAGTTCCCGTTGGGGTCGCGGGTGATCTACCCGCCGGATGCGCTTC
>DATDKZ010000112.1:0-13463 GCA_036519575.1 Actinomycetota bacterium | reverse complement strand
CTCGAGGTGCTGTCCGGGATGGCCCTCCGGCGGTCGGGAGGACCGGCCCGGCCGGAGCGCCCATAGATCGGTCCGGGGGGCGCGCCGAGGCTGCTTGGGGTGATAATGGCGGACCTCCTGGGGCATAATCGCGCCCCGGGGCGACTGCGAGAGGGGAGCGGGATGCCCGAGGTCGACATTCGCCTCGATCGCGTCACCAAGGCCTTCGGCGACACGATCGCGGTCGACGATCTCTCCCTCGACATCGAGGAGGGGGAGTTCTTCAGCATGCTCGGGCCCTCGGGGTGCGGGAAGACCACGACGCTTCGGATGATCGGGGGGTTCGAGGAGCCCTCCTACGGAACGGTCTATCTGGGCGGGCGGGACGTGACCGACCTGCCTCCGTACCAGCGCGACGTCAACACGGTGTTCCAGTCCTACGCGCTGTTCCCACATCTCGACGTGTTCGAGAACGTGGCCTTCGGGCTCCGCCGGAAGAAGGTGGAAAAGGGGGAAATCCAGAAGCGAGTGATGGACTCCCTGCGCTTGGTGGATCTGCCCGGGTTCGAGCACCGCAAGCCGAACCAGCTCTCGGGAGGGCAGCGACAACGCGTGGCGCTGGCCCGGGCGCTGGTCAATGAGCCCAAGGTCCTGTTGCTCGACGAACCGCTCGGGGCTCTCGATCTCAAGCTCCGCAAACAGATGCAGCTCGAGCTGAAGCGGATCCAGCATGAGGTCGGCATCACGTTCATCTACGTCACGCACGACCAAGAAGAGGCCATGACCATGTCGAACCGCTTGGCTGTCATGCGCCACGGCAAGGTCGAGCAGATCGGGGAGCCGGAAGAGGTCTACGAGTACCCGGCCACTGAGTTCGTGGCTGGGTTCCTAGGCGCATCGAATCTGCTGGACGGCGAGATCAAGGAACGGGACGGTCAGACCGTGAGCGTGCTGCTGTCGGGCGCGGGCGTCGTGACCCTCCCCGAAGAGCGCGTGCCCCCGGACATCGATTCGACCGTCCGGGTGGGGGTGCGTCCGGAGAAGATCAGCCTGGAGGCGGACCAGGGCGACCCGCCGTCCGGCATCAACAGCGTCAGCGGGCTGCTGCGCATGTCGACCTATATCGGGGTCAGCCATCAGTACGCGGTCGAGGGGCCGGCGGCCAAGACCATCACGGTGTACGTGCAGAACCTGGGCACGGGGCGGGTTCCTCAGCCCGGCGACAGGGTTCGTCTGACGTGGAAGCCCGAGCACACGTTCGCGGTCAATCCGGCGGAGCCGCTGGAGGGGGAGGAAGAGGAATGAATGACGACTGGAGTGATCAGGGAAGGATGGACCCGGCGCTGCTGAGGGGCCTCACCCAGCGGCGGTTGACCCGGCGCGACGTGCTGAGGTACGCCGGGACCGGCGTGGGCGCGGCTGGGCTCGCCGCATTCCTCGCCGCCTGCGGGGCGAAGACGACGTCGTCGTCCTCCGGCGCCTCACCGTCGGTCGCGGTTGGAAGCAACGAGTGGTGGTCGAAGCAGACGCAGGCGGGCGTCCTGAACTTCGCCAACTGGCCGTACTACATCGACACGAGCAAGGGCGAGCACCCCACCCTGGAGACCTTCACCAAGGACACCGGCATCGAGGTCAACTACCGGCCGGTCATCAACGGCAACGCGGAGTTCTTCGCCAAGATCAGGCCGTTCCTCGAGCAGGGCAAGGACACCGGCTGGGACATCATCGTGATCACGAACGGCCCGGAGCTCTCCCAGCTCATCGCCAATGGCTGGCTGATCCCGCTCGACCTGTCGCTCCTGCCGAACTTCACGGCGAACGCCAGCCCCCTCGTGAATGATCCCGTGTACGACCCCGGGAACAAGCACTCGGTTGTGTGGCAGTCGGGCTTCACCGGGATCGGGTACGCGCCGGAGGCGGTCCAGGCTCTTGGGCGTGCCCCCAACAGCATCGCCGATCTGTGGGATCCGCGCCTCGAGGGACACGTGGGGATGATGAACGATAACACCGAGCTCGGCAGCATCGGGATGCTCAATCTGGGGATCGAGCCATCGACCTCCGGCCCCGACGACTGGCAGGCCGCCGCGGCGGAGCTCCAGAAGCAGAAGGACGCCGGGCTGGTCCGCGGATACTTCAGCCAGAGCTACATCAACCAGCTGCAGGACCGGAACACGTGGATCAGTCAGGCTTGGTCCGGAGACATCTTCATCGCGAACCAGTCCGGGTACCCGGAGCTCAAGTTCCTGGTGCCGAAGGAAGGCGTCATGTTCTGGTCCGACAACATGATGATCCCGGCGCTGGCCCAGCACCCGCTCGACGCCATCACGTACATGAACTACGCGTATGAGCCCAAGGTGGCCGCGCTGATGGCCGACTACATCTGGTACGTCACGCCGGTGCCCGCCGCCAAGGACATCGTGCTGCATGAGCTGGACGACCCCACAGTGGCCAAGAGCCCGCTGGTCTTCCCGGACGCGGCGATGGAGCAACAGGCCCACCAGTACTACACGTTCAAAGGACAAGAGGACCTGACGGAGTGGAACGACACCTTCGAGCCGATCATCCAGTCCTAGAGGCCGGCCGCCCCCGGCTCGGGAAGCGCCTGGCGCCGTACCTGTTGACGGCGCCGGGCGCGCTGTGGCTGCTCATCTTCTTCCTGATCCCGATGGGGGCAATGCTCGTCCTCGCCTTGGAGACCCGCATCCCGACCTCGGGCTTCCTCAACGTCGGGTACCGTTTCACCTGGCACGTCGCGCAGTTCGGGGAGGCCTTTCGCCTCTACCACACACAGCTGTTCCGGTCGCTGAACTACGCGAGCATCGTGACGGTGCTGACGCTTCTGATCGGCTATCCGGTGGCCTACTGGATCGCGTTCTACGGAGGTAGGCGGAAGACCACCTACCTCTTCCTTCTCCTGCTACCGTTCTTCGTTTCGTTCGTGATCCGGAGCCTGGCCTGGCAGTTCATCCTGTCCGACGAGGGCATCGTGATCCGCAACCTGGAGCGCTGGCATCTCGTGCCGTCCGGCTTCCACATCCTGTCCACCTCCACCGCGGTGATCGCCGGGATCACCTATAACGCACTGCCCTTCATGATCCTCCCCTTGTATGTTTCGTTGGAGAAGATCGACCGAAGCGTGGTCGAGGCGGCAAAGGACCTCTACGCGAACAAGCGGGACGTGTTCCTGAAGGTCATCCTGCCGCTGTCCGTGCCCGGGATCTTCGCCGGGTTCCTGCTGACCTTCGTCCCGGCAGTCGGCGACTACGTGAACGCCGAGATCCTCGGTGGTACCGGGACCACGATGATCGGGAACGTGATCCAGTTCGAGTTTCTCACGGCGAACGACTATCCGATGGCTTCGGCCCTGTCGTTCATCCTCATGGTGGGACTGTTGATCGGGATCCTGATCTACGGCCGGGTTCTGGGGACCCGACAGATCGAGGAGTACGTGTGAGCGCTGTCGCGACCGAACGCCGACCCGTGGAGGTGGCGACGGGCCAGCCGCTCCGCCGGCAGCGCGGGAGGCGGTGGACGTCCTTCCTCCTGCCGGGCTTTACGAAGATTGTGATTGTGTACCTGCTCGTGCCGATCCTGATCATGATCGTGTACAGCTTCAACGCGAACACCGCTGCCAACACGGCCACGGCTCCCAAGGTGTCGTTTCGCTGGCAGGGTTTCACAGGCGCCTGGTGGCGGCAGTGGAACGGCGTGCCCGACCTCACGGTCGCCCTGAAGAACTCCATCGGCATTGCCCTGGCCAGCGCGGTCGTGGCTACGATCCTTGGGACGCTCCTAGCGCTGGCCCTGGTCCGGTACCGGTACCGGGGGCAGGGCACGGTGGAGATGGTGATGTTCGTGAACATCGCGGCTCCCGAGATCGTCCTCGGGGCCTCGCTCCTCTCGTTCTTCGTCCTGACGAACGTCCCGCTCGGCTTGGGCAGCATCTTCGTGGCTCACGTGATGTTCAGCATCGCGTTCGTGGCGGTCACAGTGCGGGCCCGGCTGGCCGGCTTCTCTCGCGAGACGGAGGAGGCAGCCCAGGACCTGTACGCCAACCCCTGGCAGACGTTCTTGAAGGTGACGCTGCCCCTGATCTGGCCCGGGATCCTCGCGGGTGGGTTGCTGGCGTTCGCGCTTTCGATCGACGACTTCGTCACCACGAACTTCGTCGCGGGCCAAAGCTTCACGTTCCCACTGTGGGTGTTCGGCGCGGTCAAGGTCGGGATCCCGCCCCAGGTATTCGTGATGGGAACGATGATCTTCATGGTCGGCGTCATCGTGGCCGTCGTCAACATCTTCTCCGGCCGCAAGAAGGCCTAGCCGCGGCGGGAGACCGCCAGCACTTCGTGAATTCCTTCACAAGCTTGGCCCGTCAGTGTCGTCTAGCTGCGAAAACGCATGTCGAGTCGCACGGAAACGACCCCGGATATACTCTGCCGGCCATGGCCGGCCCCGGCAACGAGAACCCGTGGGCCGGCCTGGGGATCGGGTGGGCGATCATCGCCACCCTGATCGCGGGGATGCTGGTCTGGGGTGGTCTCGGCTATCTGGTTGATCGGTTGGTCGGCACGTCTCACGTCTTCATGGCGATCGGGACCGTGGTGGGCGCCGCCGGGGGGATCTACGTCGTGTACCTGAGGTTCGGCAGGGAGCCACGTGCGAAGGGCTGAGCCCGAGCGAGAGCTGATCCGCCGGGTGAGTCCTTTCCTCTTCCCGGCCGTTGGCGTTGCGTTCGCCCTGGGGGCGGTCCTGGGTGGCCCGAACGCCGGATGGTCGACGGCCATCGGTGTCGCGGTCGTGGCCGTCAATTTCGTGGGGGCTGGGCTCTCGTTCGCATGGGCGGCCACCATCTCTCCGATGGCGCTCGCCGCCGTCGGCGTGGTCGGATTCTTCGTTCGGATGACCACGATCCTCGTCCTGATGATCGCCCTGAACCGGCTCGATTGGTTCTCGCCCACCGCGTTCGCGGCCGCCGTCGTCCCCGCGACCGCGGTGCTCCTGATGTTCGAGATGAAGGTGCTGTCCGGTCGCATGCAGGTCGACATGTGGTCCGTCGGGGACACCCCCAGATGACCTCGGGTCTCCTGGCCGAATTCGTCGCACCGACGACCAAGGACTTCGTCTGGCCCTGCTGGGGCGGAGGCCTGCGGATCCTCGGCTTCTCCTTCTGCTTGAACTTCGTCCTGTTCCTCGTGCTGCTCTCGTTCGGGGCGTTCCTCCTGCTCTTCTACCTGGCGTTCCGAAAGCCGAAGATCGTTCCGGGCGGCTTGCAGAACCTCATGGAGGTCGGGGTCCTGTTCGTCCGGGACAACATCGCCCGACCGATGATCGGACCCGAGGGCGACCGGTTCATGCCGCTCCTGGCCACGCTGTTCTTCTTCATCTTCCTGATGAACATCCTGGAGATCATCCCGGGTATCAACTTCTCCGCGAACAGCCGGATCGCCTTTCCGTTGATCCTGGCCATGGTGTCGTGGGTCACGTTCAACGTCGTGGGCATCAAGCAGCACGGGTTCATCGGATACCTGAAGCACGTCATGCTGCCACCCGGTGCCCCGCTGTGGCTGTACCCCCTCCTCGTGCCGATCGAATTCATCACCCAGATCGTCATCAGGCCGATCACGCTCTCCGTCCGTCTCGCCGCCAACCTGCTGGCCGGTCACTTCCTGCTGGCCGTGTTCTTCCTGGGGACGATCGCCTTGCTCCAGAGTGGGATCCTGGCGATCGTGGGCGTGTTCGCCTTCGCGCTCTCGGTCGTGCTGGTCGGGTTCGAGATCTTCGTGTCGATTCTGCAGGCGTTCATCTTCGCCATCCTCACCGCCTCGTACATCGGTGGAGCCATGGCGGAGGAGCACTGACAAGGAGGCATCATGGTGCGACTGGTCGCGGAGGTCACGGGCAACCTCGATGCGCTGAAGACAGTGGGACGAGGCCTGGTCATCGGTCTTGCCGCCATCGGCCCGGGCGTCGGGCTCGGGATCCTCATCGGTAAGTCCGTTGAGGCGATGGCCCGCCAACCCGAGTACGCGGGGCAGGTCCGGGCGACGATGTTCATCGGTATCGGGCTGATCGAGGCTCTCGCGCTCTTTGGCATCGCGTTCTCGTTCATCATCTGAGTAGGGGAGATGCTCGTGTATTCGCTCATCGCAGGGGTCCTGCTCCAGGCGGAGGCCGAGGTCAGCGACAAGGAGGACCTCTACCCCCACGCCAACGAGCTGATCGTTGGAGCGATCGCGTTCGCCGTCCTGTTCGTCTTCATGTGGAGATGGGTCTTACCGCGTGTGGGCACGCTCCTCGACGAACGCCGCCAGAAGATCCAGGGCGAACTGGAACGGGCCGAGGCCACTGGGAGGGAGGCGGACGCCGAGCTGGCTCGGTACCGCCAGCAATTGGCGAACGCCCGGGAGGAGGCGAACCGGATCATCGAGGAGGGGCGCAAGACGGCCGAGCAACTGCGGACCGACCTTCAGGCCAGGGCGGAGCAGGAGGCCGGCGCCACCGTGGCTCGAGCCACCGAGGAGATCCGGGCGGAACGGGACCGCGTGCTGCGGGAGCTCTCGACCCAGGTCGCCCAGATCGCGGTTGAGCTGGCAGGGCGGGTTGTGGAGAAGGAGCTGGACAAGACGACCCAGCAGCAGCTGGTCGACGAGTTCATCGAGCAGGTCTCGGGGTCGGGGAACGGGAAGCCGTAGTGCCCACCAAGGACGAGATCGTGAAGGGGTATGCCCGTGCCCTGCTCGAGGTGAGCGAGGCGGAGGACGACCTGGGGATCGTGGAGGACGAGCTGTTCGCCTTCGCCAAGGCGATCGAACGCGATGGGCGGCTCTTTGAAGCGCTCACCGACCCCGCGCTCCCGGCGGAGAACAAGCGGGCGCTGGTGAACGAGCTGCTGGGCGACCGTGCGAACCCCCATACCCTGAGCATCCTGGGGTTCCTGATCGAACAGGGCAGGGCCAGGGAGCTCGGCCGGATCGTGGAGGCCCTTGCCGAGCTGGCCGCGGAGCGGCGCAGGCACGTGGTCGCCGAGGTGCGTTCGGCCGTCCCGCTGACGCTGGAGCGGCGGAAGAAACTGGCCGAGGCGCTCTCCAAGGCCACGGGCAAGAACGTGGAGATCAAGGTGGTGATCGATCCCTCGGTGATCGGCGGGGTCCTCGCCCGGGTGGGGGACGAGGTGTTCGACGGGACCGTCCGGACCCGTCTCGAAGACGCACGGGAACGGCTGGGGAGCGTGTGAGGCCATGGCTGAGCTGACCTTCGACCCGCAGACGATCGCGGAGGCCATCCGCAAGTCGGTGGAGTCCTACAAGCCCTCCCTCGAGCGCGAGGAGGTCGGCCGCGTTCACGAGGCGGGGGCCGGGATCGCCGTCGTCCTGGGGCTGCCCCGGACGATGGCCAACGAGCTGCTCGAGTTCCCCGGCGGCAAGCTCGGCCTGGCGTCGAACCTGGACGAGGACCGGATCGGATGCGTGATCCTCGACGAGGAGTTCGCCGATGTCGAGGAGGGCGACCCGGTCAAGCGGACCGGCCGGATCCTGTCGGCTCCGGTCGGGGACGGCCTGCTGGGCCGGGTGGTCGACCCGCTGGGGCGGCCCCTCGACGGCAAAGGGCCCGTGGCCTCGGATGCAACCCGGGCCCTGGAGGTCCAGGCTCCCTCGGTGGTCTCGCGCCAGCCGGTGAAGGAGCCCCTCCAGACCGGCATCAAGTCGATCGACGCCATGACGCCGATCGGACGGGGCCAGCGGGAGCTCATCATCGGGGACCGACAGACGGGCAAGACCGCCATCGTCGTCGACACCATCATCAACCAGCGTGAGCTGTGGGGCACCGACAGGCAGGTGAAGTGCATCTACGTGGCCGTGGGCCAGAAGGGCTCGACGGTCCGAGAAGTCGTCGAGGCGCTCATCGAGCGCGGCGCCATGGACTACACGGTGGTCGTCAACGCCCCTGCCGCATACCCGGCGTCGTTCAAGTACGTCGCGCCGTACGCGGGCTCGGCGATGGGGCAGCACTGGATGTACAAGGGGGAGCACGCCCTGGTCGTGTTCGACGACCTGTCGAAGCAGGCAGAGGCGTACCGCGAGATCTCGCTCCTGCTCCGCCGCCCGGCCGGCCGCGAGGCGTATCCGGGCGACGTCTTCTACCTGCACTCCCGTCTGCTCGAACGGTGCGCCAAGCTCTCGGACGAGCTCGGGGGTGGCTCGCTCACCGGCCTTCCCATCGTGGAGACCAAAGGCAACGACATCTCTGCCTACATCCCGACCAACGTCATCTCCATCACCGATGGCCAGATCTACCTCGAGCCCGACCTGTTCTACGCGGGCGTCCGGCCCGCCATCAACGTGGGGATCTCGGTGTCGCGGGTCGGCGGCAACGCGCAGATCAAAGGGATGAAGCAGGTGGCCGGCCGATTGCGCCTGGACCTCGCACAGTACCGCGAGCTCGAGGCCTTCGCCGAGTTCGGGTCCGAGCTGGACAAGGCGTCCCAGCAGCAGCTGGCCCGCGGGGCCAGGGTGGTGGAGGTCCTGAAGCAGGCCCAGTACCAGCCCATGTCGGTCGAACGGCAGGTCATCTCGGTCTACGCGGTGACCGGTGGGTACCTCGACGACGTGCCGCTCGAGGACTGCAAGCGGTTCGAGTCCGAGCTGCTCGACTTCGTGGCCACCCGCCACCGCGAGATTGCCGAGCACATCAGGGACAAGGGTGACCTCCCCGAGGAGATCGAGACCAAGCTGAAGGAGGCCATTCTCGCCTTCAAGGAGATCTTCGCCCCCTCCGGCGGCGGGGCGGGCAGCGCGGCGGCCATCGGCGCCCCCACGCCGCCCGACGAGGTCAAGCCCGATGTGGGGTGGGACCGGATGTCGTCGGTGGACGAGGACGAGGAGGGCTGACCGGGTGGGCGCGCAGCTCCGACTCGTTCGTCGGAGGATCCGCTCCATCCAGTCGACGAAGAAGATCACCAAGGCCATGGAACTGATCGCGGCGTCTCGCATCCTCAAGGCCCAGCAGCGAGTGGAGGCGGCCCGGCCCTACGCCGAGCTGCTCACGCGGGCCATGGAGGACGTAGCCCGGCAGACCGGGTCCCTGGTCCACCCGCTCCTGGAGGAACGCCCCCAGCCGGAGCGAGCCGCTGTACTGGTGATGACCTCCGATCGGGGACTGGCCGGCGCCTACAACGCGAACGTCCTGAAGCGAGCGGAGGACCTCATGGGCCGACTGCGGGGGCGGGGGATCGAGCCGGTCATCTACGTATCGGGGCGAAAGGGCCTGGGGTACCTCCGGTTCCGCGGCTTCGCCATCGAGGGGAGCTGGACGGGCCACAGCGAGGTCCCGACCTACGAGGTCGCCGAGCAGATCGGCAGGGCGCTCATCGATGCTTTCGCCGATCACCGGATCGACGAGGTCCACGCGGCGTACACGGACTTCCGCTCGGCGTTCACCACCCGGGCGACGGACCGGCGTTTCCTGCCGATCGCCCCTGAGGAGGTGGTGCGCCGCGAGCTCGGCCTGCCGTACCCCGAGTACATCTTCGAGCCCGAGCCCTCGGCGATCCTCGACGAGCTCCTGCCCCAATACGTGATCACGAAGGTTTATGCGGCGCTGCTCGAGTCGGCCGCCTCGGAGAACGCGAACAGGCGACGGGCCATGAAGGCCGCGACCGAGAACGCGGAGGAGCTGACCAAGGTGCTGACCCGTGTGGCCAACCAGGCGCGCCAGGCCGAGATCACCACGGAGATCATGGACGTCGTGGGTGCGGCCGAGGCGCTGGGTACGGCTTCCGGCGACTAGCTGGACGACCGCGAAGGGATCGAGGAGATGGCGGAGGAAGACGGGAAGGGCAGGGGCCGGGTGGTTCGGGTGATCGGCCCGGTCGTGGACGTGGAATTCCCGCTGGATGACCTCCCGGAGGTGAACACTGCCGTTCGCGTAGAGCGCACGCTCGAGGGCCAGACCGACGTCATCACCTGCGAGGTGGCGCAGCATGTCGGCGACGGGGTCGTGCGGACGATCGCGCTGAAGCCGACCGACGGCTTGGTCCGGGGAACCCCCGTGGAGAACACGGGCCAGTCCATCACGGTGCCGGTGGGCCCGGGAGTCCTGGGGCACGTCTACAACGTCCTGGGTGAGCCGCTGGACGCGCCGGCGGACTCGATCACGTACGAGGATCGGTGGCCCATCCACCGCGCGCCGCCTCCGTTCGAGGAGCTCGAGGCCCGGACACAGATGTTCGAGACCGGCATCAAGGTCATCGACCTCCTCGAGCCGTATGTGCAGGGCGGGAAGATCGGGATGTTCGGCGGAGCCGGGGTGGGCAAGACCGTCATTATCCAGGAGATGATCTATCGGGTCGCCGAGCAGCACGGTGGCGTCTCGGTTTTCGCCGGCGTGGGCGAGCGCACGCGCGAGGGGAACGACCTGTTCCTCGAGATGAAGGAGACGGGCGTCATCGAGAAGACGGCGCTCGTGTTCGGGCAGATGGACGAGCCACCCGGCGTTCGCCTGCGGGTGGGGCTGGCCGCGCTCACCATGGCAGAGTACTTCCGCGACGTGCAGCACCAGGACGTTCTCCTGTTCGTCGACAACATCTTCCGGTTCACCCAGGCGGGCTCGGAGGTGTCGACGCTGCTCGGCCGGATGCCCTCGGCGGTCGGCTATCAACCGACGCTGGCCGACGAGATGGGTGAGCTCCAGGAGCGGATCACGTCGACGCGCGGCCGATCCATCACCTCGCTCCAGGCCATCTACGTGCCGGCCGACGACATCACCGACCCGGCGCCGCACACGACGTTCGCCCACCTCGACGCGACCACCGTGCTGGCGCGGTCCATCGTCGAGAAGGGGATCTACCCGGCGGTCGACCCATTGGACTCGACGTCGCGGATCCTGGACGCCCGCTACGTCGGCGAGGAGCACTATGCGGTGGCTCGGCGAGTCCAGGAGATCCTCCAGCGGTACCGGAACCTCCAGGACATCATCGCCATCCTGGGCGTGGACGAGCTGTCTGAAGAGGACAAGGTTGCCGTGGCGCGGGCCCGCAAGATCGAGCGGTTCCTGTCCCAGCCGTTCTTCGTGGCCGAGCAGTTCACCGGGATCAAGGGCAAGTACGTGCCCGTCGAGGAGACGATCGCGTCGTTTCGGGCCCTGGTGGAGGGCGAGTACGACCACCTGCCCGAGCAGGCCTTCTACATGGTCGGCAGCATCGAGGAAGCCGAGGCCCAGGCGAAGCAGCTGGCCGGAACGGGGGCGTAGGGTGCCGCTCGACGTGCACGTCGTCACCCCCGAGCGGGAGATCTGGTCGGGCGAAGCGACCATGGTCATCGCCAGGGGAGTGGAGGGCGAGGTGGGCATCCTGCCCCAGCACGCTCCGCTCCTGATCCGGCTGGCCGTGGGGCCGCTCCGCATCCGGACGGACGGGACGGAGGAGGACGCCGTCGTGGACGGCGGCTTCCTGCACGTGACCACGACCGAGGGCGTCACCCGGGTGGACGTGCTGGCCTCCTCCGCGGAGATGTCGCGCTGAGCGCTCGTTTGGGGAACGCCGGGCCCGGGTAGGCCGTCGATCCGGAGAAACGTGGCTCGAGCACACCTACAATCGCCGCCATGGACCGCTTCCTAGTCACGGGGGGAACCCGTCTCTCGGGCTCGATCCCCATCGCCGGGGCGAAGAACTCCGCTCTGAAGCTGATGGCCGCCTCCCTCCTGGCGCCGGGGCGGACGGTGCTCTCGAACGTCCCCCGCATCCAGGACTGCCTGACCATGGTGGAGGTCCTCCAGCACCTCGGGGCCGATGTGGCCTGGGAGGACGACCTGGCGATCGACGCGAGCGACGTGCTCTCCGTCGAGGCTCCCTACGAGCTGGTCAGCCAGATGCGGGCATCGATCCTCGTCTTGGGGCCGTTGCTCGCGCGGTGCGGTCGCGCCCGCGTGGCAATGCCGGGCGGCTGCAACATCGGATCGCGGAAGATCGACCTGCACGTCCGTGGCCTGGAGAAGATGGGAGCGCGTTTCTCCTCCGAGCATGGGTTCCTGGAAGGAGTCGCTCCGAGAGGCCTGTCCGGCGCGGTCATCTCGCTCGACTTCCCCAGCGTCGGCGCGACCGAGAACGTGATGATGGCGGCCGTCGCTGCTCGCGGGACGACCGTCATCGAGAACGCGGCCCGCGAGCCCGAGCTCTCGGACCTGGCCGAGTTCCTCCAGGAGATGGGCGGCCGCATCGAGGGCGTCGGCACGCCCACCATCGAGATCCTGGGGACGGGTGACTTCCACCCGGTCCGTCACAGCGTGATCCCCGATCGGATCGAGGCCGGGACGTTCGCCATCGCGGCATGCGCCACCGGGGGACAGGTCGTGTTGGAGCGGGCACGAGGCGACCACATGGACCTGGTCCTGGCAAAGCTGACCGAGCTCGGCGCCGCCGCACTGGTGACCGAGGCCGGCGTGGCCGTCGGCATGGAGGACCGGCCCCGGGCTGTCGATTTCGTGACGCTTCCGCATCCGGGGTTCCCCACCGACCTCCAGCCCCAGATGATGGCCCTGCTCTCCGTGGCGGAGGGGACGAGCATCGTGACCGAGAACGTCTTCGAGAGCCGGTTCATGTTCGTGGACGAGCTGAACCGGATGGGGGCGGACATCAGGACCGAGGGCCATCACGCGGTGATCCGGGGCGTGGACCATCTGTCGGCCGCCCCGGTCCGGGCCCTCGACATCCGGGCGGGCGCGGCCATGGTGATCGCGGGCCTGTGCGCCGACGGGGTCACCGCCGTCGAGGACATGTATCACGTGGATCGGGGATACCAGGACTTCGAGGCCAAGCTCCTCCGCATGGGTGCCGAGGTCCGACGGGAGCGGCAGCTCACTCCGGCGCCCTGGTGACCCGCGTCCTCGCCCGGCTGTCGATCGGGGCGGGCGTCACGCTTCTCCTCCTGTTCCTCCCGCCGTTCGCCCAGCGGGCGGAGGGGGAGGTGATCGTCCCATGTGAGCCCAGGGCGTTCGTCTTCCTCGTCCCTGCTGCCTCGTTCGAGGATCTGCTCGGCGTCTCCGAGGTTCGAGCGCTTGCCGGCGTGGGTGGGGCAGCGCTGATGAGCCTCCAGGGTGGGCTCCCCATTCGCGAGGCCTCTCTGCCTCGGTCGTGCCAGGTGGCGTGGCGGTGGCTCGATCCCCTCGACTTCGGGGGCCTGTCCGGGGTCGGGAAGGAGATCAGGCGGGAGGTCCTCGCCACCACCGCCGACGAGGCGATCGTGTTCGTGGCGTCGACCACGTCGTCTCCCGCGATGCTGGCCGCCAAGGACCTCGTCCACCCGCTGGTCATTGGAACCGGGGCGCCCGCCGTCCTCTTCGCGCTGAACGGCACCCCGCGGACGCTCGCGTCGGACACCACGCGACGGACCGGCGTCGTGACCGACCTCGACGTCCGGCCGACGATCTTCGAGTTCCTCGGGCGGGCCGTGCCGAGCGACTTCGATGGACTGCCGCTCCGAGTGGTGGAC
>DATDKZ010000111.1:0-7988 GCA_036519575.1 Actinomycetota bacterium | reverse complement strand
TGAACGATGATGTCGTAGCCCGGCCTTGAAGCTCCCTCGCCTTCATCGGAGAACGCGACCAGCGAGCAATACACGAGGCCCGGATGGATGGAGGCGAGGGATCCGTAGTCCAGCCCGAAGCTCGTCATGAGCCCGGGGCGGAAGTTCTCGACCACCACGTCCGCCCGGATGGCCAGGTCGCGGGCGGCGTGTCTTCCGTCGTCCGTCGAAAGGTCGAGGACGATGGATCGTTTGTTCCGGTTGAGCGAGAGGAAGTACGCGGCGTCCTCGCCGACGAACGGTGGCCCCCACCGTCTGGTGTCGTCGCCGGTGCCTGGGCGTTCGACCTTCACCACGTCGGCGCCCAGGTCGGCCAGGATCATGGTGGCCAATGGCCCTGCGAGGACCCGAGAGAAATCCACCACTCGCACCCCGGAGAGGGGCGCATCGATGGCCGTCCGACCGGTGGGCTCGTCGTGGTGGCCTGACACCGGATCTCCACCAACGAGGGCTACGGGGCAACGACGGAGCCGCCGGAACCCGAAGGTCCCAGCGGCTCCATCGCGATGTATACACCGCTTCCGGCGGCGGGGTCAAATCTTGGCGGCGGCTGCATGCTCGCGGGGCACCCGACGGGCTGGCGGTCCGGCCCGGAAGTTGCCACGATAGCCGCTGTGAACCAGGAGAGCCTCGAGCGGGCGAACGCGTTCCTTGCCGCGGTGGCGTCCCGGGTCGAACCCGGCGAGGCACTGGAGGTGGGCCCGGCGGACATCGCGCGGGACATGGGCCTCCCCGAGCCCCTCGCAGCGGCCCGCGCGGTCCGGGCGTTGCTGGCGCGGCGGCGCCTGGAGATGGTGGATGGCAAGTACCGACTCGTCGATCCCAGGCCAATCGAGCCCGGCGAGCGGGAACAGGTGCCCCGCCCCCGCAGGCCGAGGTCCCCTCGGCAGCGGGCGGCCGAACCGGGCCCCCCGTCGCGGCCGACGTATTCGGAGATCGGGCGCGAGGCCATCGAGCGGATGATCGAGCTCGGCCGAGAGGTCGCCTCCCTCCGGGCCGGACTGCGCACCGCCAGGGAGGAAGCGCGCGAGTCCCGCGAGGCTCGCGAGGAGGCGGAGCGCCGGGCGCAGGCGCTTGCCAGCCGGGTCAGGGATCTCGAGGCCCGGGCCGAGATGGCCGAGTCGAACCTTCGGACCCTCCTCGCTGCGGCCCGGGCGACGGGTCGCGAGGTTCCGGTCGGGGACACCGAGATGGAAGCCATCCTCGGCGTCCTGAAGGGCGACCAGGAGGAGCGGGAGCGCTCGGCGAACGCCTGAACCGGTCGACGACCGCGTCGTCGACCGGTCAGCCCTGAGGTTGCGATGTGGACAGCTCCCTGCCCTCGCCGACGGTGAGGGCGGCCAGGTGGCACGCCGCGAAGTGCCCGGGGCGAAGTTCCATCAGCCCGAGGTCTTCTCCCCGGCACCGGTCTTCGACACCGGCCGCCCGGGCTGCGCCCGATGCCACCTCGGGGCACCTGGGATGGAACCGGCATCCCGGCGGGATCCTCGTTGGGTCCGGCGGCTCCCCGGTGAGGATCGGCCGGTCAAGCCCACCGGCCTCGGGGACCACGTTCAGCAGCGCCTTCGTGTATGGATGGAGCGGCCGGGTCAGCACCGCTTCGGCCGGGCCGATCTCGACGATGCGACCGAGATACATCACCGCGACCCGGTCGGCGATGGTCCACGCGAGCCCGAGGTCGTGCGTCACCACCAGGATGGCCAGGCCGAGCTCGTCGCGGAGCTGGAGAAGCAGGCGAAGGATCTCGCCGCGCACCGACGCGTCGAGGTTCGACACTGGCTCGTCGGCCACAAGCATCACCGGGTCGAGGACAAGGGCTCCAGCGATCACCACCCGCTGGCGTTGCCCTCCGGAGAGCTCGTGCGGGTAGTTCAGGTAGAACCGTTCGGGGGGTCGCATCCCGGCCCGGGAGAGCGCGCGGGCCACGAGCTCTTGCTCGGTCTCGCCGTTCGGGCCGTGGTGTATCCGGTGGATCCGAAGGCCCTCGGCGACCGACTCGTAGATCGTCTGACGAGGGTTGAGCGCGCCGGTGGGGTCCTGGAAGATCATCTGCACCTTCCGCCGATACGCGCGAAGGCCCTTCGAGATCTTCCTGCCCTGGAACAGGATCTGGCCTTCCCTCGGCGGCTCGAGGCCCATGATGGCCCGTGCGGTGGTGGTCTTTCCGCACCCCGACTCGCCGGCCAGAGCGAGCACCTCGCCCTGCCGAAGCTGAAGGCTCACGCCGTCCACGGCCCTCGACAGCGTCGCCTTCCGGCCGATGATGCCCGCCCCCAAGCCGATCCGTCCAGCGAACGTGACCTTGAGGTCGCGGACCTGGAGCAACGGTGGGCTTTCCTCTGGGTGCTCCGCGGGGCCGGTCCGCTCGGTCATCGATCGGATCCGGGGGTCCGGGCACCCTCGAGCACGGGCGCGGCCGAATCGACCAGAAGGCACGCGGCCCGCCACCGCGGGCTCACGTCGAACAGCCGTGGGTCGATGCTGGGGCAGGCCTCGAACGCGAGGGGACAGCGCGGATGGAACGTGCATCCGCTTGGAAGGTCCTGCGGATACGGAGGGTCACCGGGCAGGCCCGAAGGGGCCTTGCGGAACCTCCCCTCGCCGATCGCGGGGAACGCATCGGCCAGGGCCCTGGTGTAGGGGTGCGCCGACTCGTAGAACACCGACTGGGCGGGACCCTCCTCGACGATCCTTCCGGCGTACATGATGGCCAGCCGGTCGCACACCTCGATCAACACCGAAAGGTCGTGGGTGATGAACAGCATCGCCAGTCCGAGGTCTCGTTGGAGCTCCTTCAACAGCTTCAACACCTGCGCCTGCACCATCACGTCGAGGGCGGTGGTCGGCTCGTCGGCGATGATCAGGCTGGGGTTGCAGGCCAGGGCCATGGCGATCATCACCCGCTGCTTCTGACCACCCGAGAGCTCGTGGGGGTAATCCTTGATCCGGCGAGGCGGCAGGCCGACCTGCTCCAGCAGGCCACCCACGCGAACATGAGCCTCCCTCTCGCCGGCCTGCTGGTGGATGAGGATGGCCTCCTCGATCTGCTCGCCGACCCGCTGCACGGGGTTGAGCGCGTGCATGGCGCCCTGGAACACGATCGAGGTCTCCGTCCACCTCACGGCCCGCAGGCGTCCCGGCCTCATGCCCAGCACGTCCTCGCCGTTCAGCAGGATGGAGCCGGTGACCTCTGTCCCTCTCGGGAGGAGCCGCAGCAGGGCCCCGGCGATCGTGGTCTTGCCGCACCCGGACTCCCCGGCCAGCCCCAGGACTTCGCTCTTGGGGATCTCGATGTCCACCCCGCGCACGGCCGGGACCGGTCCTCCCTGCGTGTGGTAGTTCACGACGAGGTCGCGGACGGAGAGGAGGGTCATCGCGCCCTGAGCTTGGGGTTGAGGATGTCGTCCAAGGCATAGCCGATCATCGTGAACGACAGCACCACCAGGACGATGGCCAGGCCGGGCGGGACCACCCACCACCAGTTGCCGGCGAACGGCGCGCCTGCCCCGAACGCGTTCTCCAGGATGGTCCCCCACGACGTGTGGAGTGGATCCCCCAGCCCCAAGAACGACAAGGTGGACTCGTAGAGGATGGCCACCGCCACGGTCAGCACGGTATTGGCGAAGATCAGCGGGCCCACGTTCGGAAGGATGTGGCGGGTGACCAGGTGCCAGTCGCTGGCGCCCAGGGCCCGGGACCGCTCCACGTAGGGCCGGGTCTTCAGCGACAGGACCTGGGCCCGGATGACGCGAGCGGCTTGCGGCCACGACGTGATGGCGATGACGAAGATGACCGTGTAGAAGGACGGACCGAGCAGGGTGGCCAGCACGATGGCAAGCGGAAGGAACGGGATCACCAGGAACCAGTCCGTGAGCCGCATCAACACGGACTCCCGCCAGGCCCCGTAATACCCGGCGATCAACCCGATGGTGACGCCGATCGTGATCGTGATTGCCGTGGCGACCAGCCCGACGATCATCGAGATGCGGGTCCCCCAGATGGTGAGCGTGAGCACCGAGCGTCCAAGGTCGTCGGTGCCCATTGGGTACTTCAGGGTGGGTGCCTGGAGCTGCGGACCGGTGGAAGGGCAGGTGGGATCGAGGCCGCACGAGCTGGCCAGGAGCGGGGCGAAGATGGCCACGAAGACGAAGAACCCCAGGATGATCAGGCCTGCCATCCCCATCTTGTTCTTCCGATACTCCTTCCAGACGCGCTTCGCTGCGGCTTTGCGGCGGGCCCGCGCGATCTCCCTGGGCGTGCGGGGTGGCTCCTCCGGGGCCTCGATGTGGCCTGGAGGAGCGATGATGACGGGCTCGGTCGATGTGGGCTGTGGTCGCATCGTTCAGCCCGCCCGCACGCGGGGATCCAGGTACGAGTACAGGAGGTCCGCGACGAGGTTCGCGACGATCACCGAGGCGCTGAACAGGAGGAACAGGCCCTGGAGGACCGGGAAGTCGCGTGCGTCGACGGACGTCGCGGTGAGGAGCCCGAGGCCCGGCCAGTTGAAGATCAGCTCGATGGTGATCACGCCCGACAACACGAAACCGAGCTGCAGGATGGTCACGGTCATCGTCGGGAGGAGCGCGTTCGGCACGGCATGTCCGTACAGGACCCGGTTCTCCCGCACCCCCTTGGCCCGGGCCGTGATGATGAAGTCCTCGCCAAGGGTTTCGAGAAGCGAGGACCGCATGATCAGCGAGTATTCCCCGAGGTAGGCAAGGGTCAGCACGAAGAACGGCAGCACCATGTGGTTCGCGACGTCCACGACGTGGGCCAAGCCCGTGTAGCCGGCGCCGGTTGTCTCGTACCCCCCGGTGGGAAACAGCGCAGGGAAGGGCCCGACCCCAACGGCGAACGCCATGATGACGAGCATCCCGAACCAGAACTCCGGCATCGAGTAGGTGAACAGGGTGAATCCCAGCATGCCCTGGTCGTACTTGCTCCCTCGGCGCCATCCCTGGCGGATCCCGATCCAGATGCCGAGAACGGTCGAGGCGAGCGTCGATACCCCGATCAGCAGGACGGTCGGCCAGATCCGCCCCGCGATCACCTCGGAAACCGGGAGGTTGTAGAAGTAGGAGTACCCCAGGTGTCCTTGGAGCGTCTCCTTCACGTAGTGGACGAATTGTTGCGGGAGCGGGAGATCCAGTCCCAGCTGGCGCTGAAGTTGCGCCACTGCCTGGCCCGAGATCCCTGAGTGCCCCCGCAGGAGTTCGGTCACGGGGTCGCCCACCGCCCGGAACAGGAAGAAGTTGAACGCCAGCACGAACGCCAGGGTGAGGAGCGCCTGGAGCACCTTCGAGATCAGGTACCGGCGCGTGCTCACCCTGGTCGATCGCTCCCTGTGCTGCTCACCCGCCTCGGCTCAGACGCGGTCCTCGTCACTCATCCGGCGCCGTCCCAGGATTATGCCTGCGGCGACAACTGCCAGCCCAACGACGATCCCGATCCACACCCAGCCCGGGATCCCCTCGCTCTTGGCGGCGGACGCGGCCTCGCCGGTCACGGGCCGGATGTTGATGAAGGAGAACGGCCCCCATGTCGCGAGGAGGTCTCCCACGCCCTCCGGCTGCATGATGAAACCGGTGAACCGATCGGTCCGGTACGCCTCCAGGTAGTTGGTGTAGGCGAGCATGATGTACGGCTGCTGCTCGTACAGGATCTGCTGCATCTGGTGGACGATGTCGACGCGCGCCTCCGTGCTGGTCGCGGTGAGCTGTTGTTGGTAGAGCTGGTCGTATTTCGGATCGCAGAAGAAGCTGTCGTTGTTGCCGTACACGCCCGGCTTGGGAGCCCGCTGCTCGCAGGTGAAGATGCCCAGGATGTAGTTCGGGTCGGGGTTGGGGAACCACCCCCAATGGAATAGCTCGTAATCGCCCGACTCGATGATGGTGGTGAGCTTGCCGGAGCTCACAGCGGCGACCTTCACACCGACGCCAATCTCTTTCAGCCATGACTCCACGAACGGAGCCGTCTTGATGGTGTTCTGGTCGGATGTCCGCGTGTAGTACCGGAGGACGACGTTCTCGCCGGTCTTGGGGTCGTTCACCACCCCGTCCCCGTCCGTGTCCGTGTATCCGGCGGCCGCGAGGTCGGCCTTGGCTTTCTCCAGGTCGAAGTTCAACGCCTCGTCCGGCGGTGGATCCCAGTTGCCGGTCGTGGCGCCCGGCTGCACCGGAGAGTCGGCCGCGGTTGCGTAGCCCCCGTAGACCTTGTCCACGAGCGTCTGCTTGTCGATGGCCTCAGCGACCGCTCGGCGGAAGGCCGGATCCGACGTCGCGTGGATCCCGTCTCCGTGGGGGACGAATCCGCCTGCCTTGTCCGTCTGGAACGCCGACCCGCTGTTGAAGGCAAGCTCATCGAACAGGGGGATCTGGGCTCCCCAGGTCTTGACGTCCGGCTTGGTCTTCAGCGAGTTCAAGATGTTCGCGGAGTCGAAGAAGGCGAAGTCGATCTCCCCCCGTTGCAGCGCAGCAGCCATCGAGTTCTCGTCGTTGAAGACCTTCTCGATGATGACGTCGACGTGCGGTTCCAGCCCGATCTCGGTTCCCCAGAAGTTGGGGTTTCGCTCCAGCCGGACGAACTCGCCCGGCTTCTGCTGCGTGACCACCCAGGGGCCGCTGCCCACCGCAGGGACGTTCTCGAACTTCTTCGGCTCGTCGATCGTGCTCCAGATGTGCTCGGGGAGGATGAAGTCGTACATCCACACGGATTGCCCGTTGAGCACCGACGTCGGCTTCTCGGCGTGGATGACGAACGTCGTGTCGTCCGTTGCCTCGACGTTTTTGATGATGCTCATGTCCCCGGCGTAGTTGCTGATGTTGCTTTCCTTGTAGAAGTTCAATGTCCATGCGACGTCGTTCGCGGTCAACGGCTGCCCGTCGGACCACGTGAGCCCCGACCGCATGTGGTAGGTGAACGACAGGTTGTCCGAGCTCGTGTCCACGCTGGTGACGATGGAGTGGTCGAGGTCGGCGCCGAAGTCCTTGGTGGCGAACTCGATCGGAAGGTTGTACTCGAGCGACCAGATCGTGTAGTCGATGCCCAGATAGCCGACGAGGGGGTTCATCGAGCTGTTTGGCGCCGGGACCCCGTAGATGAATTGGGTCTCCTTGGCGGGACTGGGTGTCGCGCTCTGCGCCCCCGCGATCCCGGCGAAGCTCGCCGTGGCCAGCATGACCACGGCGATCAGGATCCCCGTGATCCCGACCCAGGAACCGCTCCTCCGTCCGTTGAGGCTCATCGCCTGCCACCCCCGTCCTTGAGTGCGCTCGCTACCTGATACGAATGGCCGAGGCTCCCGGGTTCCTCACCGGGCCCGTCGGCGCCCTCCCGCCTTCTCGGCGGGAACGTCGGCTCCCTCCTCGTCGGGCGTGTATAGCACGGTTGGCCTCGGAAGCTCCAGGCAGGGGCGGGCTACACCGTCGGGCCCCGGGGGTGACCGGCGGTCACTCAGGGACGTTCCGAGGGCTCCCACCGCACCGGAAGGGGCTTGTCCCGAAGCTCCCGCACGAACGAGACGCACTCGGAGACAGCGGCCTCGAACAGCGACTTGCCCTTCTCCGCGGTCGCCTTCGTCGCGTCACCGTGGACCCCCGTATGGCTGATCGCGTTCCACCACGGCATGAGCTTGAGCGGCCCGTCAGACCAGTCCATCCAGGCGTGTTGGCCTTCCGGAAACGAGTTCTCGTCGACGGCTTTGTCCATGTCGACGGCTCCGGGGTCCAGGTGGAGATAGATCGAGGTCTCGAGCTCGCACGCATGGCCCATGCCTCCGAGCTCGGATTCCCGGACCTCATCGATGACTTTCATGGCCTCTTCGCTGGTGAGGTAGAAGGCCGCCGCCGCCAGCACATCGGGATGCTCCAACGCGACCAACCGAGCGGCCATCTCCACGAGGGGGATGTTCGAGCCGTGGCCGTTCAGGTACAGGATCCGTTTGAACCCAT
>DATDKZ010000110.1:0-5042 GCA_036519575.1 Actinomycetota bacterium | reverse complement strand
GCCGATCACGCGCTGGAGGTCGCGGACCAGGGAGGGGAACGGATGCGGTCCGGCCACCGAGCCGATCACGTAATGGGTCTCACGCACGCTTCCCGCCCAGTCCCGCATGGCCTCGTTCATCGCATCCTTCAGCGTTCGGCTTCCGGAGGTGACCGTCACGACCTCTGACCCCAGGAGTTGCATCCGAGCGACGTTCGGTGCCTGACGGACGGTGTCCTCCTCGCCCATGTACACCACGCATGGAAGGCCGAACAGCGCGCAAGCCGTGGCGGTGGCCACGCCGTGCATCCCCGCGCCGGTCTCGGCGATGATGCGGCCCTTCCCCAGCCGCCGAGCCAGCAGCACCTGGCCCAGGGTGTTGTTGATCTTGTGCGCCCCGGTGTGATTGAGGTCCTCGCGCTTCAGGTAGACGCGGTAGCCAAGTCGGTCGGACAGCCTCGAGGCGAAGGTGAGCGGCGACGGCCGGCCCACGAAGTCGCGGAGCAACGCGTCGAGCTCACCTCGGAACGCCGACTCGTCCCGGAGCTCGTCCCACGCGGCGGCGAGCTCGTCGAGGGCCGGGATCAGCACCTCGGGAACGTACCGCCCCCCGAACGGGCCGAACCGCCCGCGTGCGTCGGGCGTCGCCGTCGTGTCGGCGGCCTTCACGCCACACCTCGAAGCTCGCGCAGCTTGGCGCCGGGGTCCTCCGCACGCATGAGCGCCTCTCCGACCAGGACCGCTTTCGCGCCGGCCTCCATTGCCCGTTCGACCTGCGCCCGGGTCGAGATACCGCTCTCGAACACGGCGATCCGGTCCTGGGGCATAGAGCCCAGGAGGAGAAGGGCCCGGTCCTCGTCCACCTCGAGGGTCTCGAGGTCCCGTGCGTTCACCCCCACCACCTTGGCATCGACCCCCAGGACCTTGGTCAGGTCCTCCGCGGAATGGGCTTCGACCAACGTTCCGAGCCCGAGGTCCTGGGCCGCGTTCAGCATGGCCTTCAGCTCGATCTCGCTGAGCACGGCCGCGATGATGAGCACGGCGTCGGCTCCGGCAACGCGAGCCTCGATGAGCTGGGCCGGGTGAACCAGGAAGTCCTTGCGGAGGACCGGGATCGTGGTCGCGTGGTGAACCGCGCGGAGGTCGGCCAAGGACCCGTCGAAGTGCACGGGCTCGGTGAGCACCGAGACGGCGGTCGCACCCGCCTCTTCGTAAGCGCGGGCGCGCGCCCCGGGATCCGCGTCCCCGATCCGCCCGGCCGACGGTGAGGACCGTTTCACCTCCCCGATGACCGCGGGAGCCTTCGCCGACCACAAGCGCGCCGCGAAGGCGCGAGGGGGCGGCATCCTGAGAGCAAGGCCCATCAATCCGGACTCGTCGATGGGTTGTCGCTCAAGCCGGCGGCGAACGCCGTCCACCGTCTCGGTGAGGAAGCCCATGGTCGGGAAAGTGTAGCGGCGCCTCCTCAGACCACCGCGTCCAGCGCGTGCCGGAGATCGAGTCCCTCGTACAGCGCGCGGCCCAGGATGGCACCCTGTGCTCCGATGGAGGCGATCCGTCGGAGATCCTCGGGGCCCCGGATCCCGCCCGAAGCGACCACCGGTCGCCCAGTCATCTGGATGAGTCCCCGGATCGCATCGAGGTCGGGGCCCGCGAGTCCGCCCACACTGCGCAGGCTGGTGTGGACGTACCGGGCGACGTCGAGACCGGCCAGCCAAGCCACCGTCTTGGGGAGTGACAGCGCGACCTCGCGACGGGCCCGGGTCCGTATCGTGTCCCGATCGGCCTCGATCCCCACGGCCAGCGAGTCACGGTGCCTGACGAGCAACGCCTCCGCCGCGGGCCGGTCGGACAGCGCCGAGGAGCCGAGCACGACGCGACGGGAGCCGGCAGCCAGGGCCCGCTCGACCTCGGCCAGGCCGGCGATCCCACCGCTCGCCTGGACCGATACGCCGATGCCGGCGATCTCGGCGACCACCTCGAGGTTGCGGAACTCGCCGTCCAGCGCCAGATCCATGTCCACCACGTGGATCCACCGGGCGCCGGCGTCCGCGAAGGATCGAGCAGCCTCGATGGGGTCGCCACCGAACGCCTCCACGAACAGCACCGCCCCGTCCGACAGGCGAGCCAGACGACCTCCGAAGACGTCCACGGCCGGGATGACCTCGAACCCCACGGCCGGTCAGCCTACCGGTGCGACCTCCACGCGCTCGGCTCTCGGAGATGGCTCCTCCTCGAGCCGGGCGGCCTTCGGGCCGAGGAGCAGCCGCAGCTCGGAGAGCAATCCGGCAGCGGGGTCCACCCGCACGCCTCCCACCTGGATCGGTGTGGTGCCCTGAGCTGAGATGAACCTGACGAGCACGGGGGTCGATCCCGGATGGGCCCCGAACAGGTCCTTCAGCTTGGCGATCAGGGCATTGGTGCAGCTGGCCGCGGCGAGGTCGACGACCATCACCCCAGGTGTGGGACGGGCCGGGGCGACCGCGCCAACATCGAGCTCCCGGATCTCCACGGCCCGCAGCTGCAACTCCCTGCCTCGGAGATCCACGCGCCCCTTCACCAGCACGATGGCGTCGGTCTCCACCAGGTTCGGCACCTGCTCGAAAACCCCCGGGAAGGCCACGACCGACACGCCGCCCGCCAGATCCTCCAGCCGGAAGAGCGCGTACGGCTCCCCTTTCCTCGTGTACCGGCGGGCCACCGACGCCACGATCCCACCGACGGTGACCAGATCGCCGTCCCCCAGGTTCACCACGTCGGCGACCTCCATGTCGGTCTGCGCCCCCAGCCGCTCCTTCACAGATAGGAGGGGGTGGTCAGTGACGAATTGGCCGAGCATCTCCTTCTCCAGGCGAAGGAGCGTTCGCCGGTCGAACTCATCCCCGTCGAGGACGGACTCGTCGATCTCGTGCGCCGCCCGTTCTCCCCCCCCGAACAGCGAGTACTGACCGGCGGCCTCGGCCTTGCGCTCCGCCGCGATGGGTCCGGACACCTTCTCGTATCCCTCCAGCAGGGCCTTCCGCGCGTAGCCGAGCGAGTCGAACGCGCCCGCCAGGACCAGGCTCTCGAGGACCTTCTTCGTCAGGACCCCCGGATCGACCTTGCGGCAGAACTCGGCGAAGGAGCCGAACCCACCTCTGGACCGCCGGGCTTCGATGATCTGGCCCACGGCCCCCGAACCGACGTTCCGAACAGCCGACAGCCCGTATCGAACCTTGGGCTCACCGCCGGGGACCGGGGCGAAGTCCAGCTCGGACTCGTTCACGTCGGGGGGAAGGACCTCCAGACCCATCAGGCGGCACGCGTTCAGGTAGAAGGGCTTCTTGTCCTTGTCGTCCTTCACGCTGGTGAGAATGGCGGACATGTATTCCACTGGATGGTGGGCCTTCAGGTATGCGGTCTGGTAGGCCACATACGCGTATGCGCATGCGTGCGACGCGTTGAACCCGTAGTCGGCGAACGGGACGATCAGGTCGAAGATGTCCTCGGCGATCCGGCGCTGGTAGCCCCGATCCACGCACTGGCGGACGAAGGTCTCTCGGTGCGGGACCAGCAGTTCGCGGATCTTCTTTCCCATGGCCTTGCGCAGGCCGTCGGCCTCACCCATCGAGTAGCCGGCCATGCGGTTGGCGATCTGCATGACCTGCTCCTGGTACACGATGATCCCGTAGGTGTCCTGCAGGACCTCCTCGAGGTCCGGATGCGGGTACGTCACCGGCTTTCGGCCGTGCTTGCGCTCCGCGTACTCGGAGTGCTGGCCCATCGACAGCAGCCCCGGCCGATACAGCGCCACGAGGGCCATGAGGTCCTCGAACCGGTCCGGTAGCAGCAGGTGGATCAGCTGGCGCATACCCGGGCTCTCCAGCTGGAAGACGCCGGTGGTGTCGCCTCGGCGGAGCATCGCGTACGCGGCCTGGTCGTCGAGGGGCACGTGGTCGATGTCGAGCTCGACGCCCGTCCGCCGAAGGAGGGCCAGCGTGTCCTCGATCACCGAGAGGGTCCGAAGGCCGAGGAAGTCCATCTTCAGGAGTCCGAGCTTCTCCACCCCGTGCATGTCGAACTGGGTGACGATGCGCCGACTGTCGTCGCGTGAGTCCTTCGACAGCTTGAGCGGCAGGTAGTTCACCAGGGGGGCGTCTCCGATCACCACCCCGGCTGCATGGACCGAGTCCTCTCGGCGAAGGCCCTCGAGCGCCCTGGCCGTGTCGACGATCTCCTTGGCCTCGGGCTCCTTGTCGTACGCCTCTTTGAGCTCCGGCGAGTGCTCGATGGCGACGTCGATCGGGTGCTCGCGGCCCAGGACCGCGGGGGGATACATCTTGCACAGGCGGTCGCCGACCGAAGCCGGGAACCCGAGCACTCGTGCGGCGTCTCGGATCCCCTGCTTCCCCTTGATGGTCTGGAACGTGATGATCTGGGCCACGTGATCGGAACCGTACTTCTGGGCCACGTACCGGATCACCTCGTCCCGGCGACGCTCGTCGAAGTCCATGTCGATGTCGGGAAGCTGCTTGCGCTCGGGGTTCAGGAACCGCTCGAAGATCAGCCCGTACCGGAGGGGGTCCAGGTCGGTGATGCGTAGCGAGTACGAGACGACGGAGCCCGCCGCCGAGCCCCGGCCCGGCCCCACCCGGATCCCGTTCTCTCGCGAGAACCGGATCAGATCCCACACGATCAGGAAGTAGCCGGCGAACCCCATCCGGCAGATGACGTCGAGCTCGTGGTCGATCCGGGCCCGGACATCCGGCGCCAAGTCGCCGTAGCGTTGCCTGGCGCCTTCGTCGACCAGCCGCCGGAGGTACGCATCATGGTCCATGCCCGCCGGCGACTCGAACCTCGGGAGGTGGAGGTCGCCATACGACAGCTCCAGCTCGCACATCTCGGCGATACGCAAGGTGTTGTCGCAGGCCTCGGGAAGGTCACGGAACACCTCCCGCATCTCCTCGGCGGACTTCATGTAGAACTGATCGGAGTCGAAGCGCAGGCGGTTCGTGTCGGTCTGTACCTTCTGCTGCTGGATGCACAGCAGGACGTCGTGGGGCTTCGCGTCCTCCCGCACCGTG
>DATDKZ010000109.1:0-11536 GCA_036519575.1 Actinomycetota bacterium | reverse complement strand
CTGGACCGACAAGGGCTCGCGGATCCTGTGGATGGCCGAGCGGATGGAGGCCGGCGTGGTCTGGGCGAACACGTTCAATCGGTTCGACCCTTCGTCGCCGTTCGGCGGGTACAAGGAGAGCGGGTTCGGCCGGGAGGGCGGACTCCACGGCCTGGAGCCGTACCTGGACTTCGACGGGGGCGGTGAATGAGCGAGCAGCGCGTGCCCGTTCGCCGCACCGCGAAGCTGTTCATCGATGGCGAGTTCCCCCGCAGTGAGTCCGGTCGTTCGTACGAGGTCCACGCGCACGACGGGCGGTTGCTGGCGTGGGCCGCGCGGGCCTCGCGAAAGGACCTCCGAGACGCGGTCCGCGCCGCGCGCGCCGCCCAGGCCGACTGGGGTACGAGGACCGCTTCGAATCGAGGGCAGATCCTGTATCGCGTGGCCGAGCTGATGGAGGGCCGTCGCGGGCAGTTCGAGCAGGAACTGACCGACGCGGGTGCCGCCGACCCGGCCCGAGGCGTGAGCGCAGCGATCGATCGATGGGTCTGGTACGCGGGATGGGCGGACAAGGTCCACCAGGTGCTCGGGGCCACGAACCCGGTGGCCGGGCCGTATTTCAACTTCACGATCCCCGAGCCCACAGGGGTCGTCGGGATCGTGGCGCCGGAGGACCAGGCGCTGCTCGGTTTGGTGTCCCGGCTCGCGCCGGCCATCGTCTCCGGCAACGCCGCCGTGGTCCTCGCGAGCGAGAACGCGCCACTCCCGGCGGTCACGCTGACCGAGGTGATTGCCACCTCCGACGTCCCCGGTGGAGTGATCAACATGCTCACCGGCTTCACCCGGGAGCTCGTGCCCTGGCTGGCCGGCCACATGGACGTGAACGCCATCGACATCACCGGGGTCCCCGAGGACATGCGGGCCAACGTCGAGGTCCAATCAGCCGAGAATGTGAAGCGCGTGATCCGAGCGGACGGCGCCGACATCTTCTCGCCGGCCGCACAGAGCCCGTACCTGGTCACCGCGCTGATGGAGTTCAAAACGGTCTGGCACCCGAAGGGAGCCTGACGGTAGCGGCCTGACGGCAGCGGCCTGACCCCGGCGGATGGGGATGTCACGGAATCGCCAAACCCTTCCGGCAAGGTCGGCGGGACCCGAGGGTACGATTCGGACACATGCCCCTCTACAAGGAACAGGGCGTCGTCCTGCGAGCGATCAAGCTGGGCGAGGCCGACAAGATCGTGACGGTCATGACCCAGGGCTCGGGCAAGGTTCGGGCCGTGGCCAAGGGCGTCCGTAAGACCACCAGCCGGTTCGGCGCGCGCCTCGAGCCCTTCACCCACGTCTCCCTGATGGTTTACCGGGGTCGAAGCTCCCTCGACACCATCAGCCAAGCCGAGATCATCTCCCCGTTCCGGGCCGTTCGGGACGACCTCGGTCTGTTCGCGGCGGGGGAAACCATGCTCGAGGCGGTGGACAAGGTGGCCGAAGAGCACGAGCGGAACGTTCGCCTATTCCTCCTGCTCCTCACCGGCCTCCGGGCGCTCCAGGCTCGGCCGGCCGACTCCGAGGCCGTCGCGGAATCCTTCTTGCTCTCGCTCCTTTCTCTGTCGGGGTTCCACCCAAGCCTCTCGGCATGCGCGGTGTGTGGCCGGCCCGATCCCGACCTGTTCGCCAGCGGGCAGGGCGGAGCGGTGTGCCGTTCCTGCGCCGAGCCCGACGCGGGCCCGGTCTCACGAGAGGCTCTCGGGCTCCTTGCCGAGCTCGGCGCCGCCGGCCCAGGCAGGGCGGGCGCGGTGATGGTCGATCCGTACGTGCGGAGGGAAGCTCGCGGGTTGCTGTTCGGGTTCGCCGAGTACCACCTGGAGCGGCGGATGAAGAGCCTTCCCATCCTGGCCCGGAGCCTGGTGCCGTGAGCACCTACCTCACCGACATCGACCGGGATCGCGTCCCCGTCCACATCGGGATCGTGATGGACGGGAACGGCCGGTGGGCCACCCAACGCGGGCTTCCCCGGACGGAGGGGCACGCCGCGGGTGAGCAGGCCATGTGGGACACGGTCCAGGGCGGCGTCGAGGTCGGCCTTGGCTGGCTCACGATGTTCGCCTTCTCCACGGAGAACTGGAACCGGCCCAAGGCCGAGGTCCGGTACCTGATGGAGTTCAATCGGGGATTGCTCCGGCGGCGGCGTGACGAGCTCAACGACATGAACGTTCGCGTGCGGTTCCTGGGCAGGCGCGACTGGAGGGTACCCCGCTCCGTGCTGAAGGAGATGGAGGTTTCCGAGAAGCTCACGGCGCCCAACACAGGTATGACGCTCACGATCGCGTTCAACTACGGCGGCCGCATGGAGATCGCCGATGCGGTGAAGCGGCTGATCGCCGATCATGACGCCGGCCGCCTCGACGGGCGCAAGCTCACCCCCGAGAGCATCGCATCCCGCCTATACCATCCCGACACGCCCGATCCCGACCTCATCATCCGCACGAGCGGCGAGGAGCGCATCTCGAACTTCCTGCTGTGGCAGGCGGCCTACTCCGAGTTCTACTTCACTCCGGTCCTGTGGCCGGACTTCAACCGCGAATACCTGTACGAGGCCATTCGGGACTACCAGAAGCGTTCGCGCAGGTTCGGCGGCCTCGCCGACGAGTAACGGACGCTCGGACCTTCCGGAACCAGGCCGGCGCAGCCGAGACGGTGCGTGCCTCCCGTACACTTGATCCCACGCCAGCGGCCGCCGCCAGCGGCCGGGAGAGGAGGTCCAACTCGATGCCCGACCTCATGGAGGTCATCACCTCCCTGGCCAAGCGCCGGGGCGTCGTGTTTCCGTCGAGCGAGATCTACGGTGGGCTCCGCTCGTTCTGGGACTACGGCCCCCTGGGGGTGGAGCTGAAGCGCAACGTCAAGGCGGCCTGGTGGCGCACCATGGTCCAGCTCCGGGACGACGTCGTCGGCCTGGAGAGCTCGATCATCATGTCGCCCCGGGTGTGGGAAGCGAGCGGGCATCTCCAGTCCTTCACCGATCCCCTGGTGGAATGCCTGAACTGCCACCAGCGGTTCCGCGCCGATCATCTCCCCGGCTTCCACGCCCCCCAGTCCGGACACGAGGAGGACGAGAGCACGGTCGATATGGCCGCCAAGCCGCGATGCCCGAACTGTGGAGACGACCGGTTCACGGAGGCGCGCAACTTCAACCTGATGTTCAAGACGTTCATGGGCCCTGTGGAGGAGGAGGCGGCCGTCGTCTACCTTCGGCCCGAGACGGCGCAGGGGATGTTCGTCGACTTCGTCACGGTCCAACAGGCCAACCGGAAGAAGATCCCGTTCGGCCTGGCCCAGCAGGGCAAGTCTTTCAGGAACGAGATCACGCCGGGGAACTTCATCTACCGGACCCGCGAGTTCGAGCAGATGGAGATGGAGTTCTTCGTGGAACCGGGGACGGACGAGGAATGGCACGAGTACTGGATCAACGAGCGCCTCCAGTGGTACGTGGACCTCGGGATCCGGAAGGAGAACCTCCGGCTCCGCGAGCACTCCAAGGACGAGCTCTCGCACTACTCGAAACGGACCGTCGACGTCGAGTACCGCTTCCCGTTCACCGATTGGGGGGAGCTCGAGGGCATCGCCAACCGGACGGACTTCGACCTGAAGGCGCATTCCAAGGCGAGCGGAGAGGACCTGACGTACTTCGACCCCGACCGGGAGGAGCGGTACTTCCCCTTCGTGATCGAGCCGGCGGCCGGCGTGGACCGGGCGCTCCTGGCGTTCCTGCTCGACGCCTATCGAGAGGAGGAGGCCCCCAAGGCCTCGGGCGGCACCGAGAAGCGCACGGTGCTCGCGATCCACAGGGACCTCGCGCCCGTCAAGGTGGCGGTGCTGCCGCTCTCGCGGAACGAGACGCTCACACCCGACGCGCGCGCGGTGTTCGACCTGGTGAAGACGCTGTGGATGTGTGACTACGACGACGCCGGCTCGATCGGCCGGCGATACCGACGCAAGGACGAGATCGGCACGCCGTTCTGCGTGACAGTGGACTTCGACACGCTCCAGGATCGGCAGGTCACGGTGCGGGAACGCGATTCCATGCGTCAGGACCGCATCCCCATGGACGGCCTCGTCGTATACCTCCGAGAGCGCCTGTGACCCCCGCCGAGCACGTGCCCGACGATGCCCCGGCCGTCCGATCTCGGCGCGGATCGGTGAGCCTGTACGCGATGGCCTTCGCTCTCATGGGCGTCGCCGGGCTCATCCTGGTCGTGGCATCCCTGGGGTCGCTGAACTCGATCGGGCTGCTGTGGGTCTCGGCCGGCTTCTCGGCCGCGGCGGTGGTCGCGGCGGTGGCCAGCGTGGCGGTGCCTCGCCGGTGATCGCTCGGGTCCGCGCACTTGCCGCCGCCCTGCTGGCGGTCGTCCTCCTCGGGTCGGCATGTACCGGGTCGGGGTCCGAGCCCTTCGGGTCGGGGACCGGCGCGCCGGTCCCGTCTGCGCCGGAGACGGCATCACCAGCCCCGACCGGCCCCGGCTCCGCCGAGGCCGCGATGGAGCGGCTGTGTCGGCGCCCGCCGCCCCAGCCGGCCTCGACCGGCTCCGAGGGGCCCACGCCCGCGGCCATCAAGCAGGTCGAGGGCCAGGTCCAGCAGATGCGGGGCCTTGAGTTCACCGAGCCCGTCCCGGTCGACGCGGTTTCCCATGACGATCTGGTGAAGGGGTTGAGCCAGTCCCTCGATTCCTCGTACCCGGCGAAGCTTTTCGACCGCCGCAGCCGGGCGTGGCAGACCCTCGGGGTCATTCCACCCGGTACCAGCATCCGTCGGTCGATCGAGCGGTTCGCCGGTTCCCAGATCATCGGGTACTACGACCCGTTGTCGGGGCAGCTGGTGTTCATCGGTACGGAGAACCCGACCCCGGTGCAGAAGGTGACGCTGGCACACGAGCTGACGCACGCGCTCGACGACCAGCACTTCCGGCTGGATCGCCTGAACACGCTGGAGAGCGACTGCGCAGACGAGGCCTACCAGGCGGCACTGGGAGCCGTGGAGGGCGATGCCACGTACTTCATGATCCTCTACGCGCAGCGATTCCTGACGCTCGACGAGCAGCTGCAGTTGGGGCTGCAGGCGGCGCCCTCCACAGCAGGCATCCCACCGTTCGTGATGCAGCTCCAGACGTGGCCGTACACGGCGGGGCTGTCGTTCATCCAGGCGATGGACCGGCGGGGCGGCACCGAAGCCATCGATCGGGCCATGGAGCGCTTTCCCGTATCAACCGAGCAGGTCATCCACCCCGAGCGGTACCCGAACGACGCCCCGACGGCGGTCAACGTGGAAGACCTGAGCCCGAAGCTCGGCCCGGAGTGGACCGACCTCGACGTGATGGGCGTGGGGGAGGCGTTCCTGTCGATCATGCTCGGCCTCCGACTCCCGCCCGTCACGGCCGAAGCCGCCGCCGCGGGGTGGGACGGCGGCACGTATCGGGCCTGGTCCGACGGTGAGCACGTGGCGATCGTGCTCTCGACGGTGTGGGACGAACCACGGGATGCGGTCGAGTTCGCCTCGGCGACCCGACAGTGGCTCGGGTCGCGTGAGGGGCGTTCCGCGAGCCTTCTCCCCGTCGAGGGACAGCGCGTGCGGGTGCTCTTCGCCTCCGACGCCGCAACGCTCGCGTTGCTCGAGGCCGCCGCGGCGTGACGGAACGACGACCCCAGTGCGGACTTCCGTACACTTGATTCTTCGGACCCGAGGCCCGGTCGGAGGCTGGCGATGACCAAGTACGTCTACGACTTCTCCGAGGGCAACAAGGACATGAAGGACCTCCTCGGCGGCAAGGGGGCCAACCTCGCCGAGATGACCAACATGGGCCTCCCCGTGCCTCCGGGCTTCACCATCACCACCGAGGCGTGCTTGGCCTACCTGTCGAAGGACGATTTCCCCGAAGGCTTGATGGACGAGGGGGAGGAGCATCTCCTCCACCTGGAGCAGTCGATGCGGAAGAAGCTCGGTGACCCGGAGGATCCGCTCCTCGTGTCGGTCCGCTCGGGGGCCAAGTTCTCAATGCCGGGGATGATGGACACGGTCCTGAACCTCGGGCTGAACGAGGACTCCCTCCAGGGACTGGCCAAGCAGTCGGAGGGGGACTGGCGGTTCGCCTACGACGCCTACCGCCGGTTCATCCAGATGTTCGGCAAGATCGTCATGGGGGTGCCCGGTGAGGCCTTCGAGGACGCGCTCGACCGGGCGAAGCACCGGAGGAGCCCCAACGCCCAGGACACCGACCTCGACGTCGACGACCTGAAGCAGCTCGTCGAGGAGTTCGTCGACATCTACAGAGAGCACACGGGGAAGGAGTTCCCGAGGGATCCTCGAGAGCAGCTCCGGCTGGCCGTCGAGGCCGTGTTCAAGTCCTGGAACGGGAAGCGGGCCGTCGATTACCGGCGCCAGAACAAGATCCCCGACGACCTGGGGACGGCGGTCAACGTGGTGGCCATGGTGTTCGGCAACCGGGGGATGGACTCGGGAACGGGGGTGGCCTTCACCCGTGACCCAGCGACCGGCGAGAAGCGCCCATACGGCGACTACCTCCCGAACGCCCAAGGCGAGGACGTCGTGGCCGGGATCCGGAACACGCTGCCCCTCGCCGAGCTCGAACACCACGACGCCGTCTCGTACGAGCGGCTCCTTGAAGTCATGGACACCCTGGAGCGGCACTACCGGGACATGTGCGACATCGAGTTCACAATCGAGAAGGGCAAGCTGTGGATCCTCCAGACCCGGATCGGCAAGCGGACCGCGTTCGCCGAATGGGTCATGGCCCACGACATGCTGGACGAAGGCCGGGTCGACGGCGATACCGCCCTGCTCCGCGTCGACGCCAACCGGCTGGAGGAGCTGTTCAAGCGCGTCGTGTCGTCCACGGCGAAGGCGGAGGCAATCGCCCGAGGGCTGAACGCGTCGCCCGGCGCCGCCTCGGGCAAGGTCGTGTTCAGCGCGGACGAGGCGGAGGAATGGGCGAAGCGGGGCGAGCGGGTGATCCTGGTCCGCCGGGAGACTACGCCCGACGACTACCACGGGATGATCGCCTCACAGGGCATCCTGACCTCGGCCGGCGGGACGAACTCGCACGCGGCCGTGGTGGCCCGGGGCGAGGGCATCCCGGCAGTGTGCGGGGCCGACGCCATCAAGATCGACATGGGCTCCGGTTCGTTCAGGGTGGACGGGACGACGGTCAAGGAGGGCGACCTCATCACCATCGACGGGTTCACCGGCAACGTCTACGTGGGCGAGCTCCAGCTCGAGGAGTCCGTCCTGGAGCGAGCTCGAGCCGGGGATCCCGCCGCGCGCGAGGAGAAGATCTGGAAGGCATTCGAGCGGATCATGGTCCTCGCCGATGCGGCCAGGCGGCTTCGCGTGCGGGCGAACGCCGACACCCCCGACCAGTCCGCGAACGCGCGGGAGCGCGGTGCCGAGGGGATCGGACTGTGCCGGACCGAGCACATGTTCCTGGGCGAGGAGCGGGTAGACGCCGTTCGCCAGATGATCTTCGCCGACACATCCGAGGAGGAGGAGGCGGCCTACGACAAGCTCCTCCCGCTGCAGCGCAACGATTTCGTGGGCATCTTCAAGGCCATGGACGGGCTGCCCGTGACCGTCCGGCTCCTGGACCCGCCGCTCCACGAGTTCCTTCCCAACCAGGTGGACCTGGCTGTCGAGGTGGCCCAGATGGAGGAACGCGGCGAGACCGGGCCGGCGTTGGATGAGAAGAACCAGGTCCTGAAGAAGGTCAACGAGCTCCACGAAACCAATCCCATGCTGGGACTCCGCGGCGTGCGCCTCGGGATCGTCAAGCCCGGTCTGTATGCCATGCAGGTCCGGGCCATTTTGGAAGCGGCCACGGCCGTGAAGGCCGAGGGAGGCGATCCGAGGGTCGAGATCATGATCCCGCTGGTGGCCACGAGGCCCGAGCTGGAGCAGATGCGCCAGGAGCTCGAGCCGGCCGCCGGGAGGGTCTTGGAGGAATCGGGACAGCGGATCGAGCATCTGGAGTGGGGGACGATGATCGAGGTCCCGCGAGCGGCGCTCACCGCCGGCGAGATCGCCGAAGTGGCCGACTTCTTCTCGTTCGGCACGAACGACCTCACCCAGATGGGCTTCGGCTTCTCTCGAGACGACATCGGCAAGTTCGTGGGGATGTACGAGGAGCGCAAGCTGGTCCCGGCGAACCCCTTCGTGACGATCGACCGCGCGGGGATCGGGCGGATGATGCGGATCGCCACCGAGGAGGGACGGGCGGCCAACCCGAACCTGCACGTCGGGATCTGCGGCGAGCACGGCGGGGATCCCGCGTCAGTGACGTTCTGCCACGAGATCGGACTCGACTACGTGTCGTGTTCGCCGTTCCGAGTGGAGACGGCACGGCTGGCCGCCGGCCAGGCGGCGGTCGGCGGCGCGGAATCGGCGTCGAAGTAGCACGAGCGGAAATCCCCCGCGTGTCGCCGCCAGTTCACCCATCCTGGTGATTCGCATGCGAGCGCGCGTGCGCTAACGTAGGCGCCCTCCCCACCTCCCCCGCGTGCGAACAGGAGGTGGATTGTGCGGGCCAAGGTGGGCATCTTCCTCCGCCGGCATCGTCGGCGGGCCCTCCCTCTCATGGCGGCCATGGCCCTGGCCATGCCGCTAGTGGTCGGGTGGCACTGGGCCAAACTCGGATGGCGGGATTGGCACCACAACTATCCGGCTGTCCCCAACGGGTACACGCAGATCGTCAACCGGTTCGGACAGCCCTGCAGTACGGCGGCGCGCGCTGTGTATATGTACTGGCGTGCGGCCGATACGGGGACGACCTATAGCGTCCGATTCCATCGCAAGCTTGGCGGATACCCCACCCAGATGGTGTCGGGCAAGGGCGGAGTTTCTACGAACCTCGATAACGACGTATACGGGCATATCCAGAACAACCACTTGAGCCAGTACGTGAAGCACGGGATCTACGGATACGCGTGCCGCTACGTCAGGGGTGGCACATCGTGGAGCACCCACGCGTTCGGCATCGCCGTCGACCTCTCCTCGGCGGAGGAATACATGGGGAAGACGTACAGCACGACGAACTATCGATTCGCACAGATCTTCCAGAACCACGGCTGGAAGTGGGGGTTGAGCTTCAACGATCCCATGCACTTCCAGTACGCGACCGGGTATTGAGTCCGATTGGGAGGCAACGATGAAACGAACGCTCGCCATCCTGCTTGGCCTGTTGGGGACCGTTGGGATCAGCATCGGCCTGCTCGCCGCAGTGGGCCGGACGGACCCTGCGCCGCGTGATGTCGGCCCGCCGATCGGACCGCGGATGACGCCGGACACCGGTTGGGGTGAGCTGCTGATCGTGGTGGTCGGCGGGATCTATCCCACGCGGGCAGAAGCGGAGGCGGCCAACGACGCCATGCCCTTCGGGGACATGTCCGGTTACTACGTCGTACCGGTGGCCCAGTTCCAGGCCTTCGACCAGGGGATAGGTTCCCCCGGTGACTTCGCGTTGGTCTCCGCGTTCCGCACCGAGCAAGGGGCGGTCGACTTCGTGGCACTCGCCCAGTCGTTCGAATACCAGGCAACCATCTTGCCCGGTCGCGTTCGAAGCCTCGGTGGGCTGTATGTGGGCCTTGGCCAGGAGGCGAACCCAGATGGGACCGGTCCGCTGACCCATCCGGTACCCGAATCGCTGCCGTGAGGCCTGGTTTCGCTCGCGCCCTCGTTGCCCTCGGATGCACGGCGGGGACGGCATGTTTCGGACAGGGACAGAACGTCCCGCCGACTTCCCCTTCGGTGAGATGCGAGGCTCCCTTCACGGTCCCCGCCGGGTTCGGTGTGGCGGAGATGCTGGACGATCGCTATATCGATCACATCGGGGTGCGAGTTCGGTTGCGCGACAACCGGGATCGTGAGCTCCAGTTCTTCTTCGGCGTGCCGGGGGAGTACGGGGAACACGCGCCCGTCGTGGGAAGACGGACCGTGTACTCGGGCGAGTCCGCAACCCTGTTTCGCTCGCCGGACGAGAACTGGATCCTCTCGTGGTTCACCGACGGGCCCTGTGGCTCAAACGCCATCTTCGGTCACGGGTTCAGGATGAGGCGGGAGTTCCTGGGGGTCCTGGAAGAGACCGGGCTGATCGAACCAACGTAGCGATAGCGTCGCCCTCCCAGGGCGAGGAGAACGGGGAACGCCGGCGTCGTTGCTAGATTGGGGATGTGCGCGCGAGCCGCCACCCCTTCCTCACCATCGCCGCGTTCCTTGCGGTCGTCCTCGTGGCGGTGGTGGTCGCCACGTTCGTGGCGGTGTGGCGCGCGGCTCACACCGATGACGCCAGCACCGTGGAACGAGCCGACGCCATCCTGGTCTTGGGCGCGGCCGAATACGACGGACGGCCGTCGCCGGTCTTCTCCGGGCGCCTGGAGCACGCGGAGCTCCTGTACGACCAGCAGCGAGCTCCCCTCGTGATGGTGTTGGGTGGGGGGCAGCCCGGCGACGTCACGACGGAGGCCGAGGCCGGACGGGACTACCTGGTCGAACAGGGCCTCCCCGCGGACGCGGTCGTTGCCGAGCCGGTCGGCCACTCGACCCTGGAGAGCCTTCGGGCCGCCGCCTCGTACATGCGCGACCACGGCCTCCGGTCGGCGTTCCTGGTCTCGGACCCCTGGCACAACCTGCGGGTGAGGCGGATGGCTTCGGACCTCGGCATCGATGGGTTCGTCTCGGCGACCTGGCACTCCGCGGCTACGAGCGAGCAGACGCGGTTCGAGGGATACGTCCGGGAGACCTTCGCCTACATCTACTACCGAGTGTTCGGACGCTGAGGGCGCCCGACCACGCCGGGCGGTGTCGGAACCTCGCGCTACGATGGGCCGCATGACGACCACGCCGCGAGAGCGCACCGAGGAGATCGAGCGCCAGACTCTCGCCCCCTACGCCACCTTGGCCGCTGAGTCCAAGGGACGCGAGCGCGACGAAGAGCACGACGCCCTTCGAACGTGCTTCCAACGGGATCGCGACCGGATCGTCCACTCGAAGTCGTTCCGCCGCCTGAAGCACAAGACGCAGGTGTTCCTGGCCCCAGAGGGCGATCATTACCGCGTGCGCCTCACCCACACCCTGGAGGTCTCGCAGATCGCGCGGACGGCCGCCCGGGCGCTGCGCCTGAACGAGGACGTGGCCGAGGCGATCTCGCTCGGCCACGACCTGGGCCCTACGCCGTTCGGCCATCTAGGCGAGCAGGCCCTCACGCCGTTCCTGGGCCGTCCGTTCCGTCACAACGAGCAGAGCCTGCGGGTGGTGGACTACCTGGAGGATGACGGGCGCGGGCTCAACCTCACCTGGGAGGTCCGCGACGGCATCGTGAACCACACCTGGTCCATGCCGGCACCCTCCACCCTTGAGGCGCAGGTGGTTCGATTCGCCGACCGCATCGCGTACATCAACCACGACGTGGACGACGCGGTCCGGGCTGGCGTCATCGAGCCGACTGAGCTGCCGGACGACGCTCTCGGCGTCCTGGGCCGCACTCACGCCGAGCGC
>DATDKZ010000108.1:0-2847 GCA_036519575.1 Actinomycetota bacterium | reverse complement strand
AGGGCAAACGTGGACGAGGAGACCCTGCACGAGATCCTGTTGCGTGCGAACACGTACGCGATCGTCGAGCTCGTCGAGGCGACCCGCGATAGCGATGAAAATTGCTTCGTCACGGCCCGGATCGATGCTCCGGGTCCGGTCGCGGCACTGGGCTCCCTGCTCACCGTGCTTTCTCAGACCTCAGAACATGTCGGGTTGGCGGAGGAAGGCTCGCTGCGGCGGGTTGCTGTAGAGCGCGAAGAGCCGCTCGGGGCCTCCTGAGAAGGCGGGTCGCGAGCGACTTCCGAGCGTAGCCGTCAGATTGGCAAAGCCTCGTAGACCTCGACGGGCAACGCCATGCCCTTCAGGGAGACCGCCCCGAGTTTCCGGAAGTCCACGTCGTCTCGGTTCCCGGCGAGCCGGACGACGTCTAAATCCACAAGCGTCTGGCCCGGTTCTGCGGCTCCGGCAAGGCGGGCTGCAAGGTTGACGGTACGGCCGTAGTACTCGCCGTCCTGAAAGATCACAGGTCCAACGGCGACTCCGGCGTGGGCGGGTGGTAGACCGACATCCCCGGTGCGACGGCCCACCTCGATCGTCGCGAGCACGGCGGCGGCGGGGTCGCGGAACGACGACATGACACCGTCACCGAGCCACTTCACCGCCCTCCCGTCCCGTTGCCCCACCTCCTCCTGCACGAGCCGGCCCAGGTCGGCCGCGAGTCTTGCCGCTGCCTCGTCGCCTCGTTCCTCGGTGAGCCGCGTGTAGCCCGTGAGGTCGAGGAACGCGAACGCCGTCGGACGTTCGGGCCGTTCGTACAGGCCCATCGCCTCGATCGCGCTTTCCAGGTGCTGCACCCCGTCGTCGGTCCACACCCGCTCTTGCTGGCGGCGGTAGACGGCGAGTACGAGCTTCTCCATGGCCGGCGCGAGCTCGACCCCGATCAGGTTCACCGCATCGATCATCTCGCCTTGGCTAAGGCCGGCCTCGAGGCGCGGCAGCTCGATGAAGCGGTGGAACACTTCGCCCTCCGTCTCGGCGATCCGGCCGAGCGACTCCGTGTAGACCCGCAGAGCCTGAGCATGTGTCCGCCAATCCACCCCAGCTTCCAAAGCGACGCGTGGGAGCTCGAGCATCGGAATGAGGTCCTCCGGGGCCGGATCGTCCGGCTCGGGGCGAACCTTGCCCAGGGCCTCCTCGAACGAGAGGACGAGATCGACGGAGAATCCGGTCTCGCCGGCCACCTCCGCATAGGTGCGCGACGAGAGGGCAGCCCAACGGTAGTGGGTGCCCTCCATGAAGGCGAGTGAGAAGCGACGTTCCCGTATCGCACGGGCGATCGCTTCGATCGAGAGTCCGCCCAGATCGGATGACCGAACGAACCGAACCTTGTACACGTCTGCATCAGAAAACGTCCCGTCGTCCGCGGCGGCCACGATCCCAAGATCCACGAGTCGCTCGACGAAGGCTGCGGGCACACCTGCCCGGACAGCCAACTCATTCGTGCTCCGGGCGGTCACGGTGAACGCATGATAGGCCCCTCCCGGATTGGCCCAACTCGAACCCGTCTCCGGAAGGCCGAGCGGCGGCTCAGGGGCAGGTCAGGAGTAGTACTCGATGATCAGTCGCTCCTCGATGGGCACGGGGAGCGGGATCTCGCCGCGTTCGGGCAGGCGGGAGAGCGTGCCCTTCACCTCGTCCTTGTTCCGATACAGGTACACGGGGGGCTCGGGCGTGATCTCGAGCGCCTCACGCACCCCGACGAGGTTGCGGCCCTTCTGGCCGACCTCGACCGTCTGACCCGGCTTCACCTGCGCGCTGGGAACGTCGATCCGCCGTCCATCCACGAGCACGTGGCCGTGGGACACGAGCTGGCGAGCCTGGCGCTGGGTCAGTGCGAACCCAAGGCGAAGGACGATGACGTCCAATCGGGTCTCCAGCTGCCGGATGAGCTCCTCGCCGGTCACACCGGTCCGCCGGGAGGCCCTGTCGTAATAGACCCGCATCTGGCGCTCCCCGACACCGTAGATCGCACGGAGCTTCTGCTTCTCCAGGAGCCGCACCTGGTACTCGGACAGGCGCTTGCGGCCCCGGCCGTGCTGGCCCGGAGGATAGGGACGCTTGTTGGCCGGGCAGTTGGGGCGACCACAGAGCGGCGCGCCGACCCGGCGGCAGGTGCGATGAGCAGGTCCGAACTTGTCCATGCGGCCAGTCAGCGTACCAACCGGGAAGCGCGTTCGACCGCGGCCGATAGCATCGCGGGCCGTGGACGTCGCAGACCGGATCGCGGGGAGCGTGCTGGGGCTCGCGCTTGGGGATGCCCTGGGCGCTCCGTTCGAGGGCCGGATGGCAGCCGAGGTCCCCGACCCGTTGCCGGCGCTGGAGCTTCCGTGGATGGGCCTGCCACTCGGCTCGACCACGGACGACACGGCCATGGCCCGCAACCTGGTCCGAAGCCTGGCCGCTGGCGGGGAGCTCGACCTGGACGATCTAGTTGCCCGGCACCTGGAGTGGTTCCGATCCGGTCCGCCCGACGTCGACGCCTTCACCCGTCGCGTGCTGTCCCGAGTCGATGGGGGCGAAGATGCGTTCGAGGCCGCCAGGTCGGTGTGGGAGGAACGCGGGCCCGAGGTGTCCGCCGGCAACGGCTCCGTGATGTACTGCGCGCCGCTCGGCCTGGCGTATGCGAATCGCGCGGAGGAGCTTCCGGAGGTGGCGGCCAAGCTGTCGGCGCTCACCCATTACGACGAACGCTGCCGGACGGGGGTGCTCGCCGTGACCGTCGCCACCGCAGCACTGGCGCGCGGCCAGTCATCGGAAGGGGCGGTGGCTGCGGCTTTGACCGCAGTCTTGGACCGAGCGGGAGGG
>DATDKZ010000107.1:0-7763 GCA_036519575.1 Actinomycetota bacterium | reverse complement strand
GCGCACCCGCTGGTCATCGCCGGCGCGCGGGAGACCGGCTTCTACGAGCGGAACCCCTGGAAGCGGCTCCAGCGCACGCTGATGCTGACCTATGCGATCACGTTCGGGTCGAAGGCCGAGGCGCACGCGGCGGCCGACCGGATCAACGAGGTCCACGCCCGGATCAAGGGAGTCGACCCGGTGACCGGGCTTGCCTACGACGCCCTCGATCCGCAGTTGCTGTTGTGGGTCCACGGCTGCCTGGTCGACAGCGCCCTGCTGTTCGAAGCGCTCACGGTGGGCAGGCTCGACGGTGCGGGCCGCCAGCGGTTCCACGAGGAGCAGATGCTCGTCGCCGAGCTGGTGCGGATCCCGCGGGAGGTCATCCCCCCGACCGTCCCGGAGCTTCGGGCCCACATGCAGGGCGTGATCGAGAGCGGGATCCTGCGAGCGACGGACTCGGCTCGCAGGGTCGCGGAGCTCTTCCACCAACCGCCGAGGGAGGCGGAGTGGCGGCCGATCCTCCGGGGGGTGTCGCGACTCGCGTTCGCCACGCTCCCGCCCGAGGTCCGCGAGATATACGGCATCTCGATGGGGCCGGCGGCGCGCGCCACGGTGGTCGCGACGTTCGCGGCGACCCGCCTTCTTCGGCCGCTGCTCCCCTCACGGTACCGATACATCGCGCCCTATCAGGATTGGCTCCGGGCCGGGGCGAGGGATGGTGGCCACCGAGGGACGAAGAGGGCGTCCGCGACCGCTGAATAGACTGCCGCCGTGGACGAGATCGAGGGCGTCTTGCTGGACATCGACGGCGTCCTGGTCGTGTCGTGGGAGCAGATCCCCGGGGCGGCGCAGACGGTGCGTTGGCTGCGAGCACAGGGCATCCCCTTCAGGCTCATCACGAACACGACCACGCACAGCCGCCACGGGCTGGCCACGGCCCTTCGGGACGCCGGCGTCGACGTGGCCGGGGAGGAGGTGGTGACGGCGGTGGTCATGACCGGGGCGTACCTTCGATCTCACCACCCCGGGGCGAAGGTGTTCCTGCTCTCCGACGGGGATCCGACCGACGACCTGCCGGAGGTGCAGCTGGTCGATGATGGTGCCGACGTGGTGGTGATCGGAGGTGCGGGGACCGACTTCGGCTACGAGCGGCTGAACCGGGCCTTTGGGATGCTCATGGACGGCGCGTCCCTCGTCGGCATGCACCGCAACATGTACTGGCGGACGAAGGAAGGTCTACAGCTCGACGGCGGCGCGTTCATCGTTGGGCTGGAGGAGGCGACGGGCCGCAAGGCGGTGATATGCGGGAAGCCCTCTCCCACGTTCTTCCACGAAGCGGTGGGGATGGTGGGAGCGCCGGTCGAGCGGACGGCGATGGTCGGCGACGACATCGTGAACGACGTACTCGGTGCGCAAGCGGCCGGCCTCGTGGGGATCCTGGTCCGGACCGGGAAGTTCATGCCAACGGATCTGGACACCGCTTCGAACGAGCCGGACCACGTGATCGGCTCCATCGCCGACCTCCCTCGCTCGCTCCGTCCGTCGTAGGCTCGAGCGTCCCGGCGTAGTCTCACCACCTGATGGCATCCGAGCGCACCACATTCGCCAGGCAACTCTTCGGCGCCATCGCGCCGCAGTACGACCGGATGGGGGTGGTCCTGTCGTTCGGGCAGGACCCTCGGTGGCGCCGGTTCCTGGTCTCGAAGGTGAACGCCATCCCCGGGGCGTGGGTCCTGGACGTGGCCACCGGGACGGGGCTCGTGGCTCGGGAGCTGGCCCGGCGGCGCAACGTCCGTATCGTCGGGCTGGACCAGAGCGAGCCGATGCTTCGACGGGGGGTCCAGGCATCGAAGGCCGAGGGTCAGGAGGGCCGCATCTCGTTCGTCCTTGGGCAGGCCGAGCGGTTGCCCTTCGGGGACGAGGCCTTCGACTCCGTGACCTTCACCTACCTGCTGCGCTACGTGGACGATCCACAGGCCACGGTGGCCGAGCTGGTGCGGGTGCTTCGGCCGGGCGGCGTGCTTGCCGGGCTCGAGTTCCACGTCCCGCAGAACCCGTACGCACAGCTGGGGTGGAGGGCATACACACGCACGGTGATGCCCGCGGTGGGGTGGGTGGCATCGGACGCATGGCGTCGGACCGGGCGGTTCCTGGGGCCGAGCATCGAGCGCTTCTACGAGCGATACCCCCTGCCGGTCCAGATCCGGATGTGGCAGGAGTCCGGTATCCACAGGGTTCGGAGCCGAGCCATGGGACTGGGGGCCGGCATCGTCATCTGGGGCGTGAAGCGCACGGCGGTGACCGGTGCCTGAGCGGTCCGAGGGCCCAGCGTTCTACGCGCTCACGCCCGGCGGGTGGCGAGACTACTGGACGCTGCTGCACCCGCCGTACACGCTGTGGCACCTGTCGTACGTGGCGATCGGGGCATCGCTCGCATCCGAGGTGAACGGCCGGTGGCTCGCGGAGAGCCTCGTCGCGTTCTTCCTGGGGATGGGGTTGGCCGCGCACGCGATGGACGAGCTCCATGGCCGGCCCCTCTCGACTCGGATCCCCGACGGGATGCTGTGGACGATCGCGTTCGTTGGGCTCGGCGGCGCCGTCGCGCTCGGGATCGATGGCGTGATCGAGGTGAGCCCGTGGCTATCCGTCTTCATCGCGTTCGGCGGGTTCATCGTGGTGGCCTACAACCTGGAGCTGTTCGGGGGCTGGTTCCATTCCGACCTGTGGTTCGCGCTCGCCTGGGGCGCGTTCCCAGCGCTGACCGGGTTCTTCGCGCAGACCGGGCGAGTCACGGCTCCTTCCATAGTCGTCGGGGGGGCGTGCGCAGCGCTGTCCGCAGCGCAGCGCACGCTCTCGACCCCGGTCAGGCGGTTGCGTCGGCACGTCAGATCCGTCTCTGGTGAGCTCACGCTGGCGGACGGGACCTCGGAGGCGCTCGACGCCTCCGCGCTCCGCCGAACCCCCGAAACGGCCCTCAGGTATCTCTCGCTGGCGATGGTCCTGCTGGGAGCGGGCCTCGTGATCGCGCGATTCACCTGATCCGGCCCTCTGTCCGATCGCCGGGCATCCTTATTTTGCCGAGCCGGTAGGCTGGACCCCATGACCCGCCCGGTCACCATCGGTGAACTTCGTACCGTCGGCTATCCCGATCGCACCGTGAAGGAGGAGCTCCGGGCCAACCTTCTGGCCAGGCTGAGCCTGGGGGAGCAGCTGTTCCCCTCGATCGTCGGGTTCGATGCGTCGGTGCTCCCGGCCCTGGAACGTGGTCTCCTCGCCGGCCACGACCTGATCCTGCTCGGCGAGCGCGGACAGGCCAAGACGCGACTGATCCGAAACGTGGTGGGGCTCCTCGACGAGGAAGCGCCGGCCATCGCCGGCTGCGAGGTGAACGACAATCCGTACCGGCCGATCTGCGCCCGGTGCCGAGCCCTTGTGGCGAGCGAGGGTGACGCCGTCCCGGTCTCCTGGATCGGACGGGACCAGCGATACGCGGAGAAGCTGGCCACCCCCGACACCTCGGTGGCCGACCTGATCGGCGACGTCGACCCGATCCGGGTGGCGGAAGGCCGGTACCTGGGCGACGAGCTCACGATCCACTACGGGCTCATCCCACGGACCAACCGCGGCATCGTGGCCATCAACGAGCTCCCCGACCTCCCCGAACGCATCCAGGTTGCCCTGTTCAACATCCTGGAGGAGCGCGACGTCCAGATCCGCGGGTACCGCATCCGGCTCCCGCTCGACCTGCTCCTGGTCGTGACGGCGAACCCGGAGGACTACACGCACCGTGGGCGGATCGTCTCACCCCTGAAGGACCGGTTCGGCACCCAGGTTCGGACGCACTACCCGGAGTCGCTCGCCGACGAGATCCGGATCATGGACCAGGAGGCCCGCCCGCCGGCCGGCGCCGCGCCGATCCGCGTTCCCCGGTACATGGAGGAGGTGCTGGCGGCCCTGACCGCCGAGCTCAGGCGGTCGCCCCACGTGAACCATCGTTCGGGTGTGTCGGTGCGGTACTCGATCGGCAACCTCGAGACGATGTCGGCGGCTGCGGTCCGCCGCGCGGCTCGAACGGGTGAGCCGGAGGCCGTGCCTCGGGTGTGCGACCTCCCGGCCGTGGTGGAGGCCTCCCTCGGTCGGGTCGAGTTCGACACCATCGAGGAGGGACGGGAGGAAGAGATCCTGCTACGAGCCCTCCGCACCGCCGAGCTGGAGGTGTTCCGCCGCCGATTGTCCGGTTTCGACTTCGCCCCGATCCTGTCGAAGTTCGGCGGCGGGTTCGTGGCCGAGACCTCGGACCTCACGCCGGCCTCGGAGGTGCTCGGTCAGTTCGGTGATCTCCCGGGTCTGGCCAAGTTGCTCGAGCGGCTGGGCGTGGAGGAGGAGAGTCCCGGCGTGGCCGCGTCCGCCGTCGAGTTCGCCCTCGAAGGGCTGCATCTCTCCCGCCGACTGAACAAGGAACAATCCGGAAGGCTGGGGGCCTACCGGTACGAGGGACCCCTGGCCTCGTAGGATTGCCGGCCGTGCCTCGGGTCCACGAGTTCGTCGGGTACGTCGTCGTCGCGCTGTTCGCGGTGGGTTGGCTGTGGGGCCTCGTGATCTGGATCGCGAAACGCCAGGCCGGCGACTGGTTCTGGAGGTGGCTCGCGGCGGTCCAGGTGGTGGCCGTCGTACAGGCGCTCATCGGCGTCGTACTGCTCGTCCTGGGATATCGGCCTGAGACCTGGCTCCACTACGTCTACGGGTTCGGTCCGCTCGTCCTTCTGGCCATCGCTCACGCATTCGCCCGGGAAGAGCCGTTGCGAGCCCACCCGTGGATCCCGTTCGCGTGGGCTGCGTTCTTCTGCTTCGGGCTGGCCCTGCGCGCGCTCACCACCGGGCTCGGCTTCGCGTAGCGGCCGCACCACGTTCCGGCCGACCCGGCGTACCCTGAGTGGATGCGCTCGCGGTACTCGCAGTGGGACGGGAGTCAGGATCCCTTCGGGCCGGACGTCCCGGCCGCCGAGCTCCTGGAGGAGATGTCGGAGGACCTGCTGTCGGGAGCCGGGGCGCAGGGAGCGATGTCCGGCCTGCTACGGCGGGGGATGCGCGGGCGGTTCGGCGGCCTCGACGCACTGCGGGCGAGGCTGCGCGAGGCTCGGGCTCGCGAGCAGGCCCGGCTGAACCTCCAGGGCCCCCTGGACGAGATCCGGGAGCGGCTGGGGGAGATCGTTGAACGCGAGCGCTCGACGCTCTCGTTCAAGGCCGAGGAGGACGCCCGGATGCGCGAGGCGGTCCTCGATTCGCTTCCGCCGGACGTCCCGGGGCAGATCCGCGAGCTGTCGGACTACCGGTTCGTCGATCAGCAGGCCCAGCGGGAGTTCGACGAGCTGATGGAGCACCTGAGGGACCAGGTGCTCGGCGCGTATTTCAGCAACATGGCCGAGGGGATGCGCAACCTCTCCCCGGAGCAGATCCAGCGGTTCAAGGACATGCTCGCCGAGCTGAACCAGATGGTCGAACGGCGGGACCGGGGCGAGGACGATGGCTTCGACGGATTCATGCAGCGGTACGGGGACATGTTCCCGGACAACCCGAGGACGCTGGACGAGCTCCTCGAGAACATGGCCCGGAGGATGGCAGCGCTGTCCAGGCTGCTCGCCTCGCTCTCGGCCGAGCAGCGGGCCGAGCTCCAGGCCCTCGCCGAGCAGGTGATGGCGGACATGGATCTCGCTTTCGAGGTCGATCGGCTGGGGGCGAACCTCGCATCGATGTTCCCCGACATGCCGTGGGGGGATCCGGCGCTGGCGGCCGGGGACGAGGCCATGCCCTTGTCGGCGACGGTCGACGCCATGGAGCGGCTGCACGATTTCGAGGATCTGGATCGGTCGATGCGCGGGGAATACGCGGGGGCATCGCTGGAGGACGTCGACGAGGAGGCCCTCCGTCGCACCTTGGGGGAGACTGCTGCACGCGATCTCCGGAGGCTCAAGCAGATCGAGCGGACCCTGGAACAGGCCGGCCTGGTCTCTCGGCGTGAGGGAAGGTTGGAGGTGACACCGAAGGGCGCGCGCAAGCTCGGCGAGCGGGCCCTGGTGAGGGTGTTCGAGCGGCTGCGCCGAGACCGGGAGGGGACCCACGATGCCCGGGAGGTCGGTGGCCTGGCCGAGCCGACCGGTTCCACCCGGCCCTGGACGTTCGGTGATACCGGCCAGATCGCGGTGCAGCGCACGGTGTTCAACGCCGTGGTACGAGGCGGACCCGGCGCGGACGTTCATCTGCTCCCCGACGACTTCGAGTTGGTGGACGCGGAGCAGCGGACCGAGGCCGCCACGGCCCTGCTGCTCGACCTGTCCTTCTCCATGCCGCTCCGGGGTCACTTCGTGCACGCGAAGCGGATGGCCTTGGCCCTCCACGCGCTGATCGAGGGCCGATACCCGCACGATCGCCTGTACATGATCGGGTTCTCCGACTACGCGAGGCGGATGGAGCCCCAGGACCTCACCGCCGCTGGATGGGAACGCGTCTACGGCACGAACATGCAGCACGCGTTCAACCTGGCCGGACGGTTGCTGGCGCAGCATCCCCGGGCCACGCGGCAGGTGATCATGGTGACCGACGGCGAGCCCACGGCTCACCTGGAGGGCGAGGAGGTGTTCTTCTCCTGGCCGCCCGTCCCCAGGACCATCCAGCTGACGCTGACCGAGGCGCTACGACTGTCGCGCGCCGGCGTGACGATGAACGTGTTCATGCTGGAGGACTCGCCGGGGTTGATCCGGTTCATGGAACGCCTGGCCAAGCTCACCGCGGGGCGCGTCTTCCTGATGGACGACCGGGAGATCGGCGACTTCATCGTCCGGGACTACGTGTCGCGACGGCCGCAGTAGTTCGATCCACTTCAGGTTCGCGCGGCCGTGTCCCACCACATCGTCACCAGGCGCTGCGTGTCCGGTCCCGCCGACCAGAGTCCCTCGTGTTGCGCCAGGCGCGATCCCAGGGCCTCCGCCACCTCGTGGTCGCGATCGGGCGTCAGGCACAACCGTCGCCGGATGAGCCCGACGGCGTCTTCGCGCCGCTGGAATCCGCCCGGCCCCGGTGGCCGCTCGACGTCCTCGCGTCCGACGTCGAATCCGAAATCGCGGAGCGCGTCCTCGGCGTCGTCGGCCGTGGGTTCGGTGGGGCGTTCGAGGCGATGGAACCGGAGCCACAGGTCGGTCATCCATGCCAAAGGGTGCGTGGCCGTGATCTCGATCACCACGCGGCGGCGAGCGTGCGCATCCAGCGCGTGCACGAAGGGCTCGAGGTCCCGAACGTTGTACAGGACGTGCGCGCACACCACGACGTCGGCGGGCTCGACCTCATCCGCGACGTCGGGCCACCGGCCGAGGACCGGGACCGCGTCGACGCCGGCGGCCGCCGCGGCCCGCCGGAACTCTTCCGTCATGGCCTCGGAGCTGTCGACGCCGGTGATCCGAGACGCCTGCGGCGACAGTCGAACCGACGCGGCCCCCGCACCCACGCCGACGTCCAGGATCGTGCCGCCACCCGGCAGGGCCTCCGCGGCCCGAACGGTGGTGGGTGAGGGCTCGCCCGAAACCGCTCGTTCGGCCCGGGATCGGAACAGCTCGGGCGGAAAGGTCCACGGCGACTCGGGGGCCCGCGACATGATCTCGTCCGGGATGGCCCAGCTCGCCAGGGCGGCGCCCCATCGCTCCGAGGCGTTCACGGGCTCATCGGGGCGCTCCCGCTCGGTCATGACCTGGTCCGTGTGCTCCCCGAGGAGGGGTGGTGGGCGGCGGACC
>DATDKZ010000106.1:0-4721 GCA_036519575.1 Actinomycetota bacterium | reverse complement strand
CGAGCGGCGATGGTATCGGTTGGTCCGGCGCCGCATCCCCATCCTACCGACCGACCACGTTGCGGCACTCACTGTTCTGCATCTCTCCGATCTCCATCTCACCCGGCGATCGGCGTCGATGCGCCGATTCCTCTCGGGGTTGCCGGCGTGCGACCTCTGCGTAATGACGGGCGACGTCGTGGGCGAGCCCGAGGCAGTCGAGGCCGCGGTCGAAGCCGTTCGGAACCTCCGAGGGACCAGGGCCTCGTTCTTCGTCTTGGGATCGAACGATTATTTCGTCCCCCGGCCCTACAACTACCTCCACTACTTCCGTAAGCGCCGCAGGCACCGACGGGCCAAACGAGGCCGTGCCCCCGACCTGGTGGCCCAGCTCGAAGCGGACGGCTGGGTCCACCTCAGGAACACCCGGCGGGCGATCTCGCTGGACGGACGGGAGATGGAGGTGCTCGGCCTGGACGACCCACACATCCGCCGCCAGGACCTCCGGGTAGCACCCCGCGAGCACCCTCGCGCCTTCGGGCTCGCCGTCGTGCACTCACCCGATCCCGCGCCGGAGCTCGCGGCGCTCGGCTACGACCTGATGGTGTTCGGCCACACGCACGGCGGGCAGGTGCGGTTCCCGCTCGTCGGGCCCCTGGTGACCAACTCGCACCTGCCGAGGAGGATCGCATCGGGGTTAGTGCGGATGGGGAACGCCTACGCGCATATCTCGCCGGGTCTGGGAACGAGCAAGTACGCGCCGTTCCGGTTCCTGTGCCGGCCCGAAGCCACCGTCCTCGAGCTCGTCCCCCGCGCCGCTACTCCGGACCGACCATCTTCTCCGGCCGCACGAGCTCGTCGTATTCCTGCTCCGTGAGGAACCCCAGGGCCATCGCCGCATCCTTCAACGTGGTTCCCTCCCGGTGGGCCTTCTTCGCGATCTCGGCCGCCTTGTCGTAACCGATCTTCGGTGAGAGGGCCGTCACCAGCATGAGCGACCGGTCGACCAGCTCGGCGATGCGCTCCCGGTTGGGCTGGATCCCCGCCACGCAGAACTCCCGGAACGTGGTGCACGCGTCTGTCAGGATCCGCGTCGAGTGCAGGAAATTCCGGATGATGACGGGCTTGAACACATTGAGCTCGAAGTTGCCCTGCGAACCGGCCACGGCGATGGCCACATCGTTGCCGAGCACCTGACAGGACACCATCGCCAAGGCTTCGGACTGGGTGGGGTTGACCTTTCCAGGCATGATCGACGATCCCGGCTCGTTCTCCGGGAGCAAGAGCTCGCCCAGGCCCGAGCGGGGACCCGAGCCCAGCCACCTGATGTCGTTCGCGATCTTCATCAGCGACACGGCAAGGGTCCGGATCGCACCGTGGGCGGCGACCAGCGCATCGTGGGCGGCGAGCGCAGCGAACGGGTTCGCCGCGGTTTCGAACGGAAGCCCGGTCAGCTCCGCGATCTTCGCGGCCACGGCCCGACCGAAGCCCGGGGGGGCGTTCAGCCCGGTCCCTACGGCCGTCCCTCCGATTGCCAGCTCGTACAGGTCCGGGAGTGTCTGCTCGATCCGCGCGATGTCGGCGTCCAGCTGCGCAACGTAGCCGGAGAACTCCTGACCGAGCGTGAGAGGCACTGCGTCCTGCAGGTGGGTCCGGCCGATCTTGACGATCCCGGCGAACTCCTCCGACTTTCGTTGGAGGGCGTCGCGCAGGGCGCCAACCGACGGGAGCAACTCGTGCACGATCGCCTGGACCGCCGCGATGTGCATGGCTGTGGGGAAGGTGTCGTTCGACGATTGGGACATGTTGACGTCGTCGTTGGGGTGGATCGGTCGCTTGCTCCCCAGCTCCCCACCGGCCAGTTCGATGGCCCGGTTCCCGATCACCTCGTTCGCGTTCATGTTCGAATGCGTGCCGGACCCCGTCTGCCATACGAACAGCGGGAAGTGGTCGTCCAACTTGCCCTCGACGACCTCGTCGGCCGCCCGCACGATGAGGTCGGCCTTGTCCTTCGGCAGGAGCCCGAGTTCCGCGTTCACCAGCGCCGCCGCCTTCTTCAATACACCGAAGGCACGCACGATCTCGACGGGCATCCGGTCCTCACCGATCGAGAAGTGGCGGAGCGACCGCTCGGTCTGCGCTCCCCAGTACCTGTCTGCCGGGACTTCGATATCCCCTAAGCTGTCGGACTCCATTCGGGTACCTCGGTCAGGCATCCCGCCCACCGCGTCCGTCCGCGACGACGCGCTGGAAGACCCCTTCGTACCCGGCCACCATCGCTTCCTTCGAGAACAGCCGCTGGACCCGGTCCCTGCCCTCCTGGGGATCGATCTCGTCCAGATGCTTGAGCTTCTCTGCCGCCTCCTGTGGGTAGTTCTCGACGCTCACGATCCATCCGGTGACGCCGTCCACGATGACCTCGGGAACGGAGCCTCGCGGCGTGGCGATGACCGGCGTGCCGCACGCCATGGCTTCGGTCATGACCAGGCCGAAGGGCTCCGGCCAGTCGATGGGGAACAGCACAGCCTTGGCCCGCCGCAACAGGTCGACCTTCTCCTCCTGTGAGATCTCACCCAACAGCGTCCAGTCCTTCGGCAGGATCGGCTTGATGTTCTTCTCCCACTCTTCCTGTTCGGTGGGATGAGCGATCTTCACGGCAGACACGAGGTGCTCACCGGCGAGCTTCGCTGCCTCGATGGCCCGGCGCCATCCCTTCTCCGGCGCCGCGCGTCCCAGGAACAGGATGAAGTCTTCCTTCTGCGTGTTGAACGAGTAGAAGGCCATGTCGATGCCGTTGTAGACGACGCCGCCATACCGGAGCGACTCGTGGAACCGCTTCTGGGCCTCGCTGATGGCGACGAACCACGCGCGGTCGCCGACCAGGTCGTACAGTCGGATCATCTCCGGCGTGAAAGAGCCATGCAGCGTGTGGACAGTGGGAAGGCCGGTCTCGATGGCTGCGGCGAGTGCGGAGAACGGGGAGTGCACGTGCAGGACCTCGAATCGATCACGGACATCGCGTAACGAGAAGAGCGTGTGGGTGGTGTCGAGCGTGACGTCGTTGATTGCTTTGGAGCCGGGAGCGACATCGAAGACGTACTCGAGCCTGGCCTTCGTGACGGAGTCACCCGTGGCGAAGAGCGTGACGTCGTGCCCGGCCTCGGCCAGGCCGTCGGCCTCCATGGAGACGACCCACTCGATCCCGCCGTAACCCTTCGGGGGGACCGCGAGCCATGGCGGGCAGATGAGTGCGATCCTCACGCGGTGGCCTCCTCTACGGCGGGCCGGATCCAGGGGACGAACCGGCGGTGCTCGAACTCCTCGGCGTAGCTCGACTCCCAGCGGTGGATGATGACTTCGTGCTCGGGATGATGCTCGAACGCCCGGACCTGCTCGACCTCGTCCCATTCGGAAACCACGACGTATGTCCGCAGGTCCCAGGGGTCCCGGCCGACCTCGCTCCACCGGTGCCCGGGTTGCGTCTGAGCTAACTCTCGGACTGCGGCCAGATCGCCCTCGAACCGGTCGCGGTCGGCCTCATCGGCCAAGACGAAACGTAGGTAGGCGAGCACGGTCATCCAGCGGCGCTCCTCGTCAGCTCTCAGGCAAGCCTACCCGCTCGGGGTGCCGGCCAGCCGATAGACTGGCCGGTACGGGACGTGGCGCAGTTTGGTAGCGCGCAGCGTTCGGGACGCTGAGGTCGCGGGTTCAAATCCCGCCGTCCCGACCGGAATCTCGGGCCGGGGATCTTCCGAACCCCTTGCGGTGCAGAGGATCCCCGGCCGGGCTCAAGGTGCCCGTCGTTTCGGGCCGATACAACGCAGGTGTTTGACGAACCCCAACCAGGCCCTATACGGTCTTGCTCGGCTGCCATGAGCAGCCTCTTTTGATGCGGGGAGAGCGAGCGGGGAACCGAGGTCGTTTGTCGCGGGGCGTACTGGCCCTGCTGATCATGCTTTGCGCATCCGTCACCTCGGCAAGCCTCTCCTCGGCCGCTCCGTCGCAGGAAGACGTGCAGTCGGCCAAGGAAAAGCTCGACGCGTTGAACCAACGCCTGGGGATCATGGTCGAGCAGTACGACCAAGAGAAGGTGAAGCTTCAAGAGATCGAGTCCCGCCTGGCGGCGACTCGGGCCGAGGCCGCCAAGGCACACGCAGCGGCGCTGGCGGCGATGGGTGATCTGAACGAGCGGGCCACCAGGGCCTACCAGGGAGTCGGGTCCGAGATCGAGATGCTTCTGGGAGCCTCGTCGTTCGCCGAATTCTCCGACCGCCTTGAATTCATGGGGGCGATCGCCCAGGCCGACACCGATCTGGCGAACCGGGCCGCCACCGCGCAGCAGCAAGCGACATGGATAGCGGCCAAGTTGTCGGACGCGCTCGCCCAGCAGCAGGAACTCCTCGCTTCGCTCCAGCAGAAGCAATCGGTGATCCGACGGGGGATCGGCCAGGCCAAGTCGCTGTACGAGAGCCTGAACCGGCAGTATCACGACGCGCTTGCCGCTCAGGCTGCCGCCGCAGCCAGCGCGAGCCCGTACTCGATCTCACCCCCGCCGGGCGGCCCGCCCCCGGCACTCAACGCGAACGCCCAGGCCGCCATCGACGCCGCGTACTCGGTGATCGGCGTGCCCTACCAGTTCGGGGGATCGAGCCCCGAGTCGGGGTTCGACTGCTCCGGCCTCACCATGTGGGCGTGGAGTCACGCCGGCGTCTCGCTGCCCCACTCCTCGGCCATGCAATACG
>DATDKZ010000105.1:0-21587 GCA_036519575.1 Actinomycetota bacterium | reverse complement strand
GCGGTCTGCCCCTGGCTCTCCAGGCTCACCGGATTGGCGCCGGGCCGCTGGAGAACCTCCATCGCCGCCAGCAACCGGCCCCGCTGCTGCTCGGTCCGGGACACCCGGCCCCCGAGCTGCACGGACAGTCCGGCCAGGCCGATGATGGCCGCGACCCCCGCCGCCACGGCCACCAGGGAGGCGCGACGCCGTCGCCGAACCGTCTCGGCCACCCCGCGGCGGATCCTGGGTAGCAGGAGGTCAGGAGGCTGCGCGGGGGAGACGGCCAGGGCGAGGTCGCCCGCCACGGCCTGGAAGCCGGCCATCTGGTCCCGGCACAGCGGACAGGACGGGACGTGTTCGGACAGGAGCCGGTCGGCCTCCACCGCGTCCTCGCCGGACAGGCCGTCCAGGACGTAGCCCGCCATCAGCTCCTGGATCCGGACATGGTCCTCGTTCATTCAGTCCTCTCTGTACAGGGCTCGTCGGAGCTTCCGCATAGCGGCCAGGGTCCGGGTCTTGACCGTCCCGATCGGGATGCCGAGCTCCTCGGCGATCATGGCTTGCGTGTAGCCCCCGAAGTAGGCCAGCTCGACCACCGTCCGTTGATCGGGGGGCAACGTGTGCAGCGCCTCCCGGACCTCCTTGCGCCGGATCGAGAGATAGGCCTCCTCGACGACCCCTTCAGCTACATCTTCGCCGGTGCCCCGCTCCAGGTTCGAGGCTCGTTCGGCCCGCTTGCGGAGCCGGTCCTCCCGCCTGACCGTATCGACTGCCCGGTGGTGGATGAGCGAGAGGAAGAAGCTCCGAAACGGTCCCCGGCCTGGGTCGTACGCTTCGGGGGCCCGCCACAAGGCCAGGAACGAATCGTGGACCACCTCCTGGGCCAGCGGGTCCTGACCGGTGACCCGGAGAGCGAGGCCATAGGCGGCGGGGGCGTAGCGCCGGTAGAGCTCCTCGAACGCCTGACGATCCCCCGCCGAGACGCGTCGGTGCAGCTCCAGGTCGAAGCGATCGTCCCCCTGCATGCCCTCCGTTGTATCACCAGCCGATGGATGGCCGGAGCCCGCTAGGATCCCCGGCGGTGCGTGGAACCGTCCTGATGTACTCGCGGCCGGGCTGTGGACTGTGCGACGAGGCTCGGGAGGTCATCCTGGCCGAACGGGCCCGGACCGCCTTCGACTTCGAGGAGGTCGACATCTCCGGCCTCGATGCCCTCGAGCTCGAATACGGCATCCGGATCCCCGTCGTGCTGGTCGACGGGCAGGAGCTGTCAGAGGTCCGGCTGGATCCCACCGTGTTCGCCCGCGCCGTCCGGCAATAGCTCTCTGCCCGCGCTCCCGCTTGTGCCTTCGTGCACCGGTTTCACGATTGCGCTACCATCCTGGCGTGACCGAGCGCCCCATCCCCGAGGCCTCCGTGGGGCGGCTTCCCATCTATCTCCGAGCTCTCGTCGACATCGCCGAGAGCGGCGCGAACACGGTGTCCTCGGAGACCCTGGCGGAGGCTGCGGGCGTGAACTCGGCGAAGGTGCGAAAGGACCTCTCTCACCTGGGCTCCTACGGGACGAGGGGCGTGGGGTACGACGTCGCCTACCTCATCCATCAGGTTCGCCGGGAGCTCGGCCTGACCCAGCACTGGCCGATCGTGATCGTCGGGGTGGGCAACCTGGGCCATGCCCTGGCCAACTACCGGGGGTTCGCCGAGCGAGGCTTTCGGATCGCGGGGTTGGTCGACGCCGACCCGGCCAAGGTGGGCGAGCAGGTCGGGAGCATCACCGTCCGGCACCTCGACGATCTGGCCACCCTGGTGTGGGAGCACGGGATCGCCATCGGGGTCATCTGCACCCCCGCCGCGGAGGCTCAGGGCGTTGCGGATGCGCTGGTGGCGTCCGGGGTCCGGTCCATCCTGAACTTCGCCCCGGCAGTGCTGTCGGTCCCCGCCGGAGTGTCGGTCCGGAAGGTGGACCTGGCCATCGAGCTCCAGATCCTCGCGTTCTACGAGCAGCGGAAAGCGGCGCTTGCCGACGTGAAGAGACGTGGCCGGGCGGTGGCTGACCTGACCAAGGTGTGATCCCCGGCCGTCGGTTCGGCGGCCGGGCTCTGCTCTTCGTTACTTGGCGATCGTGATCCAGAGCACGATGAAGATCCCGATCATCATCACGCCGAACAGGATGAACTGAACGACGCCCTCATCGAGCAGCGGCCTGGTCTCCTGTGCCAGCATCGTTTCCTCCTCCTAGGCGGGCCCGTACCAGGGCGGTGCGGTCCCGCCGGTCAGGACGTCCTTTCGTTCCCGTTCCGCTCGGTCCAGGAAGGGCAGATGGACGGCGAATCCTACGATCGAGCCGATCAGGAACATCCACGAGTAGATGGGGACGCTGCCGCTGTCGTGTCGCGAGTACACGGTGATGAGCGGTCCGCCGCCGTTGTAGAAGGCCTGGGCCGCGGCGAGCGATACGTCGCCCGCCGCGGCGAACCGAACGTCCTGCACCGTGAAGTCCGTGGTCTGGAACGCCCCCGCCTCGAACTGCCCGAGCCCGGCCTTCTGGTTGGCTTGCTGGGCCAGATAGGACTGGATGGCCCCCGTCACCGACTGCACCGAGGCCGACTGGCCTCCCGTCGGCGCCCTCCAGGCGTCTCCCTCCGGGTAGGTTTTGAACTGCGGATAGGGGAATTCGGTCACGTTCTGGCCGGCCGTCTCCACGACCCACCCCGGCTCGCGCCCCCTGGGCCCGAGGTCCACGGGAGTCTTCGGGCCCTGCGAGAAGAACCCGAAGGTCCAAACCGCCGAGAACAGGATCATCCACCCGAACAGCGAGACCGACAGCACCAGGTAGCCCATCTTCCTGCCGAACACCGCCGACAGCATGAGCAGGACGCTGCCGATGAACAGGACGAAGCCGACCGCGACGCCGAGGCTGCCCTTCACCAGGTTGCCGCACTCGACGTGAAACCCGAGGCATGTCTGCGCGAGCATCATGGCAGCGCGTTCGTGGTCGGTGGTCCCGGCGGGGGACCGAACTCCTCGACGGCGGCCGTGGTGGCGTCGGGGTTGATGCAGACGTTGTGGTTGAACGGGACCTGGGATTTGTCCTGGATGGACACGATGTAGTTCACGATGTCGTTGATCTGCTGATCGTCGAGGGCCCCGGCGTACCGGATGCTCCAGGACGGCATGAGATTCCGGCCTTGCTGGATCGTGATGTAGATGTCGTTCAGGCTGTAGATCAGCACGTGGCCGGTCCAGGGCCCCCCGCACACCGTGGTGAGGTTGGGCGTGGTGATGGGTGTCTGGGTGGTCGTGTCCAAGATCACCGAGCCCCGCAGCTCCGGCCCATGACACCGCACACAACCGATGCCAGTCTGATTCTCCTCAGTGAACAGCTGCACGCCGCTCCTGCCCCGGGCGATCGATTCGGTAAGGAGGGCTTCCTCCTGATCGAGGTTGGTATGGGGCTCGAACAGCCAGGTGAGCGGGACCCAGATCACGAAGAACGCGACCAGCAGGACGCCCCATCCCTGGAGCTTGGCCAGGAGCGGGGTCTCCAGATCGGGATCGGAGGGCCCGGGCCGCATGGCGAAGGGAATCCGGGGCGGCTCCCTCTTCCTTCCAACCCTTCCCCGCGATAGGAGCGCCCCACCCGCCACCAGGAGGACGATGGCTCCCCCGACGGCGATGATCAGACCCTGAGCCCGGCTCAGCGCCAGCATCACGCCCTCATCATCCCGGTGCGACGCAGAACGGCCCCTGCGGCGGCTCGTCGATCGTGTTCGTTCCCCGGGGGGGACCGAGGATGATCTGCGACGTGTCCACCATTACATCGCCGGCGGAGGTGACGGTTACCTTGAACCGGTCCAATCCTCGGGGGGCCGGCCCCAGCTGATACTCGCCCACCCGGTTGTACTTCGAACCGTGGCATGGGCACTCGAACCACTGGGACTGCTGGCAGAAGGGCACGCGGCACCCCAGGTGCACGCAGCGCTGGTAGAGCGGCATGATCCCCTGCGCCTCGACGCCCTCGGCCGCATAGTCGACGCTGCCGGACTTGTGGCCGCTCCAGGCCACGATGTAGAAGCGGCCGGCGCCGTAATAGAACGGCTGGCTGTTCGAGGAGATGAACTCCTTGATATCGGCGAGCTTGCCGGCCGTGATCACCGAGCCGAACCCGCCCTTCAGGTTGGGCCACAGGAACGCGAGCGTCGCCCCGCCGAACGCGGCGGCGAAGACGCCGAGGGAAGCGAGGAGCGACCGGCGGAAGAATTCCCGTCGCGTCACCGGCTTTGGGGTCTTGGCAGTGGCTTCGGCCCGGGCCGCCGGCGCGCCCGGCCTTTCGACGTCCACCCGAGCGGCGCGACGGGCTCGGATGAACGATAGTCCGAAGATGATGGCGAAGAGGTCCACCACGGCGATCACCACGAGCGCCGCGATGGTCCCACTGGAGAGGGCCAGGGGCGTCACAGCTCGAAGAACACCCCCTGGGCCCACGGCCACACCCAGTTGTATCCGGTGCCGCGGAAGAACGACCCGATGATGGTGAGGGTCGCGCCGAACATGAACAGCATGGTGAACATGGTGATGGCCAGCTTCCGGTCGCCGGGCCTCGTGCTCGGGTTGCGGTCGATGAACGGCGCCGCCGCCAGGCCGGTCAGGATGATGATGAACGGGATGGTGACCCCCGCGACGAGCGGGTGGAAGTAGCGCAGGAGCTCCTGGAGGCCCAGGAAGTACCAGGGGGCCTTCGACGGGTTCGGCGTGAGGTTGGGATTGGCCAGCTCGCGGAGCGGCGCGTTGACGAACGTCGAGAAGATCACCAGGCCAGCCGACACGACGAGGAGCGAGATGAACTCCTCGATCAACAGGTGTGGCCACACGTTGATGCGGTCGCCCTGCTCTCGCTCGACCCGCTGGATGCCTTCGGGCGGGACCAGCGCAAGCAGGCGGTGCTTCTCCGGTGCCCCGCGCTTGGGCTCGGGGACATTGCCGGTGGGAAGTGGTGCTTCGCGAACGGGACTGGGCATCACGGCCGCGGCGGCCTGCGCGGCGGCAGGTGCGGGGGCGGCTGCTGCGGCCGGTGCGGGAGCGGGAGCGGCGGCTGCGGCCGGTGCGGGAACGGGAGCGGCTGCTGGTGGCGCGGGGGTCTCACCCCCGCCGTGGGCCGCTCGGTAGGCGCGGACGCCAGCAGCGCGGGCCCGGCCCTCGGCGACACGTCGGTCCGTGCCTTTGCCCAGCTCCTCGGCCAGGACCCTCTCGTAGGTCTCCTGGTCGAGCGGCGTTTCCTCTCGTCGGGCCATGTCGTCTCCTACAGCGGTCCGGAGATGCCGCCGTCCTTGCGGATCCTCCAGAAGTGCACGGACAGGAAGAGCACCAGCACGAACGGCAGGGCCAGCACGTGCAGCACGTACCACCGCAGCAGGGTCTGCGGCCCGACCACCACCCCGCCGAGCAGGATGAAGTTGGCCTGCTTGGCCACGAACGGCGAGTACCCGGCCAGGCTGGTGCCCACCGTGATGGCCCAGATCGCCAGCTGGTCCCATGGCAGCAGGTAACCCGTGAACGAAAGCCCAAGCGTGAGGAACAGCAGGATCACACCGACCACCCAGTTGAACTCGCGTGGCGGCTTGTAGGCGCCCGTGTAGAACACCCGGGCCATGTGCAGCGTCACGGTGAACACCATGAGGTGGGCGCCCCATCGGTGGAGGTTGCGAACCAGATCTCCGAAGAACACCGACGTCCGGATGCTCTGCATGTCGCCGTACGCGACGGCCCCGCCGATGTCGGCCATGGGACGGTAGAAGAACATCAGGAAGATGCCGGTCACTGTGAGCAAGATGAACAGGAAGAAGGACAGGCCGCCGAGGCAGAACGTGTACGTCAGCTTCAGCCCGTGGCGCTTCATCTTCACCGGGTGGAGGTGGTACAGGACGTTGTTCATCGTGGCCAGCGCGCGGTCCCGCGACGTGTCCTTGTAGCCCCTGCGGAAGATGGATCCGGGCCGGAACATCGACTTCCAGACCTCGGTCTCCCGGGCGCGGTCGAGAACCTCCCCGGGCGACGGCGGCTTGAGCTTCACCCCGGCCTTCCCTCTCCTTCCCTTGCCTATCCGGGCTCGGCCTTCTGCGACAGGGGAACGGAGGCCATCGTGCGCCTACCGCCCGTGTCCTCCGGCAGCCTCGCGTAGTAGAGCACGTCCGTGGGGCATCGTTCGACGCAGACCGAGCAACGAGTGCAGGCGTTGTCGTCGACGACGAACACCGCGTTGGCGGCCCGAACCTCGGCCTCCACCGGTTCGAGCTCGGCGTCCTCCACGATCCCCGGCGACAGCATGAAGATGCAGTTCCACGGGCAGACGTCCTCGCACGCCCGGCACAGGATGCAGTTGTCCGGGTCGAGCATGAGGTGTTTCGGGGACCTGACTCCCTGGGAGAGCCATGCCGGGTCGACGGTCTCCACTACGTAGTCCGTGTGGATGTCGACCTCGGTCTTGGTGAACGGCATCGGCCTGCTCGAGCCTCCTATGTGGTCTGGGTCATCGGTACCCGCCGGTGGGTCGTTCTGCGGACACCCCCCGGAGCCGCTTCCGCCAGTTCTGCATGATCACCGCCGCCACCACGATCGTGACGAGTGGCCCGGTGGACAGGCCGAGCGCGATGGCATCGCGGATCTCCAGCGCCCAACTGCCGCCGCCGGAGGGTCCGGCCCAGCCCAGCTTCTGCTCGGCGAAGTACATCCAGAACGACGGGACCACAACGGCGAAGATCAGGATGAAGAACCACACCCCGACGCAGAAGACGACTGCGGTGGACCAGGTCCACTCGAAGGCCTTGATGGTCGGCTCCACCCGCTGCTTCAGCTCGACCAACCTCTTCGGAACCCTCACGCGCAATCCATCCTCGCCCGCGGCCGGCTGATTATAGCCAGGGCCCTGTCGTGCACCGTTCCGGCCGGGAATCATCCTACCGGCCTTGTGAATCCCTTCACAAGGGCCCTGGGGGCTAAGCTGCCGCGCGTCGAATGGCTGCGGAACTCGTCGTCGCGGATCTCGTGCAACGAGGGCTGGCCTCGTGGTGGGCGCCGGCGCTGGCGTTCCTTGCCGGGATGGTGTCGTTCGCGTCGCCGTGCGTCTTCCCCCTGGTCCCCGGTTACCTGTCGTTCGTCTCGGGGGGCCAGGCCAAAGAGCAACGTGCGGTCGTCCCCATCCTGCTGTTCATCCTGGGCTTCGCGGCGGTGTTCACCGCCCTGGGGGCCTTCGCCGGCGGGGCGGTCACCCGGTTCCTGAAGTCGGAGCTGGTCCTTCGGGTCTCCGGCGTGATCATCGTGGCCTTCGGGGTGCTCATGGTCCTCTACGCGTTTCGGGTCGGGTGGCCGGGGCTGTACGCCGAGCGCCGGCCGCTGATGTCCCGGGTGAAGCCCGGGCCCGGCTGGGCGTTCCCCTTGGGGGTGGCGTTCGGCACCGGATGGACCCCGTGCATCGGCCCCGTCCTCACCGGCATCTTCCTGATCGCTGCGGCCCAGGGGGGAGCGGCCCGGGGGGCGTTCCTCCTGTTCGTCTACTCCCTCGGCCTGGGGCTTCCGTTCCTGCTCCTGGGGCTGGGGATCCGCTGGCTCATGGGCGCGCTCGCGTTCGTCAGGCGCAACTACCATTGGTTCGCCGGAATCTCCGGGGTCCTCATGATCGGTATCGGGTTGCTCATCGCCACCAACATGTGGACCAGGATCCTCGCGCCGGTCTTCGACCTCATCGGGCGGTTCAGCCCGCCGATCTGAGCCACATCGTGCCGGGATCCTTCCCATAGAATCGGTCCTCCGGCATGTCGTCCACCGCGACCTCCGCTCGTTTGATGTCCCTCCGCCTGTCGCTGGCGCTCGTGTGGCGGACCCTGCGGTCGATGCGAACCGCGCTCGTCCTGCTCCTGCTCCTCGGGGTGGCCGCGGTGGCCGGCTCCCTCGTACCGCAGGTGGGGACGTCCAACGCCCGGATCCTCGCGATGTTCCGAGACCATCCGCTGCGGGCCGACGTCTACGACAAGCTCGGGCTGTTCGACGTGTTCGGCTCATGGTGGTTCACGCTCATCTACTCGCTGCTGCTGATCTCGCTGGCCGCGTGCCTGTTCCCGCGGACCCGGGCCATGGTCCGGAACATCCGGTCGCGCCCCCAGCCCTCGCGCGAGCTCGACGGCATGCGCCATTACGCCGTGCGGCCCGTGCCGGTGGAGCCGGACCGGGCGATCGCCGATGCCCGGAAGGTGCTTCGACGGCGCTTCTTCAGGGTGGCTCAATCGAATGGCGGTGGCCCACCCGCCCTGGCCGCGGAGAAGGGCCTGGCCCGGGAGGGCGGCAGCCTCCTGTTCCACTGGTCGTTCTTCCTGATCCTGGTGGGCATGGTGTGGGGCAAGGGCACCGGGTTCACCGGCCAGGCCGTGATCGTCGAGGGACAGACGTGGACCGAGGCGGCGGCGAACTACGACGGGCGGCTCCACGAGGGCCGGTTCGTCGACGACGGCGACCACAGCGGCGTGGGCATCCACATCCAGGACTTCACCGCGACCTACCGGATCCCCTCCGGGATGCCGGAGGACTTCGTGACGCACGCCGAGCTGTACGACGCGAACGGCACCTTCGTCAGGGCCGTCGACATCCGGGTGAACCACCCGGCCGAGATCGACGGGGTGAAGTTCTATCAGTTCGGATACGGGTGGGCGCCCGTCGTGGACGCATGGCAGGACGGCGTGCCGATCGCATCGGGCCCGGTGGTCTGCACGCAGGGTCCACCGCCCGACGGCGTGAGCGCGCTCCAGCTGCCGTGGAACTGCGTGGTGAAGCTCCCCACGCTGACACCGCAGGTGGGCATCCGGTTCGAGCTGTGGCCCGACAGCCGCAGCCTGTACGCGCTGCTTCGGACGGGCAGGGCCATGCCGATGCTCACCCAGTTCTCCCCGGTGATGACGTACACGGCCTACCGGGGCGACCTTCGATCCGAACTCGTGCAGAACGCGACGGTGCTCGACACCCTCGGCATGCGGAAGTGGAAGCAGGGCGTGATCGGAGCCGGCGAGACGAAAGATCTCGGCGCCGGACTCACGATCTCGTTCCCCGATCTCCGGCAGTACACGGTGCTCGAGGTCAAGCGGGACCGGGGCCTGTGGATCATGTTCCTCGCCGCCCTCCTCATCTTGATAGGGTTGCTCCCGGCCCTGTACAGCTCCCGGCGCAAGCTCTGGGTGACGGCCGAGCCGGACGGGGCAGGGAGCGTCCTGAAGGTCGGGGGCTTCGCCCTCCAGCGACGGAGTCAGTTCGAGGAGGAGTTCGCCAAGCTGGTGGACGAGCTTACGGGAACGCCCCGGGATAGAGTGGGCGCGCTGTGAGCACCGAGCAGTGGTCCCGGCTGTCCACCGACGCGTTCAACGTCGCGCTGTTCGCCTACATCGCGGGGATGATCGGCTACTTCTATTACCTCGCCTTCCGCCGGCAGTTTGCATGGCGCGTTGCCAGCGTGGCGGCGTTCCTCGGGTTGTCGGCGCATGCCGTGTCCGTGGTGTCGCGCGGTGTCGCGGCGGGCCGGGTCCCCTGGGGCAACATGTACGAGTACTCGTCGCTGCTCGCGCTGCTGGTGGTGGCTGGCTACCTGTTCGTGGTGGAGGGCGTGTTCAAGGTTCGGGTGCTCGGCGGGTTCGTCCTGGCCTTCTCCGTGCTCACGATGGCCATCGCCGTCATGTTTCTGTACGTGGGGCCGGGACCGCTCGTTCCGGCACTGAACTCCTACTGGATCAAGATCCACGTCGTGGCCGCGATCACCGGTTCGTCACTGTTCGCTCTGGGATCCATCGTGACCATCCTGTACCTGGCCAAGGACCGCCGCGAACGACGGTCGGCGGCGATGGTGCCGATCATGGGCGGCTCGGTGGATCTGGACGACGCCCCACCGCATTTCGAGTCCGGGGCCGACGAGCCGGTGGGCGGGACAACCCGGCGGGGCATCCTTCCTTCGGCCGCCGTGCTGGATCGGGTGGCCTACCGAACGATCGCCTTCGCCTTTCCCATCTGGACGTTCGCAGTCATCGCCGGCGCCATCTGGGCGGAGCAGGCCTGGGGCAGGTACTGGGGATGGGACCCCAAGGAGACGTGGTCGTTCATCACCTGGGTCGTCTTCGCCGGCTACCTGCACGCGCGGGCGACGTCGGGGTGGCGGGGCCGACGAGCCGCGGTGATCGCGCTCGTCGGGTTCGCGTCGCTGCTCGTCACGTACTACGCGGTGAACCTGTGGATCGTCGGCCTGCACTCCTACGCCGGGGTCTGATGCCGCTGCCGAGGCTCCCCCGGACGCTGCCCCGGACGCTCCTGGGGGCGGGCGCCCTGATCGCGCTGGTGATCCTGGCGGCGGCCTGCGCGCCCAACGCCACGCAGGACACGTTGAAGCCGGCTGGCCCCTACGCCCAGAAGATCGACAACCTGTTCCGGCCGGTGTTCTGGATCGCCGTGGCGGTGTTCGTGGTCGTCGAGGGGCTGCTCCTGTACCTCGCCGTCCGGTACCGGCATCGCAGGGGACGCCGGGAGATCCCGCGGCAGGTCCACGGCAACCAGCGCCTGGAGATCGCGTGGACCATCGTCCCGGCCATCCTGCTCGTCGGCGTGGCCATCCCCACGGTGTCGGGGATCTACGCGCTGGCGGCGAAGCCCTCCGGCCGGGTGCTCGAGGTGAACGTTATCGGCCACCAATGGTGGTGGGAGTTCGACTACCCGGGCCTCGACGTGACCACGGCGAACGTGCTGCACATCCCGGTGGGCGAGCCCGTGTACGCGTCGCTGTGCGCCGCGGGCCTCGGCTACCACGATCAGGTGGCGCCGAACGGCTGCCAGGAACAGGGTGCCTACGGCAACGTGGGCGACGACGTGATCCACTCGTTCTGGGTCCCCCAACTGGCCGGAAAGCAGGACGTCGTCCCCGGCCGCACGAACCACCTGGTCCTGGAGGCGGACCGGCCGGGAACCTATACGGGGCAGTGCGCCGAGTTCTGCGGCCTCTCGCACGCCTACATGCGGCTCGAGGTGGTGGCCCAGACCCCGGCCGACTTCGATGCGTGGGTTCGAGAGCAACAGGCCGACGCGGCGACCCCGCCGCAGGGATCGCTGGCGGCGACCGGCCTCAACGAGTTCCTGAACGGGGCGTGCATCGGATGCCACGCCATCCAGGGCCCGAAGGTGAACGACCAACCACTGACGCAGCCCGGGGGGCCGAACCTCACCCACCTGATGAGCCGGGACTGCTTCGCCGGCTGCATCTTCGCCATGAACCGGGCGAACCTGGAGCGATGGTTGAAGGACCCCCCGGCGGTGAAGCCGGGGTCCTGGATGCCCGACTACGGGCTCTCCGACCAGCAGGTGAGGGCGCTCGTCGCCTACCTGATGACGCTGAAGTGATGGAGGACGTGCCGCGATGGCGACCGTGAGCGTTCCGGCTGAGGGCGGGAGGGGCGGCCTGCTTCGCCGTCCCACCGCCACGACGGGCTTCTGGAGCTGGATCACCACCGTCGACCACAAGCGGATCGGGATCCTGTACGGCATCACCGCGTTCGCCTTCTTCCTGATCGGGGGGATCGAGGCCCTGTTCATCCGGCTCCAGCTGGCGCAGCCGAACGGCAGGGTCCTGTCCGCCTCCACGTACAACGAGTTCTTCACCATGCACGGCGTGACGATGATCTTCCTGGTCGTCATGCCGCTGTCGGCCGCCTTCTTCAACTACTTCATCCCCCTCCAGATCGGCGCCCGCGACGTAGCGTTTCCCCGGCTGAACGCCTTCACGTACTGGGCGTTCCTGGCGGGAGGGCTGTTCATCTACTCCGGGTTCTTCCTGGGCGGCGCACCGAACGGCGGGTGGTTCGGCTACGCGCCGCTGTCCACGGTGGAGCCGGGCAACAACATGCTGTTCTACGCGCTCGGCCTGCTCATGACCGGCATCGCCTCGACCGCCTCGGCCATGAACCTGGCCGTGACGATCGTCAACATGCGGGCCCCGGGCATGACGATGTTCCGGATGCCGGTGTTCATGTGGATGGCCCTGGTGGTGCAGCTCCTGCTGGCCTTCGCCCTGCCGATCATCACCGTCGGCCTGTTCGAGATGCTGTTCGACCGCCGGTTCGGGACCCACTTCTTCGACCCGGCCGCCGGCGGCGATCCGGTGCTATGGCAGCACATGTTCTGGCTGTTCGGCCACCCGGAGGTATACATCCTGGTGTTGCCGGCCATGGGCATCGTCTCCGAGGTGCTGCCGGTCTTCGCCCGCAAGCCGCTGTTTGGCTACCAGTTCGTGGTGTTCTCGGGCATCGCCATCGGGTTCATCGGATTCGGCGTGTGGGCCCACCACATGTTCGCGGTCGGCCTGGGGCCCGTGGCCAACACCGCGTTCGGCATCTCCACGATGATCATCGCCGTCCCCACGGGTGTGAAGATCTTCAACTGGCTGGGCACGTTGTGGAAGGGCGATATCCGGTTCACCACGCCGATGTTGTTCTCGATCGCGTTCATTGCGCAGTTCGTCGTGGGCGGGCTCTCGGGGGTGACCCACGCCGTCGTGCCGGCCGACTATCAGCAGACCGACACGTACTACATCGTGGCGCACTTCCACTACGTGCTGTTCGGGGGGGCCATCTTCGGGCTGTTCTCCGGCATCTACTACTGGTGGCCCAAGGTCTTCGGACGCATGCTGAACGAGCGCATCGGCAAGCTCCAATTCTGGCTGATGGTGATCGGGTTCAACCTGACGTTCGGGCCGATGCACATCCTGGGACTCCAGGGGATGCCCCGGCGGATCCAGACCTACCCCGCGACGCTCGGGCTCGGCGTGTGGAACCTGGTGGCCACGATCGGAGCGTTCATCATCGCCACGAGCGTGCTGATCTTCCTGCTGAGCGCCATCGCCAGCTTCCGCCGACCCAAGGACGCGACGGCCGACCCATGGGATGCTCGTACGCTGGAGTGGTCGGTTTCGTCGCCACCGCCCGTGTACAACTTCGAGGAGATCCCGGTGGTGCACTCGCTCGACGAGCTGTGGCACCGCAAGTACGCGGAGCGCGAGGGCGGCGTGGTCGTCCCCGTGCCGGCCGGCGGGGCCGGGACGGATCCCTCGCACGGCCCGGGGAGCGCCGGCCAGGATGGCCACGGGGCCGGCGGGCACGCGATCCACCTCCCGGGCCAGTCGTACTTCCCGTTCGTCGCCGCCCTGGGCCTGCCGCTGATCGGGTACGGCGTGATCTTCCACCTGTGGATCGCGGTGGTCGGGGCGGTGGTCCTGCTGGTCGGGGTGTACGGCTGGGCCATCGAGCCCGCCTCGGAGTAGGGGGAGCGGTGGCTGTCCACACGTTCGAGAGCGAGCACGAGGCCACCAGCACCGGCCTGCCGAACACGAAGCTCGCGATGTGGCTGTTCCTCGCCTCGGACTGCCTGTTGTTCGGGGCCCTGATCTCGGCCTATGTGCTGTACCGGGGGTCGAGCCTCGTCGGTCCGTACCCCAGCGACGTGTTCGACATCCCGTACACCTCGGTGAGCTCGTTCGTGCTGCTGGCCAGCTCGCTCACGATGGTCCTGGCCCTCGCGTCCATCCAGCGGGGCGAGATCGGCCGGATGCGGGTGTGGCTGCTGGCCACGGCCCTGCTCGGCATGACGTTCGTGGGTGGCCAGGTCTACGAGTTCACGACCTTCAACCGGGAGGGCCTGACTCTGTCCACGAATCTGTTCGGCACCACGTTCTACGTCCTGACCGGGTTCCACGGCACCCACGTGGGCGTGGGCATCCTCATGCTCCTCACGCTGGTCTCGCTGTCGTTCACCGGGAGGATCACGCCCCGCGACACGATGGCGGTGGAGTTGGTCGGCCTGTACTGGCACTTCGTCGACATCGTATGGATCGTGATCTTCACGGTCGTGTACCTGATCCCGACGGGAAAGTAGGGCAGCGGAGTGGAACGAGCCGACGTGCGGGAACCCGCCTCGCCGACGTCCAGAGGTCGGACCGTCCGCCACCCCAGCCCCAAGGAGTACGTCCGCATCGCGGTCGTCCTGGCCGTGGTCACAGCGATGGAGGTCGGCATCTACTACGCCGAGGTCTCGCGGGCCCTGCTGATCCCCGCCCTGCTGATCTTCGCCGCGATCAAGTTCGTGCTGGTCGTGTTGTGGTACATGCATCTTCGGTTCGACAGCAGAACCTACGCCCGGTTCTTCATGATCGGGCTGGCCGGAGCGGTGACGCTGTACCTCGTCGTCCTGCTCACGTTCCGGGCCTTCTCGGGTGGGTCGTGACCCTCCCTCCCTGGCACGCGCACCCGGACGTCTGGGTCCTGTTCGCCGCCATCGAGGCCGGATACCTCGCCGCGGTGCGCCGGCATCGGCAGGAGCGCGGGGGAGAGGACTCCGAGTGGCGGCGGCGAGCCTCGTTCTTCTCGTTGGGAGTCCTCGTCTTGTTGGTGGGCGCGGACTGGCCCATCCACGATCTGGCCGAGCGGTACCTGTACTCGGCGCACATGGTGCAGCACCTGCTGTTCACCCTGGTCGCCCCGCCGCTCCTGCTGGCCGGGATGCCGCCCTGGATCCTTCGCCGGATGCTTCGCCCCCGCCCGGTCCAGCGCGTGTTCCGGTTCTTCACCCGCCCCCTGGTCGCGCTGATCGTGTTCAACGGGATCCTGCTGTTCACGCACTGGCCGGCGGTGGTCGACGCGTCGGTGCGGTCGGAGGGACTCCATTTCGGGCTGCACGTGGTGCTGGTGTTCTCCGCGCTCGCCATGTGGTGGCCGGTGATGTCCCCGATGCCCGAGATGCCCCCGCTGTCCCCGCCCGGTCAGATGCTGTACCTGTTCCTCCAGTCGCTCGCCCCGACCATTCCCGCGTCGTTCCTGACCCTCGGGTCGACCCTGCTGTATCCGGTGTACGGCACGTTCCCCAGGATCTGGGGCATCTCGGCGCACTCGGACCAGCTCGTCGCGGGGCTCATCATGAAGCTGGCCGGCGGGGCCATCCTGTGGGGGTTCATCACCGTCATCTTCTTCCGGTGGCACGAGCGGGAGCGGCAGACGGGATGGGATCCGCTCCAGCTCCGTCAGGTCGAGCGTGACGTGACGTCGGAGCTGTCGAAGCGATGAGGACGAGCACGCGCGACCGGGTGGTCCTGCCGATCCTCCTTCCCATCGTCATGCTGCTCGTGATCGCGGCAGTGCTGTTCGGGTTCTCCCGGATCCTGCTCTCGCTGACAGCGGATGCTGCCACCGCCATCGCCCTCATCGTGGCCCTGTCCATCCTGGTAGTCGCCGCAGTGGTGGCCAGCAGGTCGGCGGTCCGGGCCTCCAGCCTGGCCTCCATGCTGGGGGCCGTCGCCGGCGTGGCCATGCTGGCGGGCGGCATCGCGCTGATCGCCGTGGGGGCCGGCGGAGAGCAGGAGGGAGGCGGCGGCCCGGCGGTCACGATCTCGTTGATCGCCAAGGACATCGCCTTCGACAAGACCAAGCTCTCGGCTCCGGCGGGCAAGCCCTTCGCCATCGACTTCGACAATCAGGACGCCGGGATCCAGCACGACGTCCAGATCTTCGACAACGAGGACTTCACCGGCACGCCCCTCCTGAACGGGGAGATCGTCACTGGGCCGGCCAAGGTCACCTACGAGGCCCCGGCGCTCGAGTCTGGGACGTACTTCTTCCACTGCAGCGTGCACCCGGCCCAGATGCACGGCACGATCCTGGCCACGGGCGGACCCCCGGGCGGCGGGGGCGCCATGGTGACGGTGACGGCCCAGGGGCTCCAGTTCGATACCGACCGCATCGAACTCCCGGCCGGGCCGTCCACCATCCACTTCGAGAACAACGACCCCGGGATCCAGCACAACATCGCGATCTTCACCGACAGCTCGCTCGGGACGAATCTGTTCCGCGGGGAGATCGTGACGGGCCCCGCCACGGTCGACTACGCGATCCCGTCACTCGATCCCGGGTCGTACTACTTCCACTGCGATGTGCACCCCACGATGAGCGGGACGGTCGTGGTCAAGGGGGGTGGTGGCGGCGGGCCGCCGCCCGCGACCGCCACGCCGGGAGGTGGGGGTGGCGGCGGCGGGGGTGGAGGTGGCACGGCGAACCCGTCGACGATCACGGCACAGGGACTCGCGTTCAGCACCGCTGAGATCGCGTTTCCCCCCGATGCACCTTCGACCCTCCACTTCGAGAACAAGGACGCCGGCATGTCCCACGACATCGCCATCTACACGGACAGCTCGCTCGGCACAAACCTGTTCCGGGGCCAGATCATCACCGGCCCGGCGTCGATCGATTACTCCATCCCTGCTCTGAAGCCCGGGACGTACTACTTCCACTGCGACGTCCATCCCACCATGCACGGGTCGGTCACCGTCGGCTGACCCCGCCGGTCCGCGGACGGTCACGGTGGCAAGATGGGAAGGACATGAGGCGAACCCTCGTCCTGGCACTCGCGCTCCTCGCGGCGTGCACCAGCGCGTCCGGAAGGGAGCCGGGGCTGCGGGAGATGTCGAAACCTCTCCCGGCCCTCCGAGGCGAGACCCTCCAGGGAGGCTCGGTCTCGCCGGCCGAGTACCGGGGCGCGGTGATGGTGGTGAATTTCTGGGCCACCTGGTGCGGGCCGTGCCGCAGGGAGCAGCCGGGGTTGGAGCGGGTGTGGCAGGAGTTCCGGGACCGGGGCGTGTACTTCCTGGGCGTGAACTACCGCGACGACCCCGCCGCGGCCCGGGCCTACCTGAAGGACTTCGCCGTGACCTATCCGAGCATCCAGGACCAGGCGGGCGCGCTGGCCTTCGACTTCGGGTTCGTCGGACTGCCGGACACCTACGTGGTCGACCGGTCCGGGCGGATCAGGTACTGGGGTTTCGGGGCCGTGGATGAGCAGGAGCTGCGGTCGCTCGTGACGAAGCTCCTCTCCGAGGGCTCGTGACTGGAGCTAGCGCGCCATCAGCACCGCGTCCGCCGCCACCGCCAGGAACAGCAGCGCCAGGTACGCGATGGAGAACGTGAACAGGCCCATGGCCAGCGCCGGGGTCCGCTCCCGCCACAGTCGGAGCGCGCGGTACACGAACAGCCCGCCCAGGACCACAGCGGTGCCCAGGTAGACCGGCCCCATGTGTCCGACCGGGTACAGCACCAGCGTCGTGGCGAACAGGGCCAGCGAATACTGGAGGATCTGCCGGCGGGTTTCCTCGGCACCCCGCACGACCGGCAGCATGGGGATGCCGGCCGCCGCGTAGTCGGCCCGGTACCGAAGGGCCAGGGCCCAGAAGTGCGGTGGCGTCCACACGAACACGATGGCGAACAACACCCATGCAGGGAGCCCGACCGAGCCCGTCACCGCCGCCCACCCCACGAGCGCGGGTACCGCGCCGGCCGCGCCGCCGATGACGATGTTCTGGGTGGTCGTCCGCTTCAACCAGAGCGTGTAGACGAAGACGTAGAACGCGATGGCCGACAGGGCGAGCGATGCCGCCAACACGTTCACGGCGACCGAGAGGAACAGGAACGACACGGCGCCGAGGACGTAGCCGAACCGGAGGGCCCGCTCGGGCGAGACCTGATGGGCGGGGAGCGGCCGGCGGCGGGTTCGCCGCATCACCTCGTCGACGTCGCGGTCGAGGTAGCAATTGATCGCATTGGCCGAGCCGGCCGCGAGGGTCCCACCCGAGAGCGTCGCGAGCACCAGCCACGGAGACGGCAACCCACGCGCCGCCAGCACCATGGCCGGCACAGTGGTCACGAGCAGCAGCAGGATGATCCGGGGCTTCGTCAGTCGGAAGTACGTGACCATGGTCTCGCGGATCGACCTCGGGCCGGCCATCACCTCCCCATCGGCCTCGGTGCGCTCGGCTTCCGCGGCGGCACCTCGGTGTGCCAGGGTGGTCAGGGCCACCAGCGTGGCCCAGATGAGCACCGAGAGCGCCACGTGCAGCACGACGGCCCAGGGGCGGAGCCTGGTCCAGACGTTTGCCGCCCCGACCATCACCTGCGCCACGAACAGGGCGAGCGCGAGGGTGGAGAGGGCGGTGAGGTCGCGCGACCGGCGTGGGAGCGTGCGGGCCCGGATCGCGAGCCACAGGATCAGCAGCAGCGACGCCACTGCCAGCACCCGATGCAGGAACATCGCCGTCGCGGCACCCCCGAGCGTTGGGACCAACCGTCCGTCCATCAGCGGCCAGTCGGTGAAGACGAGCTGGGATCCCGAGGCCCGCACGTACGTCCCCACCAGGAGGAGGCATGCGGTGAACGCCGCGGTGACCAGTGCCAGGCGGGCGAAACGCGATCGGGCGGCCTCAGGCCGGGCGGGAGGAACCGCGGCCACGACCGCAAGGACCACCACGTCGGCCACCAGGACGAGTGCCAGGGCGAAGTGAGCCGTCACCCACCATGGGTCCAGATCGGTCCGGACCACGATCGCACCGACAACGGCCTGCCCCAGCACCAGGGGAACGGCCGCGAGGGCCGACCACAGGAGGGCCCGGTCGCCTCGATGTTGCAGCCAGGCGACGATCGCCGTCGCGCTCGCCAGGAGGATGACGGCGAACGCCAGGAGCCGGTGCGAGAACTCGATCAACGAGTGGATGGTCCCCGTGGGGAAGAGCCGTCCGGGCTCGCAGGTCGGCCACGATGAGCAGCCGAGCCCCGACCCCGTTCCCCGGACCAGCCCGCCCACGGTGAACAGCGTGACGGTGGTGGCTGCGGTGGCGAGGGCGAGCTTCTGGAACCGGGTCATCGCGGCGAACGTCGGCCCTGAGGCCGACGTCCACTATATCCCGGGGTCCCCAACGAGCGCCGCCTTGCCATACTTCGTGACCGTGGATCCCGAGACCCTCGTCGCTCCCGCTGCGCTCGATTCGGTACGCCGCCGCGTCGATCAGGCCCTTGCCTCCTTCCTCCAGGGGCGACGAGAGACGATGGCGGCGATCGCGCCCGAGGCGGCGGAGATGGTGGACGAGCTTCGGCGGATCGTGGCGGCGGGCGGCAAGCGCATCCGTCCGGCCTTCTGCTACTGGGGATACCGGGCGGCGGGAGGAGATGACGGCGAGCCGATCGTCCGTGCTGCGGCGGCCCTCGAGCTGTTCCACACGTTCGCCCTGATCCACGACGACGTCATGGACGAGAGCCAGACCCGACGAGGCGAGCCCACAACGTACGTCCGGTTCGCCGGCGCTCGCGCGGGCGAAGCGGACGCCCTGCGGTTCGGCCGCTCGGTGGCCGTCCTCATCGGCGACCTGGCCGCGGTGCTCGCCGACGAGGCCCTCATCGACTCGGGATTCGCGTCCGACCGGCTCCTCTCCGCCCTCAGGCGATACGCGCTGATGCGCGAAGAGGTCGCCGCCGGCCAGTTCCTCGATGTCCGCGGCGCGGTGGGGACGCCGTCGCCGGATCGGATCGCGTTGCTGAAGACGGGGGCCTACACCGTGGAGGGACCCCTGCACGTCGGCGCGCTGCTGGCGGGGGGATCGCCCGAGCTCCTCGCCGCGCTGTCCCGGTTCGCCCGGCCCCTTGGGATGGCCTTCCAGTTCCGCGACGACCTCATCGACGAAGGCGAGGGTGCGGTTCCCGGGGCCGCGGCGGCCGTGGTCAACCGCATGATCGAGGAGGCGCGGTCGGCCGTGCGTGATCCCGCGATCCCGGGGGAGGCTGCGGAGGCGCTCGGGTCGCTGGCCCTGGCCCTTGCCCTTCCGGAGGGCTGAGTGGACGTCACCGCGGCGCGCAAGCTCTTCGCACCTCTGCCTGTCGCCAGCGTCGCCACGGTCGGCCCCGACGGCGCACCCCACGTCGTGCCGCTGTGGTTCGTGTGGCCGGAGGACGCGCTCTACGTCTCGGCCCGGCGCCCCGGCCGCACCTGGACCAACGCCATATCGGAGCCGCGCGTGTCGATCGCCATCGACGTCGGCAGGAGCTGGGTGGAGGTCGCGGGCATCGTCGTCCACGGCCGGGCCGAGCCGCTGGCCCCCGACCACCCTTCGATGCGAACGCCCATGTCGACGTGGCACGAGAAGTACCGCTCGCTCCTGACCGGCGACGGGTTCGCCCGGTTCACCGAGGAGATCCGGGTGATCGGGTTCCTCCGGGTTCCACCGGAGCGCGTCTTGACCTGGGATCACGCCCGGGCGTGACCCTCGTTGCCCACTCAGACCACCGGGTCTAGGCTCTCGTGAACGCCTTCACAAGGGTGTTAGGCTTTGTGAAGAAATTCACAAGCGGTCTGGGGGAAGCGGCGTGACCGTCCCGGCGGGCGACAGGCGAGAGGTCGACGTGCTGGTGGTGGGCGCCGGCCCCGGGGGCTCCGCCACCGCTTACCACCTGGCTCGACATGGCGTCGACGTCGTGCTGGCCGAGCGCTCCGCGTTCCCTCGGGAGAAGGTGTGCGGCGACGGCCTGACACCCCGCGGCGTCAAGGCCATCGAGGGGATGGGGATCGATCCACACGACCCCGGCTTCGAGCGGGTCGACGGCCTTCGCATCCGGTCCCGCAAGGTCACGATGGAGCTCCCGTGGCCTCGACTCTCGGCCTTTCCCGACTACGGGCTGGTCCGAACACGGCTGGACTTCGACGAGCTCTTGGCGCGCAGGGCGGAGAAGGCCGGGGCCACGTTGCTCGAGCGCACCGAGGCCGTGTCGCCCGTGTTCGACGACGGCTGGGTGGCGGGCGCGACGACCCGAAATCTGGATGACGAGGGGGCCGAGCCCGTGGAGGTCCGGGCTCGATTCGTGGTGGCCGCCGACGGCGCCGCCTCCCGGTTCGCCGCAACGGCGGGCGTGCGAAGGGATCCCTCCCGGCCGCTCGGCATCGCCGCCCGCCGCTACTACCGCATCGACCGCCGCCCGGGACCGTGGCTCGAGGTGTGGTTCGACCTGTGGGACGGGGACGCGCTGATGCCCGGGTACGGCTGGCTGTTCCCCCTGTCCGACGGACGGGTGAACGTGGGGGCCGGCCTGCTGAACACGTTCGAGAACTTCCAGAACGTCTCGGCCCAGCGGGTGTTCGATTCCTTCGCCCGGATGCTTCCCGAGGACTGGAACGTCCGTGAAGAGACCGCCGAGGGCCGCGTCCTCTCGGGTCCCATCCCCATGGGCCTGAACAGGACACCCCAGGCCGTCCCGGGCATGGTGGTGGTTGGTGACGCCGCCGGTGCGGTGAACCCGTTCAACGGCGAGGGCATCGCCTATGCCATCGAGTCCGGGGAGATCGCCGCCGAGCTGATCCACGATGCGCTGGTCTCGAACCGTCCCGGCATCGCGCACATGTACCCGACGGTCCTCCGCGAGCGGTACGGACGCTACTTCCACGTGGGACGGAACTTCGTCCGTCTCATCGGGAACCCCCGGGTCATGGGGGCGTTCACCGAGTACGGGCTTCCCCAGGAGTGGCTGATGCGCTTCGCGCTGCGCTTCATGGGCAACCTCACCGACGGCCGGGAGGGCGATGTCCAGGACAGGTTGATGGACGCGATGGTGCGCCTGGCGCGGGCGTCGTAGGGAAGGGACGGGGATGCTCTCCGACTACCTGCCGATCGCGGTCCTGGCGGCGCTGGCGGTCCTGTTCGGTGTGGCCTCGCTCGGCGTCTCCGCGCTCCTTCGGCCGCA
>DATDKZ010000104.1:0-41805 GCA_036519575.1 Actinomycetota bacterium | reverse complement strand
CCTCTGGTGCAGCCTGAAGTGAAGGTTCAGCCGAACGCGGCGGAGATCTCCCACATCGAGCCGCCGGCCGAAGAACCTGGCGAGCTTACAGACGATCAGGGAGCCGAGGACCAACCCCGGCAGGAACCCGAGGATGGTTCGGCTGGTGGTCAGGCCGGCGAGCAGGACGTGGAGCATTCCGTGGGGGATGAGGACCAGAAGCGTCGATGGAGCCTGTTTCGAAAGGGAGGCAGGGGATGAAGCGAGGGGGGCTGGGACGAGGGTTGTCGGCGCTGATCCCGGGCGCGGTCGAGGAGGGTGCGGGGCTGCTGGAGATCCCCGTGGGGGCAATCGGTCCCAACCCCCGCCAGCCCAGGACCACCTTCCAGGACGAGTCCCTGGATGCCCTGGCCGTCTCCATCAGGGAGGTGGGGGTCCTTCAGCCCATCGTCGTTCGGCGGGGAGACACCGGGTTCGAGCTGATCGCGGGGGAGCGGCGCCTTCGGGCGGCCAAAGCAGCCGGTCTGGCCACCATCCCGGCTGTGGTCCGGGAGAGCGACGACACCGAGTCCCTCCGGGAGGCGCTCATCGAGAACATCCACCGGGAGGATCTGAACCCCATCGAGTTGGCCGAGGCGTTCCGTGAGCTGCTCGAGGAGCTCGAGCTCAAGCAGGAGACCCTGGCCGAGCGGCTGGGCGTGTCCCGCTCACACGTGGCTAACACCGTCCGGCTGCTTGGCCTGCCGGCCGACGTCCAACAGCTCCTGGCCCAGGGGAGGATCCAGGCCGGTCACGGCAGGGCCCTCCTGGCCCTGGGGGACGGCGAGGCCCAGCGGTCCCTGGCCCTTCGGGCCGCTGCGGAGGAGCTCTCGGTCCGCGATGTGGAGGAAGTGGTACGCAGGTTCGTCGACCAACCGCCCACCGAGCCCACGACGGCCCGCGTGACGCCGCGCCGTGAGGGGATCTCCCTCGCCGAGGTGGAGGAGATCCTGTCGGAGCAGCTCGCAACCCGGGTGTCGATCCAGATGGGAAGGAAGCGCGGCCGCATCGTCATCGAGTTCGGCTCGGCCGACGACCTCGAGCGGATCGTGTCGGAGATCATCGGCTCGGGGCCGGGGCTGGCACCGAGCAACTAGGGCAAACTAGCTGCTCACGTCGTCTGTGGCAGTGGCCCGCGACAGGGCCAGTTGGACGATCCGCTCGCACAGATCCGGGAATCCCAGCCCAGCGGACTGCGCGGCCATCGGCAGGAGGCTCGTGTCGGTCATCCCCGGCGACGTGTTCACGTCGACGATCCAGGGGGTCCCTCGGGTGTCGACCATGATGTCCGCCCGACCGACGTCGCGCAGGCCAAGCGTGACGAACGCCCGAGTGGCCTCCTGGTGGCACGCCGCGGTCACTTCGGGAGCGAGGCGACCGGGGGCGAAGTACTCGGTGGCACCCGGGGTGTACCTGGCCGCGTAGTCGAATACGCCGGACTTGGGGACCACCTCGACTAGAGGAAGAGGGTCCTGCGGAGATCCCACCATGGAGGCGGCGACCTCCGTCCCATCGATCCTGCGCTCCACGACAACGGCCTTGGCGAAGGCGAGCGCGCTCATCACGGCGTGGGGAAGATCCGCCTCGCGATCCACGAACGACAGACCCATGGCGGACCCCGCCCTGGACGGCTTCACCACCGCCGGCAGGCCGACAAGCTCGGCCACCTGATGAAGGATGGGGCCCGCCGCGAGGTCACGGAGCGCCGCGGCCTGGACCGTCACCCAGGGGGGCGTGGAAACGCCGGCCGCATGCATGGTCTCCTTGGCCAGGACCTTGTCGAACGCGATCTGGCAAGGGAACGGCGGCGTCCCCGTGTAGGGGACCCCCAGGAGCTCGAGTAGGCGCTGAACCGTTCCATCCTCGCCGTCCTTGCCGTGCAATGCCACGTAGCATGCGGAAACCCTTGCAGCGGAAAGTGTTTCGAAGAAGGGTTCTTCGCCGGGGTCGAGGACGAAGGCGTCGTAGCCCCTGGACCGAAGCGCGGTCATCACCCGGTGTCCGGAGCGGAGCGACACCTCTCGTTCCGGCGAGCGGCCGCCGGCAAGGACCGCGATCCGCTGGCTCATCCCGACAGCGACCGGTACAGCTCCTCCTCGTCGGTGAGGAGCAGTCCGAGTCGCCGCACCCCCTCGGCGATGTCGTCCTCGGTCGGGTAGCAGAACGCCAGGCGCATCGTGTTCCGGCCGCGTCCGTCCGGATAGAAAGCCGTTCCCGGAACGTAGGCCACCCGCCGCTCCACCGCGGCAGCAAGCATGGCCTGGGTGTCGAGGTAGGGGGGAAGGGTGACCCACACGAAGAACCCACCGCCCGGGTGGGTCCAGGACGCGTCAGCCGGGAAGTGCTCGACCAGGGCCTCGAGCATGGCGTCCCGGCGACTTCGGTACATGCCGACCAGTCGCTCGAGGTTGACCCGCCACCGATCGCCGGAGAGATACCGCTCCGTGACCAGCATGGTGAACGAGCTGCCGCACAGGTCGGCCGCCTCCTTGGCCAGGACGAGGCGCTGGAGGAGGCCGGGTTCGGCCACCGCCCAGCCCACTCGCACGCCGGGTGAGAACACCTTGGACACGGTTCCCACGTAGATCACGTTGTGCGGATCCAGAGACCGAAGGGTGGGTTGGCGTTCACCCTCGAAGCGCAGGAGCCCGTACGGGTTGTCCTCCACGATCGGGATTCGAGCCTCACGGCACAGGGCGACTAGCCGCTCCCGTCGCGATCGCGACATGGTCACGCCGGCCGGGTTATGGAAGGTGGGGACCGTGTACACGAACTTCGGACGGACCCCCTTCACCAGCGCGTCCTCGAGGTCCTCGACGATCATGCCGTCGTCGTCGAGCTCGATCTGCACGAAGCGAGGCTCGTACGCGCTGAAGGCCGACAGCGCGCCGACGTATGCGGGAGCCTCTACCACGATCTCGTCACCGGGATCGATGAGGACCTTGGCGATCAGGTCGAGTGCCTGCTGCGCTCCGGTGGTCACGACGAAATCCTCGGGGTCGGCCTCGGTCTCCTCCTCGTTCATCAACGCGGCGAGACGTGCGCGAAGGGCGGGCGTGCCCTGGCCGGCGCCGTACTGGAGCGCGGCGTCGGCGTGTTCGGCCAGCACGGACTCGACGACGTCGATCACGTCGTCGGTCGAGAGCGCCCGCACGTACGGCATGCCGCCGGCGAGCGAGACCACCTCCGGCCTGGAGGCGACGGCGAACAGCGCCCTGACCTCTGATGCCGACATCCCGGACGTTCGTCGGGCATAGAGATCGACATAGGGATCGACGTTGAACTCGGCCATGGGCTGCCCATGGTAGCAACGGCCCGGCCGGGGTCGGGGAGCGACGGCGCCGAACTGGGTCAGCCGGTCACGCGAGGGAAGACCTCGCGGGCCAAGAGTTCCAACGTGTCCACGTCGTCGAAGAGCAGATGGTTCAGGAACACGCGCTGGACGCCGGCGGCGGCGTACTCCGACAGTCGTTCGGCAGCCCGGTCGGGGGTACCCACGATGCAGTCGCTCTTCAGGTCTGCGAGGAAATCATCGAACGAACCGGCATCGGGGTCGAGCCGGCGCGCCCGCTCGACCCGTTCCCGGAACGATGCCTCGTCGGCCCCGACGCAGACCCACGTCATGAACGACGTCGTCACGGTGCCCTGTTCCCTGCCCACCGCGTCCACGGCCTCGCGCACCCGGGTGACTCGGTCGCCGACCTCCTTCGGCGGTCCCCCATGCGTGTTGAACTCGTCCGCCCACCTGGCCACCAGGCGCGAGATGCGTGGTCCGCCCTTGCCACCCACGATTATCGGCGGGTGCGGACGCTGCACGCCCTTGGGGACGAACCGGCAGTCTTGAAGTGCGTAGTGCGCGCCACGGAACGAGAAAACCTCGTCCGACAAGAGCCCGTGGACGATCTCGAGCTGCTCCTCCAGCATCTGCATCCGCTCGTTCGTGGGAGGAAATGGGATGCCATGGGTCCGGTGCTCCTCGGCCCACCAGCCGGCTCCCATGCCGATCTCCACGCGCCCCGCCGAGATGTGGTCGACGGTCGTGGCCACCTTGGCCAACACCGTCGGAAGGCGAAACGTCACCGGCGAGACGAGTGTGCCGAGGCGGAGGCGCTCGGTGCGGGCGGCCACCGCGGCCAACGCCGTCCAGGCATCGGACGACCCGCGGCCGGCCGCTCCCATGACCGAGAAGTAGTGGTCGGAGGTGAACAGGCCGTCGAACCCAAGCCGCTCGCAGGCCTCGGACAGGGCCAGCCACTGTTTCCAGGTGATCCCTTCCTGGCCCTCGATCATCAGGCAGAAGCGCATCGGTCGGCCCCCGTCCCCGCGCCGTCCGGCGCCCTCGCGCCGGATGCGTCCGCGGACCTACAATCGTTGCACGAACGCCCCCTCCTCCGACGAGGTAGCTCGCGCCTTGAAGGCCGCGGTCCTGGGGATCCTCCTCGGGCTTGTTATGGCGGCGCTGGCCGGCGATCGCCGAAGCCGGCGCTGATCGAAGCCCTCGCGGTCAGCTGGCCCGCGGGGCTGCGAGCACTGGCCTCCCTGGACTAGCCGCCCGCCGAGCGCCGGCCGGCCGCGGACTCGACGGTCCCGAAGAACCGTTGGACGCCCACCGCGATGGCTGCCGCCAGCAAGCGCCGGGAGACCGGGTCGGTGAGCATGGCCTCCTCCCTCGGATTGGTGAGGAAGCACGGCTCGACCTGAACGGCAGGCATCCTGGTCTCCCTGAGCATGGCCACAGCGAGGCGATGTGTTCTGCCGTCCATCAGCCCCGTCCGAGCCGCCAGTTCCTCCTGGATCACCTCGGCCAGGCGCTGCCCCGCCGGCGAGTAGGTCGCCTGGGTGCCGTAGTAGAAACATGTGGCGCCCTCGGCGGTCGGTTCACCGCCGTTCAGATGGATCGAGATGCACACGGACGCACCGAGCTCGTTGGCCGCGAGAGCACGTTCGCTGGGGGAGGGAGCATCGTGGTCGGTCCGCAGGATCGTGGGGTGCGCGCCGCGCGCTCCGAGCTCGGCGGCAAGGTCCGCGGCGATCAACATCGTGGCCTCCGATTCGGACAAACCGCTCGGACCGACGATGCCGGGGTCATCGGGGCCATGGCCGGGATCGATCGCCACACAGGAGCCGACCAACGTCTGCTCCTCCTCGATGCGACGAACGTCCTCGGCCTCGCGGACCACGGCCCGGCTGGGGCCCTCCAGCGCGGGCCGGAGCCGTTCGATGGAGCCGATCGTGTCCGGGCCAACGATGCCGTCGGAAGCGCTGCCCACGTTGTGCTGGAACTCCGCCACGGCGGCGGCGGTTCGCGAACCGAAGATACCGTCCTCACGTCCCGCATCGAACCCCAGGGCGTTCAGCCGCTTCTGGAGCTCGCGGACGTCGTCTCCCTGGAACGACAGAGAACGAAGGTACAGGACCCGGTCGCCCAGCCGGTATCCGGCCTCAACCAGCTCGCCCCACGTGTCGGGACCGATCATCCCGTCCGAGGGGAGTCCTCGGCGTTGTTGGAAGGCCTTCACCGCCTCTTCGGTGGAAGGGCCGAATCGGCCCTCGAGCTCGTTCGGCTCGATCCGCAGTCCGACGTCGAGAATGCGACGTTGGATGTCGCGGACGGCCTCGCCCCGATCCCCTCGACGGATGATCTTCACGTGCGAAGTGTACGGGCGGCCGGGGCGGGCCCGTCCAGGAGATCGCGACCGCCGACCCGACTACGCCGCCAGGTGCGGATCGATCTCCCGGAGCAGGGCTTCCTTGCCCCGTGCTCCGACCACGCGGGCCCTCTCCTCCCCGCCCTTGAACAGCATGAGGGTGGGGATGCTCATGACCCCGTACCGCCGGGTGACCTCTGGGTTCTCGTCGATGTTCAGCTTGGCCACCCGCAAGGACTCGCCTTTCTCCTGGCCGATCTCCTCGACCACCGGCGAGACCATGTGGCAGGGCACACACCACTCGGCCCAGAAATCCACCAGCACGGGCTCATCGGACTTCAGCACGCGTTCCTCGAAGTCCTGGTCCGTTACGTCACCGATCTCTGCCAACTCCGTTCCTTTCGTCTCCTCGGGGCCCGCCCGTTCCCCTTGAACGCGCCGGCCCGGCCTCGGATTCGTCTACCCATCGCGGCGCTCGTGCGCCTCGGTTGCCAGGAACCGCTCGGCGTCCATAGCTGCCTTGCACCCCTGTCCGGCCGCGGTCACCGCCTGACGGTACACCCGGTCGGTGACGTCGCCCGCGGCGAACACGCCGGGAACGTTGGTCGCGGTGCTCGGCTCGTCCGCCACGATGTAGCCCTCGTCGGTCAACTCCACCTGATCCCGGAACAGGGCCGTGTTGGGTGTATGGCCGATAGCCACGAAGACGCCGTCCGTCCCATGACCGGTGACCTCATCGGTCTTGACGTTCCGAAGGCGAACGCCCGTGACCGCGCCGTCGCCCTCGATCTCCTCGACGACCGAATCCCAGATCACCGAGATCTTCGGGTTCGACAGGGCCCGGTCCTGCATGATCTTCGACGCCCGGAACTCGTCCCGGCGGTGCACGATCGAGATGTTCGAGGCGAACTTGGAGAGGAACGTGGCCTCTTCCATCGCGGTATCCCCGCCACCGACCACCACCAGGTCCCGGTCTCGGAAGAAGAACCCGTCGCAGGTGGCACAGGCCGAGACGCCGCGGCCCAGGAGCCGCTGCTCACCCGGCACGCCCAGCCATTTCGCCGATGCGCCGGTGGCGATGACCAGGGTCCGGGCCCGCCACTCCTGGTCCCCGGCCCACACTCCGAAGGGGCGGGCGGACAGGTCCACCCGCGTCGCGGACTGATGCAGCATCTCGGCGCCGAAGCGAGAGGCCTGCTTCTCCATGGCGTCCATGAGCTCCGGGCCGAGGATGGCACCGGGGAAGCCGGGGTAGTTTTCGACGTCCATGGTCAGCATCAGCTGACCACCCGCGTCGACACCCTTTAGGACGAGGGGCTCCAGGTCGGCACGGGCCGCGTACAGGGCCGCCGTATAGCCGGCAGGCCCCGATCCGAGGACGATCACGTTGCGCTCGTCGGCCACCTTCGACTCCATTCTCCCATAGGGATAACCGCCTCCTATTCCCCGAGCTTCCCCTTCTGCGTCAGGCCAGCGCAGCCCGGCGGACCTTCCCGGAAGCGGTGCGGGGCAATCCTTCCGGGACTAGGACGAGCTGACGAGGGGCCGAGTGGCGAGGGAGAGACGCGGCCACGTGGCCCCGGAGCGCCTCGAGGGAGGGCGGGGCGCTCGGGTCCGCAGGGACCACGTACGCCACCACGCGCTGACCCCACTCGGGGTCGGGCCGACCGACGATCGCGACCTCGGCGACCCCCGGGTGGCCCTGGAGGACGGCTTCCACCTCCGCCGGCCAGACCTTCTCGCCGCCGGTGTTGATGAGGTCGTCGAGTCGGCCGGTCACCCGGAGCCTGCCCTGGCCGTCGATCCATCCGGCGTCACCCGCCCGGAGCCATCCACCGTCGGCGAACGCGCCCGCAGTCCCTTCCGCGTCATCGAGGTAGCCACGCATCACGGTGGGGCCGCGGAGTTGGATCCCTCCGGCACCGTCGATCCTCACCTCGGTCCCGGGGAGGGGGCGGCCGTCGTACACCACCCCGCCACAGCTCTCGGTCAGGCCGTACGTCTCGATCACGTGCGCCCCTTCGGCTCGGGCTCGGTCGGCCAGCCACGCCGGCACGGTCGCCCCGCCCACCAGGATGGCCCGGAAGTGCGACATGTCGGCGTGGGCGTCGAGGAGGCGGACCAGCATCGTGGGAACGAGCGACACGAAGGCCGAGTCCGCCTCGGCGGCGATGGCCTCGGGGTCGAACCCGGAATGGATGGTGACCGGGGCCCCGACCAGGATGGACCGGAGCAACACCAGGAGCCCACCGACGTGGGCCAGGGGAAGGCAGCACAGCCACGGGTCGTGAGGTGAGGCCTCCAGGGCCAGGGTCGAGGAGGCCACGGCGGCGTCGATAGCCGGTCGGTCGAACTGGACGAGCTTGGGGGCGCCTCCGGTGCCGGAGGTGTGGACCACGAGAGCCACTCCGTCTCCAACCGGCCGGCCCGAGCCGGGCCGATGCCACCCGTCGGCATCGACGATGATCGTGGGTGTCGCCCGGTCCATCAGGTCTCGAGACAGGGATGTCGGGAATCGGTGGTCCACCGGGAACATGGCCGCGCCGACCTCCCACACCTTCCCCACGATGCCGGCCCAGTCCCGACCCGGCGGGAGCGTGACCGCCACTAGGTCGCGCGGTCGAAGGTCTGGGGTCGTGGGGCTCGGCATGTGAGATAGGCTAGCCTGAACCGTTCGAGTGGACGCTCTAGGAGTGGCCGGTCCTATGGTGCAGTGGCAGCGGTCGGGACAGTACGAGGACATCAGGTACGAGGCGGCCGAGGGGATGGCCAAGGTCACCATCTCCCGGCCGGAGGTCCGAAACGCCTTCCGCCCCACGACCCTGTCCGAGCTCTCGGAGGCGTTCGAGCGAGCCCGAGACGATCCCCAGGTCGGCGTCATCATCCTCACCGGCGAGGGCCCGGACGCCTTCTGTTCCGGTGGAGACCAGCGGGTCCGAGGAGACGACGGATACCGGGACGAGAAGGGGGTCGGACGGCTGAACGTCCTTGATCTCCAGGTCCAGATCCGGCGGCTGCCCAAGCCGGTCATCGCCATGGTTGCGGGGTACGCCATCGGCGGCGGTCACGTCCTGCATCTGGTCTGCGACCTGTCGATCGCGGCCGACAACGCGCGGTTCGGGCAGACCGGACCAACGGTCGGGTCCTTCGACGCCGGGTACGGCAGCGGCCTGCTTGCTCGAACCATCGGCCTGAAGCGGGCCAAGGAGATCTGGTTCCTGTGCGAGCAGTACGACGCGAGGTCGGCGCTCGAGTGGGGCTTGGTGAACCGCGTCGTGCCGCTCCAGAAGCTGGAGGAGGAGACGGTCGAGGTGTGCCGGCGGATCCTGTCGATGAGCCCGCTCGCGCTTCGGCTGATCAAGGCGGGATTCAATGCCGACGTCGACGGGTTGGCCGGGATCCAGCAGCTGGCCGGGGACGCCACACTCCTCTACTACATGTCGGACGAGGCGCAGGAGGGGCGCGACGCCTACCTGGAGAAGCGCCCGCCGGACTTCGGCAGGTTCCCGAGGAGGCCGTGACCGACCTCACGGACTGGGTGAACGGGGCGCGTCCGCGGACCCTGGTCGCGAGCGTGGCCCCGGTGGTGGTGGGGACGGCGGCCGCGGGGCGAGCCTCGGTGTGGCGGACGCTCGCGGCGTTGGCGGTGGGCCTGGGGCTGCAGATCGGGGTGAATTTCGCCAACGACTATCAGGACGGCATGCGCGGGATCGACACCCATGAGCGTCAGGGACCCCAGCGATTGACGTCGTCGGGCGTGGCATCTCCCCGGTCGGTGCTCCTCGCTGCGCTGGCGTCGATCGCGGTGGCCGGAGTGGCCGGGCTGGCGCTCGCCGTGGCGACGAGCCTGTGGCTGATCCCCATCGGCGCGGCGGCCATGCTCGCGCTGTGGTTCTACTCGGGCGGTCCCCGTCCGTACGGCTCGCTCGGCCTCGGCGAGGTCATGGTGTTCGCGTTCTTCGGCCTGATGGCTACCGCCGGGACGGCCTACGTGCAGGCCGAACGGATCCCGGCGGCCGCTTGGTGGTCCTCGGCGGCCATGGGGTTCCTGGCCGTCGCCATCCTGGAGGCCAACAACGTGCGGGACATCTCGACGGACAGTGTGGCCGGGAAGCGGACGCTGGCCGTCCGGCTGGGTGACCGGCGAGCCCGAGCGCTGTATCGAGCGCTGGTCGTTGCGGCCTTCGCCACGATCGTCCTCGGAGTGGCAACGGGCATCGCGGATGCGGGATACGGCCTGTCGCAATGGGCGCTCCTCGCGCTGGCGGCCTGGCCGCTCGCCATCGGCCCGGTGGAGGCCGTGGGGAGCGCGGAGGGCCGCGCGCTCGTCCCGGTCCTCGTCGGCACGGCCCAGCTCCAGCTGGTATTCGGAGCCCTACTCGCGTTGGGACTGTGGCTCGCGGCGACCGCGTGATGAGCGCCCGAACCGAAGGAGACGTCGCGCTGGCATGCATGAGCGCCCTGGTCGACGGGCTCGTGTCGCAGGGGCTCGAGCACGTCTGCGTTTCACCGGGCTCGCGCTCGACCCCTCTCGCGCTCGCGCTCTCTCGCCACCCTGACGTGTCGGTGCACGTTCATCTCGACGAGCGATCCTCGGGGTTTTTCGGGCTCGGCCTGGCCAAAGCCACGGCGAGGCCGGTGGCCGTGGCGTGCACCTCCGGGACCGCGGCCGCCAACCTGTTCCCCGCGGTGGTGGAGGCGTCGATGTCGCGCACATCACTGGTGCTCCTCACGGCGGATCGCCCTGCCGAGCTTCACGGCGTGGGCGCGAACCAAACCATCGATCAACGAGAGCTGTTCGGTGGGTACGTGAAGCGGTTCGTCGATGCCGGCGTGCCCGGCGAACATCCCGACGTCTCGCAGTGGTTCGCATTGGGCTTGGCGGCGGCCGACGTGGCTCGGCGACACCCCCCGGGCCCCACGCACGTCAATCTGCCGTTCCGGGAGCCCCTCGTGCCTTCTGGGGACCACGTCGAGATCGGTCACCTCGACTCTCGCTCTCCCGGGTCGGGGCGTGCCGGGGCTCGAACCCGACGCACGGACGTCGAGACGCTCGCCGAGCGGATGATGGGAGTGGAGCGAGGGGTGCTGCTCGCCGGGTCGCTCCGTCGGGACGCCCTCCCGGTCGTCGATCTGGCCCGAACCCTGGGGTGGCCGCTGATCGCCGAGCCGACATCGGGCCTTCGGATCCCCGGGGCGCTTTCCGCGGGGGCGTTCCTCCTGGCCAGCGAGTCCTTCCTTTCCACCCACGTGCCCGACCTAGTCGTCCAGGTCGGGGCGGCGCCGACGTCACGCGCCGGTCTCGCGTTCGTCGCCGACTCGAAGCGCTTGATCATCATCGACCCCGACCGGCTGGTGGCCGACCCGGCTCGTCACGCTTCGCTCCGGTTGGAGGCTGACCCGGCCTCGCTCTCGCGCGCGCTCCTCAAACGGATCGAGTCGCGCGAGGACTCGGCGTGGTGGCGCGAGTGGGAGGAGGCCGACCGCAGCGCCCGTCGGGCCGTGGACGACCTGGTGGACTCGTGGGAGGAGCCGTTCGAGGGGCGCGCGGCCCGCGACCTCCCGGCGTCACTTCCCGTAGGTGCCACCCTCGTGGTCGGCTCGAGCATGCCTGCCCGAGACCTGGACGCCTACATGCGTCCGCGCCCCGGCCTCCGCGTGTTGGGGAACCGCGGGGCCAGCGGGATCGACGGGTTCGTTTCGACGGCGCTCGGCATCGCGGCGTCGGGCGCTTCGACCTTCGCATTGATGGGGGACCTGACGCTCCTGCACGACGCGAGCGGTCTCCTGTGGAGCGCCGGCCGAGGGGACGATGCGGTCTTCGTGGTGCCGAACAACGACGGCGGCGCCATCTTCTCGTTCCTGGAGCAACGCAGGCTTCCGGAGTTCGCCGACCTGTTCGTCACCCCGCACGGCCTGGACCTGTCCAAGGTGGCCGCGGGGGCGGGAGCCCAACACGCCCTGGTGGAACGGGGGGCGGAACTCGGCCGGACCGTGATCGAGGCGTCCCGGTCCGGGGGGGTGTGGATCGTCGAGGTGCCGTCCGATCGCGACTTGAACCTCGCCCGGCATCACGAGGTGGATGCCGCGGTGGCCTCGGCACTCGAGGCTCAGGCTCGGCGTCGACGTACTATGCCTCTGTGATGGAGCGTTCGGTTCCGCAGCGCAATCGGGGGGGCACGGCGGCCTATTGGGGTGTGGCCGTCGTCCTCGTGGGGTTCGGCTATCTCGCGTTGTTCGGCATCGGCGCGCCCTTCCTGTTGACGGGCATCGCCATGATGGTCGTGTCCCCATGGCGCAGCCGCCATGAGGTGCTGTGGCCGACGCTCGTCGGGGTGTGGGTCTTCGTGCTGGGCTATCTGCTGATCGCGCCGCTCGGTTGCACATCCACGGCTACCGCGGTGACGGCCGGTTCGCCGGTCGCGACATCTCACACGACGTGCACGAACATCCTCGGGATCGACTATTCGGGCACCGGGACCTATGAGCCCACGCTGCTGCCGGCGCTTGTGTTTGGGGCCGCGGCGGGAGCCGCCGGTGCCCTGGCGACGCGCTTCCTGCTCCGCCGACGGCGAGGCGCGACCATCACCACCTAACCCCAGCGGAGCGAGTCCAGCAGCGCCCGGAACTTCGCCTCGGTCTCGTCGAGCTCTTCCTCGGGAACCGAGTCCGCCACGATCCCGGCTCCGGCGAACAACCGCGCGGTCGTGCCGGTGATCTCGGCACACCGAAGCGCGATGGCCCACTCACCGTCGCCGTTCGCGTCGACCCACCCCACAGGCCCGGCGTAGCATCCCCGATCGATTGACTCGAGTTGTGAGAGCGCCTCCCGGGCCTCCTCCCGCGGGGTCCCGCACACTGCCGGCGTGGGATGCAGAGCGGCCACGAGGTCCAGGGCGGTCACCGACGGGTCGTGAAGCCGACCGGCGAACGGCGTGGCCAAGTGCCACACGTTGGCCGTTCCCATGAGCTCGGGCTCCAACGGGCGGGTGAGGCCGTCGCAGTACCCGCCGAGCACCCGAGCCACGTCCTCGACCACCACCGCGTGCTCCTCACGATCCTTCTCCGAGGAGAGGAGCCGGCGCGCGGAGATCTGATCCCGCTTGAAGTTCCCGAATCGCGGCCCTGACCCGGCGAGGGGGGTTGCCCGGACCTCCCGACCGCGACGCGTCACCAGCAGCTCCGGGCTGGCACCGACCAGGATGCCGCTAGGCCGCGCGAGGTCTGGGGGAGGCTCGGGCGAGGCGAAGGCGTAACAGTCGGGGTCCACCGCTCGAAGACGCCACAACAGCTGCTTTGCGTCGAGCGCTCGTTCCGCATCGACGAGGAGCGTTCGGGCCAGGACCACCTTTCGTAGGCTCCCCGCCCGGATGCGCTTCGCCGCGCGGGCGACTGCTTCCGAGTAGTCGTCGGGCTCGGGGTCTGGACGAAGCTGGATGTCGGGGAAGGCGTCATGGGGGACCGCCCGGCCCGTCCATCCCTCGCGCTCGGCATCGGGCGCCGCGAACCCTTCGGGGAACACGTCGAGCTCCCAGGTCTCGCCGGGCACGTGGCGGGCCACGACTCGAGATGGGACCGTCGCGTCGGCCCCCCACCGATCGTCGAAGGGGATCGCGGCCACAGCGATCGGTGGAGGGCCTTCGCCCTCCCGATGGATCGCGCGGAGGGCCTCGGTGGTCAGCCGGGCCAGGCGCAGGATGCGCTCCGGGCCTGCCTTCGAGCTGATCCGGCCGGCCACGCCCATCCCCGCGAGGCCCAGGCCGGACCGCTCGAAGAAGAACCCGCCCGCCCGATAGTTCGCCAGGAGGTCGAACGCGGGCCCGAGCTTGCGGGCCTTGGCCACGAGCGCGGGAGTCGTGCTCACGTCCCTCTCATGTGCGCCGTACCCCCAGTACCCCGCACGCTGGCGTTCCCCTCGTGCACCTCACGCTCGCGTCCCCGCCAGCACCTGCGCGATTCCTCCGGAGAGTGGAACGTGCTCGGCGTCGGGGAACCCGGCGTCCCGGACGGCGGTGACCATCTCCGTCACCGGCGGGAGGTAGGCCATCGACTTGGGCAGATACGCGTAGGCATCGCGGTCTGATAACAGGCCCCCGATCATCGGTACCATCCGCCGGAAGTACACGGCGTGTCCCGCCCGCATCAGCGCGCCGTCCGGTTGCGAGGCCTCGAGGAGCGATACTCGCCCACCCGGCCGGACCACCCTGGCGATCTCGGCGAAGAACGCGTCCAGGTCCACGACGTTTCGCAGGGCGAACCCACAGGTGGCGCCATCGACGGATCGATCTGCCAGTGGCAGGCGAAGGACGTCTGCCTGGACCAGCGGCACGTCGGTGGTGGCCTTCGCCAGCATGCCGAGGGAGAAGTCGAACCCTACGGCCCGGTATCCGTCGCGCGAAAGCTCCCGGCAGAGGTCGCCCGTTCCGCAGGCCAGGTCGGCGACCAAGGCCCCACCGGGCAACCGGAGCTGGCGAACGGCCCGTCGCCGCCACCCGACGTCCATCCCGAACGTCATCACCCGGTTCACCAGGTCGTAGCGGCCGGCGATGGCATCGAACATGTCCCGGACGCGGCGGCCCTTCTCCTCCCCCTGCGGCAGGCCCTCGTCCCTCACGGAACGGTACGGCCCATGCGCTGGGACTCCGCCCGAGTCGCCTCCACCTCGGCGGACTCGCCGACACGTTCGATGTGGTCCTCGGCCACGCGGAGCAGGACCCGGCGGAAATGGTTCGCCACGAGATCGGTGACGGCGGGGAGCAACGACCGGAACGCCTCGACGAGCCGGGTCGCCGCCTCCTCGTCCGAGGCAGCCGTATCGCGGATGGGCTTTCGCACGTGATCGTCGAACAGCTCGACCGCTCGCTGGGCCAGTCCGAGCATGGCCTCGTGTGTCTGCCGAGCGAGCGACAGTAGCTCCCCGAGCGGAAGGCCGAACTCGAGGAGCTTCAGGGCGGCCCGGACCGTCTGGATGTCGGCCGCGGCGTAGCGCTCCTCGCCGTCGACCGGGCGGGACAGATGGATGCCCTCACGCTCGACGGCCTGGATCAGCGACGCCGGCACGCCGCTCGCTGCAGCGAACTGATCGAGGGACAGCAAACCTTCATGCCCCTCTCCCTCCTGGGCGGCGGCGACGGCGGCGGCGAGGTCCGCGTCGACCCGTCCCAGGCCGCCGTCGACGACCCGCTTGATCGCCGCGAGCGTGAGGCCCTTCCGTTGAAGGGCCCGGATCTCGCGGATCCGCTCCACGTGCTCCGACCCATACCAGGCGACCCGGCCTTCCCTCCCGGGCGGGGGGAGCAGGCCCTTCGACTGGTAGTAGCGAACGGTGTCGACCGAGACGTCACAGGCCGCCGCGACCGCTTCGACCCGGTACCTCACGACCGACAACTCTACGAGTGTTCGCTCGAAGCTTCCAGGCTCGGGTGGGCATAACCGCGAGGAGGGCTACAGGCGCTTGAATGAGAAGGAGAGGGTGGAACAGTCCTGCCTGGCCACGACCCAGATCACGATGCGATCGGCAGGCTGGTCGGCGCCGGGCTGCTGGAGGTAGACGCCGATGTAAGCCGGCCGGCCCTGGAACGTGGCCTGGATCAGCCGCAGCAGCCGGTCACGGCCGGTCAGGCCGCCGGGACTGGCCAGGCAGGCCGTGGCGCCCTCGGCCTTGGCCGCCGAAGCATCCGCGGCCGACGGCGCGACCAGGGTGGTCTGGGAGCCCGCCCGCTGAGCCGAGGAATCCGCCAATCGCTCGAGCTTCGTGGCGTCGTAGTCGGCGTTCGGCTGGAGCTCCAGGGGCACCGCACCGGAAGTCGCCGCCTCCATGCCCGGTGCCGCCTTGGGTGTCGCCTGGGCGCCGCCGCCCGCAGCCGATTCAACTGGAGCCACCTGTCCGACGCGTGGCAGGGCCACGGCGACCACCGCGACCAGGACCGCCGCGGCGGCCAGCCCGGCGGCCCACTGCGTTCTGCCGCCCCAGGAAGGACGGGTCCGCGACGTCCGCTCCTTCCCGGCCTCCGCCATCACGGGTCTCGTCGTTCCGAACGGGACGGGCATTTCCGGCAGCTCGCGGAGCATGGTCACTGCCCGGGTCGACAGCTCGATCTCTTCCCGGCAGGTGGCGCAGGTCGCCAGGTGCGCGTCGACCTCGGCCCGCTCGTCGGTTCCGAGCGTGCCGTCGACGTAGCCGGAGAGTTGCTCCTCGGGGTGGGTCATCTGGATCTCGCCTCGTCTGACGGTCCCGCCGGCTCCGGACGTTCCCGCACCGGACCGCCTCGAAGGGTCCGGGCCAGCGCCACCCGACCCCGGTGCAGGCGCGACTTCACCGTGCCCACCGGGATCCCGACGATCGCGGCGACCTCCTCATACGGCAGGTCCTGCACGTCGTGGAGGATCATCACCACCCGGTAGTCCTCCGGGACGGCGAGCAGGGCTCGCTGGACGTCGATCGACAGGTCGGTGGCGTCGGCGTGATCGGGCCACGCCGGTGGCTCCGGCTCGTGATCGTCGGCCATGCTGAGGAGCGGGGTCCGGCTTCTCTTGCGGAGCAGGTCATAGCAGGCGTTCACGGTCACCCGATGCAACCACGTGGTGAATGCGGCCTCGCCTCGGAACGACGCGAGCTTGCGAAGCGCCACGAGGAAGGCGTCCTGGGTGGCATCGCGAGCGTCCTCCTCGCGCCCAGTCATCCGCAGCGCCAGGTTGTACACGCGGCGCTCGTGGCGCTCCACGATGATCCCGAACGCGGCCCTGTCCCCGTCCACCGCGCGACGCACCAGGTCCTCGTCGCGCTCCTCTCCCGGCATCAGGCCGGTCCCACCACCTCGAACTCGCCCACCTCCGCGCGGTTGCCGTCGTCGGTGGGGACCACGGTGGTGATCCACAACAGGACGTACCGTCCGGTCGCGGGCTCGATCGAGTCGCGCATGTCGTCGGTGGCGGTGAAGCTGGGACGGGCGCTGGCGATCATGGCGGACAGGTCGTTCCCCACGACCACGGCGAACCGATATCCCGGGTACGGGGTCTGGAGCCGGAAGCCAGTCACCGTTCTCCGAGCCTCGAAATCGAACAGCATCCCCATGCCGGCCTTGTTCAAGGTTCCGTCGAAGTAGTTCTCGGACTTCCACGCGGTGAGGGGGTCATCGTCGTCGACCAAGGGGAGGCCCGAGTCGTTCTCGTGGCCGTCACCGTACGGGTCCACCGCGGCGACGCTTTTGAACTCGAGGACCCGAGTGGCGGGCGCCGAATTCTCCTCGGCCGGTCGGATGCCGACCGGTCCGCCCACCTCGAGCTTGCCGAGCCACAACCCGGCTCCCAGCGCGATCGCCGCGATCAGCACCACGAGGAGCGGCACGACGAGCCACGTCCGGATGATCGAGGGCCGGGGCGGTGCCGTCGGCGCCGGTGCGACGACCGCGGTGTCCTGGGGCCCCGACCGGCGCGCCGGCGCCGCCATCCGCTCCGTGGCCCTCCCGGTCGCGTCGCGGAGCGCGGCTCCAAACTCGACGGCGGTGGCGAAACGGTCGTCCGGCTCCGGCGCCAGCGCCCGTCGCACGACGTCGTCCAGCTTGCGGGTAACGTCCGACCGGTGGTTCCTCGGGGAATCGTCACCGGACGCCGGCGGGCGGCCGATGAGGACCTCGTACAGCAGCGCGCCCGTCGCCCAGACGTCGGTTCGAACGTCCGGCGGCCCTCCGGCGGCCGTTTCGGGTGCCATCGGCGCCGGCCGGAGGATCTCCATCGCCTCGGGCGGGGGCAGGGAAAGCACGACTGCCTCGCCGAACCCGAGATCGCTGACGCGGATCGTCCCATCCATGCACTGGAAGACGTTCTCCGGCTTCAGGTCCAGATGCAGGACGCCCGCCTCGTGCGCGGCGGCGATCGCGTCGAGCGCGCCACGTACCAGGCCGGATCCCAACCACACGGGAACGGTGTCATCGCGGGCGATCAGGGTCCGAGCGCTGTCGCCCTCGACGAGCTCGCGGACGATGAACGCGATGCCGTCGTCCCTCCCCGTGTCGAGGAGCCGGGCCAGGCCCCGATGCGACGCCAGCGCCACCATCCGTAGCTCCAGGTCGAGTCGTTCGGCGAACGCTGGTTGGCGGACGAGCTCCTGACTGATCAGCTTCACGACCACGCGGCGGTCGAGGACGGTGTCGGTGGCGCTCCAAGAGGTGCCCGTCCCGCTCGTGCCCAGCTCCTGCTCCAAGGCATAGCGGCCGGCGAGCACGGTGGGCGGTTGCTCGGTCCTCATCCGCTGAGTCTACGTCCCTACCTGCGGCGAACGGGCGGGCCCCCGTATCGTCGAGGCCTTCAGATGGTCCGGGGGCCCGAGGTCTCCTTGGCTTTCGCCCGGACCAGGGATTCGAGGAAGTCGATCCGCCCGGCGATCAGGGTGGAGGCCCTCTTCACCACCACGACCGTGGCCTTGCCGGTCCGGGGGTCGATGGAGAATCCGTCCTTGTCGGGGATCAGCGAATCCGGCGCGTCCTTCTTTACCGACTGCACGGCCGCCTTGTAGGCCTCGTTCCGGTCACCCGTCTGCTTGAAGACGGTGGCCGCTTCCAGCGCCGCATCCGAAGCGGCGTTCGTCACCTTGTACTGGGTGAACGCGATCGAGCCGGCGTCGAAGCCGGCGACGGCCAATGCCGCCAGGATCACCAGCCACAGGATGGTGACGCTTCTCATGACCCCGCGTTCGTCTCGGAGGGCTGCTGTCTTCATCGGTGCCACCTCGCCACGAATTGCCTCCGCACTACATCGACCTCGTCCACCCGCAACATGAGTGCCGTCGCCAGGAAAGCCAGGATTCCGGCTGCCACGGCCCCCAGGACCTGGGCGGCCTGCCCGCCGAGGGTGCTGGTACCGACCCATCTCCCGATCGCCTCGGACGCCACCCAAGCCACTCCTGCGGTGACCCCCCCGGCGAGGAACGTCCGTGACAGCCCGGAGAGGATCCGCCTCCCGTCGATCCCGCCGAGCCGGCGCCGGATCAAGGCGAGCAGCGCGATCGACCCGAAGGTGTAGGCCGTGGCATGCCCGAGCGCGAGGCCCCGAACCCCCATACCCAGGGCCAAGACGAACAGGAGGTCGACGATCACGTTCAGCCCGACGGCCGCGATGTTCACGAGCGCCGGCGTCCTGGTGTCCTGCATCGAGTAGTAGGCCCGAAGCAGCAACTGGAACGTGGAGAACGAGAACAGGCCGAGGGAGAAGAACACGAGGATGCCGGCCACGAGATCGGTGCTCCTCGGGCGGGTCACCCCGTGTTGGAGGAGGAGCCGAACGATGGGAACGGCTAGCACCAGGTAGCCGAGGGCGGCCGGAACGACGATGACGGCGGTCCACCGGATCCCCCGGGCCAGGAGCTCACGGAAGGCACTCCGGTCGCCGTCCACCCATCGCGACGACATGGCCGGGAGGAGCGCGGTGAACACCGACACGACGAAGATGGCGTGCGGCAGCTGGAACAGTATGAACGCCGCAGCGTACGCCGTGTACCCGCCCTTCACGCGAGCCGCGAGGATCAGGACCACCAGGTATCCGAGCTGGTTCGCGACGACGTAGACGACCACCCACTTCGCCAGGTGCGCGATCCGGATCACGGCCTCGTCGAGCCACCGGGGCCGCCACCGGAACCGGAACCCGAGGCGGCGGAGCGACGGCCACAGCGCGACGGTCATCGCCACCACGCCGAGCGTGGTGCCGACGGCGAGCACCAGCTTCTGCGGCCCCGTGGCCAGGACGGCCTGCCCTGGGTGCGACATCGCCGCGAAGGTCAGGAACGTGGCGATGACGATGAGGTTGTTCAGGATCGGAGCGAACATGGGCACGGCGAATCGCCGGTGCGCGTTCAGCAGCCCGGTGGCCACCGCGCCGATCCCGTAGAACACGATCTGGGGCATGAACCAGCGCAAGAAGAACGAGGCCAGTTCCTGGACCAGCTGCCGCTGGCCGGCCGGCACGCCCACGGTGTACAGGCGGATGATCCAGGGCGACAGCACGATGCCGAGGACGCAGATGATGGACAGCGAGACGGCGGCGATGCCCAGCACCTTGCGGGCCACGTCCCACGCCGCTTCGCGCCCCCTGGACTGAAGCCATTCCACGAAGACCGGGACGAAGACCGACGAAAGGATCCCTCCCAGCGCCAGCTCGTAGATGATGTTCGGTGTGATGTTGGCGATGTTGTAGGCGTCGGCCAGGCGCGTTTCGGCGATGCCCAGGGCATAGGCCATGGCCGACAGGCGCAAGAACCCGGTCACCCGGGAGAGCGCCGTGCCCACCGACATCACCGCGGTGTTTCGAACGAACGCGGCCTGTGAGTCCTCCGGCGGGAGGTCGACGCCTTCCGGCGTATCCGGCGTCACGAGGTCCGACGTGGCACGAACCTCCTGGCCCACACCAGCAGCGCAAGCAGCGCCGCACCGATCGTGATGAACAGCGCGAACCGGTTGTAGGCGGTGGATCGGACGATCAGCTTGCCCGTGTTGATGACCCGCCCCGATGGCGAAGTCACCTCCACGTCCACGCTGAACCGTCCGCTCGTGTTCAGTTGAACGTCGAAGTTCACGGTCTGTGTGGAATCGGCCTTCAGGACCAACGATGATTGGGGTGACCCGCGGAGATGCGACGAGACCAGCCGCACGGACACGCGCACCGGCTCCCTGTTGCCGTTCGTGACCCGGATGGGGACCCCGGTCCCAGAGCTCGAGGTGAGCGTGATCAGCTTGGTGTCTGGCCGAATCTTCCCGAAGACCGATCCGGTCTCCTCACGCGCCGACCCGACGAAGGAGAGCCCGGTTGCCTGGTCCACCAGGAACTGCCCCGACTCCGCCAGCAACAGCTTGGTGTCGAGCCGGTCCGGCTCGGTGCTCTCGTCGATGAGCATCGAGCGATAGGTCTCGATCCACCTCCGGGTCTGCTTGATGAAGTCGACGTAGGTGCGAGGAAACGTCACGGGGTTGGTGGCGGCGAGCTTGCTTTCGGACGTGGGCGGGAATGCCTCGGCCATCTCGGAGGCGGTGGACTTCCGGAGCCACGGCGCGCTCGCCACTCCTCGCACCAGCTGGCCGAAGAACGTGCCCGATGGGTGGAACCCCTCGGGGAACGTGATGGCCATCCCGCGGTCTACGCCTGGCTGCTCGAGCCAGATGGCCGCGAGCTCGCCCAGTACCGCTTGCGCAGCCCGAACCGGATCCTCCGTGACGAGGTCGGAGCTCAGCATCGCTCCCACGTTCGGATCGGAGACGAGCGCGGTCACCGGTCCAGACGAGGTGCGAAGGGACGTGATCGGCGGGGGGGCGAATCCGAGGGGCTGGCTCGCGGGCGGCACCGTCGACGGTTCGACGATCAACAGTCGGACCCCCCGCGCGGCCAGGTGGTCCAGGCTGGCGGGATCGAGGGCCGAGTCCGGTGGGCGCAGGAGGCCCGGATCGGGCTGGCGGCCCAGGATCGTCTCCACGCTGTCCCTGCCCCGCTGGAGCTGGGTGGCGAGGTCGGGCGACAGCCCGCCGATCGAGAGAGAAGGGAGGTTTGGTGCCGCGTACGGGAGCGCCGAGAGTTCCACCTCGGGCGCGCCGACGATCTGTCGGAGGTCGGCGATCGCCTTGGCCGCGGCGGCCGCACCGCCCGTCCCCTCCTTCACCTGGCGGCGCTCGCCCGCGTCGATCACCGTGTAGCCGGAGCGCATCTGGGCCAGGTCGGCGAGGAGCACCGGGGACACCGCCACGTCGACGGGGGCCTGCGCCCGGTCCTGCGTCATGGCCAGAAGGGCCCGGATCTCCCCGGCCAGGCGCCCGCCCTGCGCGAGATCCCGCTCCAGCGAGGTCGACGTGAAGACGCCGCTGGGGTCGAACCACACCGGCTCGTGCAGGACGAAGGTCCAGGCCATGCGGAGCGGCGTTTGGGGTTGGCGAACCAAGAAGATCACCGGGGTCCGCAGAGCGGCGAGCGAGGTGAACCCGGTTCGGAGGTCGATCTTCAGAGGGTAGATCAGGGAGTCGGTCGCACTGATCCCATCGGACTCGAGCGCTATCTGAACGGTGAACACTCGGGATCCGCCGGGCTCGATGGCCCCTTCCTGGACGACGGTGTTCCCTCCGATGGCCACCGCGCTCTCGGGATCGGAGGTCAGCGAGTCCTCGAAGTCGGTTCGGGTGGTCACCGGACCCCACAGCGTCCATCCCACGGACAGGTCGGTCAGCGGCTGGTCGCTGAGGTTCTGAGCCCTGACCTTGACCTCCAGCGTTCGCTCGCTCGTCGAGTTCCACGGGGTCTGGGCCACTAACGTCAGGCGGACAATCGGCTCCTGCGCGGCCGACTCTGGGACCGGGAGCAGGAGGAGCGCGAAGGCGACGAGGAGGAGCCCGGCGAAGCGAGGCATGGTCGGCGGCATCCTACCCGTGGCCCCGGAGCAGGGACGCCAACTCCCGAACGCCGTAGAGGAATGAGATGGCCAGGAGGAACGCGCCGACGGCCACCCGGAGGGTCCCCTCCTTCGCGCCGAGCGCGATCTTCGCCCCCACCCACGCCCCGGGGACGACCCCCGCCGTGAGGACCAGGAAGATCAGCCAGTCGATGTGACCCAAGGCTGCATGCACGATTGTGCCGGGGACGACGAGGGCGGAGATCGTCACCAGCGAGGTTCCGATGGCCCGCTTGAGCGGCATGCCGATCAACGTGGTGAACGCGGGGACCATGATGACGCCACCCCCGATCCCCAGCAGCCCTGAGACGAAGCCGGCGACCAGGCCGATGGCCGCGTACTTCCAACCGGGCGTCATCCCCAGCTTCCAGGGGACGCTGGGCCGACGGTCCCGCATGACCTCGACTCCGGTCCAGCCGATGAGGGCCGAGGTGATGACCAGGAGCAGGTGGGCGTTCACCACCTCGGTAAGGAACGCTCCGGCGATGGCTCCCGCGATCCCCGGTCCGACCGCCCACCGGAAGGCGCGGGAGCTCACCTCCCCGGCCCGCCCATACGTGATCGCGCCGACGACCGACGTGGGGAAGATCACAGGAAGCGGCGTCGCCACGGCCTGGATGGCCGTGCCGCCCAGCAGGACGTTGATGGCCGGCGTCGTCACGGATCCGCCACCGACGCCGAACAGACCCGACCCCACACCGGCCACGAACCCGACGAGGACGCCGACGATCGCCTGGACCGGCGTCATGCGAGGCGCTCGGCTGCCCGCTGGAGGACCTCGCGCTCACCCTTGTACGTTGCGCGACGAAGCGTGACCGACAGGGGGAACCATCGGACGTCCTCCATCTCGTGGTCGTGCTGCGAGACGTCGCCCCCCGTCGCGCGCATCAGGAAGAAGTGGACTGCCTTTCGGATCCGCACGCCCTCCCAGACGTAGAAGTAGCGGATCTCTCCCAGGGAGGCCTCGACCTCGGCCTCTAGGCCGGTCTCCTCCTGGACCTCACGGACCGCCGTTTGCTCCGGGGTCTCGTCCGCCTCGACCAGGCCCTTGGGCAGGCCCCACGCCAGATCGCCCCGACGCGTCCGCCGGGCCGCGAGGACGATCTCGACGCCCTCGTCCGAACGCCGATAGACCACGCCGCCCGCGGAGACCTCGCTTCGAGTTCTCACCGCCGGCCGCGCCGAGGACCCAACCTATACTTGCGCCCCGTGGTCGATCGCATCATCGAATTCCTGCGTCCGTACCTCTCCGCGCCCTGGGGATACGTCATCGTGGGTGCGGCTACGTTCCTCGAGAACTCGGTGGGGGCGGGGATCATCGTTCCCGGCGAGACCCTCGTCATCATCGGCGGATTCTATGCGCGCCTCGGCGAGCTCTCGCTTGGGTGGGTGGCCGTCGCCGCGTGCGTCGGCGCCATCCTGGGGGACAACGTCGGCTATCTCATCGGCCGCCGGTTCGGTCGAGGGTTCCTGGAGCGCCACGGGCGCCGGTTGTTCATCACGCCCGAACGCCTGGAGCGGGCGGACCGGTATTACGGGAGCCACGGGGGAAAGACCGTGTTCCTGGGCCGGTTCATCCCGTTCGTGCGGAGTGCCGGGTTCCTCCTGGCCGGGGTGGCGCACATGCGGTGGCGGAGGTTCCTCCTGTACGACGTCGCCGGCGCGGTGGTGTGGGGGATCGGGAACGCCGTCCTCGGCTACCTCATCGGTGCCTCGTACGAGCGATGGAAGGGCTATCTCACGCCGGTCGGACTGGGCATCCTGGTGCTCCTGGCCGCTTTCATCCTGGGGACCCGGTGGTGGGGCCGCCGCCGGGAGGCCCACCGCGAGGTGGCCGAACGCCCAGAGGCAGGCCGCCCGGAGGCCGAGCGCCCGGAGGCAGGCCAGGCAGTAGGGCCCGACGCGGCCGGGGACCTCAAGGTGGACGGGAGGCCCGCCGACGACTGATTGGGAATGGACATCGCCGAGCTACTCCGCTTCGCCGTTGAGATGGGCGCGAGCGACCTTCACCTCAAGGCGGGCAACGTCCCGTTCATCCGTGTGGATGGCTCGCTCCGGCCGACCAGCTTCGAGTCGTTGACGCCGATCGAAAGCCAGACGTTCGCCGCGCAGCTGATGCCCGACCACAAGATGCGGGAGTTCGCCGCCTCGAACGAAGCGGACTTCGGCTACACGCTGCCCGGCGTGGGGCGGTTCCGGGTGAACGCGTTCCGCCAGCGGGGGAACGTGGGCCTGGCCATCCGGCGGGTTCGTGCCGAGGTACCCACGTTCGAGGAGCTGCTCCTTCCGCCGGTGATGAAGGACCTGTCCGACTCGAGCCGCGGGCTCGTCCTGCTAACCGGTCCCACGGGGACGGGCAAGACCACCACGATCGCCGCGGTCATCGGCCACATCAACCGGACCCGGCGCGCACACATCGTGACCATCGAGGACCCCATCGAGGTGGTCCACGAGGACGACCTCTCGATCATCCAGCAGCGGGAGATCGGCCTCGACACCGAGTCGTATCCGAACGCGCTCCGCCACGTCATCCGCCAGGATCCAGATGTCGTGTTCATCGGCGAGATCCGCGATCCCGAGTCGGCCCTGTCCGCCATCCAGGCGGCGGAAACCGGGCATCTGGTCATCTCCACGATGCACACGATCGACGCCACCGAGACGATCAATCGGCTCCTCGACCTGTTCCCCCCGCAGCAGCAACGGGAGGTGCGCACCTCGTTCGCGGGTGCGCTCCGTGGCATCGTGTCGCAACGCCTGGTCCCCCGGGCCGACGGAAAGGGGCGGGTTCCCGCGGTGGAGGTCATGATCGCCACGGGCCGGGTCTACGAGCGGATCATCGACCCGGAGTCCACGATCCAGATCCGCGACGTCATCGCCGAGGGCACGTACTACGGCATGCAGACTTTCGACCAGGCCCTGGTGAACATGGTGAAAGACGGCCTCATCGGCGAGGACGACGGACGCCGGGCCTCCACCACCCCGCACGACTTCAACCTCGCGCTCCGCGGCGTGATGACCCGAGGGTCCCCGCAGCTGATCTAGGCGTCCGGCTCGCCGGCCGCTCGACGGGCGGCGCGCTCGAACGGGTGGCGTCGGTACCCGAACGGCACCGCGAGCACGAGATAGGCGGGGATGAACAGCGGGCCCCACAGCATGTACTGGCGGACGTGATGGCGCTCGTGCGTGAGGAGCGGTCCATCGAGCGGCACCGCTGAGAGGATGACGAACCCTACCGTCATCGCGCTCCGGTGCATCCTCGACATCACCCAGCTCAGGCCGCGAGGACCGCGATCGAACACGAGTGCTCCGCCATGGATCCTGGGCCGCTGGAACGTGAACACACCGAGGAGCACCCCGAGCACCGTGTTCGGCAGCGTCCACACGAACCCGAGCGCCGTCGCCACGTGGCGCACGCTATCGCAGGGTGCCCGGCTGCCGAGGGTATCCTGACCGAGTCATGACCGGTCCCACGCGCCCGGAGGAGGGCGCGCGCGTGGAGGTCCCTCCCATCGCCACGGAACTCGGCGAGCGATTCCGCATGGCCGGGCACGAGCTCTACCTGGTGGGCGGGGTCGTCCGGGACCTCGTGCTCGGCCAGACCAAGGAGGGCGCCGACCTCGACCTGGCCACCGAGGCACCTCCCCGGGAGACGATCAAGCTGCTCCAGGGGTGGGCCGACAGCCGAAAGCTGGTCGGGGTGAAGTACGGCACCGTCGGCGCACGGAAGGGCGACACGGTCCTGGAGATCACCACGTTCCGAGAGGAGGTCTACCCGGGGGACACGCGCAAGCCGGCGGTCACGTTCGCCCGCGACATCCGAACCGATCTGTCGCGCCGGGACTTCACCATCAACGCCATGGCCATTCGCCTGCCCGAAGGGGAGTTCCTCGACCCGTTCGGTGGGGTGAAGGCGTTGGCAGCACGACGGCTCGACACGCCGCTCGACCCCGAGATCGCGTTCTCCGATGACCCACTGCGGATGCTGCGGGCAGCCCGGTTCGTCTCCCAACTCGACCTCACCCCGGCGCCGAGAGTGGTGCGCGCCATCGAGCGGATGCGGGACCGGCTGCGGATCGTGTCGGCCGAACGGATCGGCGACGAGCTCGCCAAGCTCCTCCTCACGCCGAAGCCGTCGAAGGGGCTCGAGCTCATGGTGAACACCGGACTGGCCGACGAGTTCCTACCGGAGCTACCCGCGCTGCGGCTGGAGCAGGACCCCGTGCACCGGCACAAGGACGTGTTCCACCACACGCTCGCGGTAGTCGAGCGGACGGAGCCCGACCTGGAGCTTCGCCTCGCCGCGCTGCTGCACGACATCGGCAAGCCCCGAACCCGTCAGGTGACGCCGGAGGGCATCCAGTTCCACCATCACGAGACCGTTGGCGCCCGGATGGCCGAGGAGCGTCTGCGCGCCCTCCGGTTCCCGAACGCCGTTGTGGAGAACGTTCGCACGCTCGTCGAGCTGCACCTGCGGTTCCACGGGTACGGCGAGGGGTGGACCGACAGTGCCGTTCGGCGGTACGTACGGGACGCCGGCCCGTTGCTTGACAAGCTGAACCAGCTGACGCGGGCCGACGTGACGACGGGGAACCGATTCCGGGCCAAGCAGTTCCAGGCCCTCCAGGACGAGCTTGAGGAACGGATCGCCCGGTTGGCCGAGCAGGAGAACCTGGAGGCCATGCGCCCGCCGCTCGACGGGAACGAGGTCATGGCGCACCTCGGCATCGGGCCCGGCCCGATCGTGGGCGAGGCCCGCGACGAGCTGATGGAGATCCGCCTCGACCGGGGGCCCATCGAGAAGGAGGAGGCCTACCGCCTCCTCGACGAATGGGCGGCGAGGAAGGGGATCCGCGGGGGCTCGGCCTGAGTTCGTGTCAGCCTGAGGTCAGGCCACCCGCGTCGCCCGGCGGCCAGATGATCACGAAGGCCCGCCCAAGCACGTTGCCTTCGGGGACGAACCCGATCACGCGCGAGTCGGAGGAGTTGCCGCGGTTGTCGCCCAGGACGAACAGCTCGCCGCGGGGGACCGTCACCGGCCCGTAATCGCTCATCGAGTCCAGGGCCTCCCTCGTAAGGTACGGCTCGGCGATCGGATCCTTGTTCACCATGACCGTGTGATCACGGATCGCGATCGTGTCGCCGGGGAGCCCAATCACGCGCTTGATGAGGTCCTCGTCCTCAGGATGCTGGAGGCCGAGTCCCTCGCCCAGCCAATGGAACAGGGCCTCGACGCCGTTGCGATCGGGGAGCGCCGCCTCGTTCGGGTTCTCGAACACCACCACGTCGCCCCGATGCAGGTCCCCGAACCGGTAGGCCAGCTTGTTGACCAGGACCCGGTCTCCTGGCACAAGCGTCGGCTCCATCGATGAGGAGGGGATGAAGAACGCCTGCACCAGGAAGGTCTTGATGAACAGCGCGACGACGAGAGCCAGCAGGACGAGGACGGGGATCTCGCGAAGGAACGAGTGCCGGTCCTCGTCCTCCTCCTCGAGCTCCTCGGCCTGGGCGTCGTTCGACTCGGGATCCTGCGGGCGATCTGGGGCCATGGGCTCCGTAAGGGTACCCGGAAGGCGGAACGCATCAGTCACTTGCATCAGGATCGGCGGCTCTCAGATCACCTGGACCCGGACCTCGACTGCCTTGAACGAGGCCCACAACCGTGTTCCTTCCCGGATGCCGAGCCGCTCGACCGATCCCAGGGTCACCTCGGCCACCAGTGGGGGGGACGTGTCGAGACGAACCCTCGCCCGCTCACCTTCCATGCTGATGGAGCTCACGATGCCTTCGAGCACGTTGCGGGCCGATGCACCTTCCGGCGGACGGAGGTGGAGCGACACGTCGGCCGGACGAAGTAGCCCCATAACGGGGTCGAACGCGCCCTCGATCTCCGCGGGCCAGGCCACCACCACGTCACCCTCCGGCGTGACGATCCGGCCGGCTCCGGCCTCGAGCGGCTCCAGCCGGCCGGTGAAAAGGTTCACCCCAACGAGCTCCGCCACGTAGGGCGTGCGCGGCGCGGCGCGAACCTCGGCCGGCGTCCCGATCTGCGTGACGCGTCCGTCCTCCACGAGCACCATCCGATCCGCCAAGCTCATGGCCTCCATCGGATCGTGCGTCACGAGGAGCCGAACGCCGGCGAACGCGTTCAACTCACGACGCACCATGGTTCGCACCTGCGTGCGGGCACGCACGTCGAGCGACGTGAGCGGCTCGTCCAATAGGAGGAGCCGGGGTTCGTGGATGAGCGCCCGGGCCAGCGCGACCCGCTGCGCTTCGCCGCCGGACAGCTCGGCGGGACGGGCCCGGGCTCGCTCGGCCAGGCCCAGGCGGGCCAGGAGATCGGCGGCGTTGCTCCGGGCGCGTCGTCGCCCGACGCCGCGGGCTCGGAGCGGGAACGAGACGTTGTCAACCGCGGACAGATGAGGGAACAGCAGGCGGTCCTGGAACACCACGCCCACGGGACGTCGTTCCGGTGGGAGGTGCCGGCCGGCTGCAGCGTCGTCCAGGATCTGGCCGTCGAGCTCGACGCGCCCACTCGCGGGTGGATCGATGCCCGCCAGCGTTGCGATCAGCGTGGACTTGCCCGCGCCGTTCGGGCCGAGCAGGGCGACGGTCTCACTGGACGCGGCCTCGAACGCCGCCATCACCGAGAAGTCCCCCCGGCGAGCCTCGACGTCGACCTGCAGGCTCATCGTGCCGCCAGGAATCGTCCTCGGAGGCCCACGATCACCGCGAGTGAGACCGCAACGAGCAGGAGCGAGAGCGCGATCGCGCCGTCCGGATCGGTCTGGAGCCGCTCGAACACGGCCAACGGCAATGTCTGGGTCCGGCCCTGGAGGTTGCCGGCGAACGTGATGGTCGCGCCGAACTCACCGAGCGCCCTGGCCCAGCACAGCACGAGCCCGGCGGCGATCTGGGGCGTGAGCAGCGGGAGCGTCACCCTCCGGAGCACGTACCACCGCGACCCCCCGAGCGTGGCGGCCGCGTCCTCTAGGCGGGGGTCGAGGGATCGAAGGCCGGCCTCGAGCGCCAGCACGGCCAGAGGGAGCGATACGAACGCCGCCGCCAACACCGCGGCCGGCGTGGTGAATGTGAGCTGCACGCCGAAGGCGTCGTACAGCGCGGCGCCGAGGAATCCTCGCCGGCCGAACACCGAGAGTAAGGCGACGCCCCCCACCACCGGCGGCATGACGAGCGGCAGGATCACCAGCGCCCGGACCACCGTCCCCCCGGGGAACGACGAGCGCGCTAACCCCCAGGCCAGCGGGAACCCCAGGACGAGGCACAGCACGGCGGCCGACGTCGCCACCACGATGGAGAGCCGGAGCGCGGTGAGCGAGGACTCCGACGTGAACACGTCGGCCGCCCTCGACCACGGTGTGCGCTGGATCAGCCCGGCGAGGGGAAGCGCCACGAACGCGATCCCCAGGATGGCCAGCACGACGAAAACGCCTGGGGTCGTTCGCTTCTTCGCGCCCATATCAGGACGGCGGGAGGAATCCGAACGACCGAAGCGTGGTCTCCCCCGGTCCCGCGACGTACCGGATGAACGCCGTCGCGGCCGGCGTCTGGGTCGAGCCGTCGATCACCGCGATTGGGTACGTGGCGATGACGTTCACGCCGTCGGGGATGGCGATCTCTCGGACCTTGGCCGAGATGTCAGGGGTGACGTCCGTTCGGTACACGATCCCGGCGTCCGCTTCGCCGAGCAGGACTTTCTGGACGACGCCCTTCACGTCCTCCTCGTTCGAAACGACGTTGGCCAACGCTTCCTTCTGAATGCCGGCGTTCCCCAGGATCTCCCGGGCGTAGTCGCCGGCGGGAACCCCGACGGCGGCGAGCACGAGCTTCACGCCCGGCCGAGCCAGGTCCTCGACCGACTCGATGTGAGCCGGGTTTCCCGAGGGAACGATGACCGCCAGCGTGTTTCGGGCGAAGTCGACCTGCTCCGTGACCCCGGGTCCATCCGACCGGACCTGGTCCATGTACTTCGGGCTGGCCGGAGCGAAGACGTCGGCCGGTGCGCCCTCCAGGATCTGAGTGGCCAGCCCGTCCGAGGGCCCGAAGCTGAACCGAACCGTGACGTCGGGGTTGGCCCGCTCGAAGTTCACGCCGATCTTCGTGAAGGCGGCCGTGAGCGATGCAGCCGCAAGGACGGTGATCTCCGAGCGATCGGACCCCGAGCCGCCGCACCCAGCAAGGAGGAGCACAAGACTGCCCATGCCGGCGAGGGCACGCCTCATTCCCCCACCTCCACCATGACGTTCGTCGCCTTGACCGTGGCCACGGCGTGCATGCCGGGCTCGAGCTTCATCTCGTCGGCGGCCTCTCGGGTGATGAAGGCCAGGATCCGGTGGGGACCGGCCAAGATCTCGACGGTCGCCGCCAGGCCGTCCCTCTTCACCTCGGTGACGATGCCGGGGAACCGGTTGCGAACGCTCCTCGACGTGACCTTCGGCTGGTCACGCCGCTCGGCCAGGAGTCGGGCGACCTCCTCGGGCGGAACCCGGCGCTGGCCACCCTCCGTCCTGGTGACCCGGATCTTGCCCTCGCTCTCCCACCGGCGGAGGGTCTCAACCCGGACCCCGAGGAGCCCGGCCGCCTCCCCGATCCGGTAGCTCGCGGCCATGACGCCAGGATATAGGTTTCAGACCCAGGACCACCAGGGAAACCTCGCGAGATTAGACGGCGAAGCGGACGTGCACGACGTCGCCCTCCCGGACAACGTAGTCCTTGCCCTCCACCCGGACGAGGCCCTTGTGCTTGGCCGCCTCCATGCTGCCAGCGGCCACTAGGTCGTCGAAGGAGATGACCTCGGCCCGGATGAACCCACGCTCCAGGTCCGTGTGGATGGCGCCTGCGGCCTGGGGCGCTTTCGCCCCTCGCGACACCTCCCAGGCCCGCGTCTCGTCCTCTCCGGTCGTAAGGAACGTGATGAGGTCGAGCGCCCGATACGACGCGTGCACCACGGCGTCGAGGCCCGGCTCGTGGACCCCGAACTCGTCCAGGAGCGCACGGGCCTCCTGCGGCTCCATCTCAGCGGTCTCGGCCTCGATCGCCGCCCACACACCGACGGTTTCCTCCGGGAGTTCGGGCGGCACCTCCGCTCCCTCCTCGAGGTTCGCCACTACGACCCAGGGCTTCGCGGTGAGTGGGCCGATCGGTCGGAGCTCCTTCGCCTCCTCGTCGGTCAGGTCGGCGTCTCGCAACAGCCGCTCGGCGTGCAGCGAGTCGCGCGCCCGTGCGAGCGCGCCCACCTCAGGCGACGGCTTGCCTCGCGCGCGCTTCTCCGCCTTCTCGAAAGCGGAGTCGACGACCGCCATGTCGGCCAGGAGGAGTTCGGCAGTCACCTCGGCCAGCTCGGCGGCCGGCTTCGCGTCGCCCCCGAAGGCACGAACCACGATGGCCAGCGCATCCATCTGCCGCAGCTGCGCGAGGCCCTGGGCCGACGACGTCCCTCCCGGCACGTCGGTGAACCGGACCTGGGCGTGGACGATCTTCCTCGACCGCTCCATCGTGGCGAGCGTCGCCACCCGCGGGTCGGGAACGGTGGCCACGGCCTGGTTGGCGCTGCCACCCTTCGCCCCCGCGCGCGTGAGCGCGGTGAACAGTGTCGACTTGCCGGAGAAGGGCACGCCGACGAGGCCGATGTCCCTCATCAGCCGCTCGGTGCTACGCGGCCTTCTTGGTCTCCCAGAAGATCTTGTCGATCTCGGCGATCGCGTCGAGAAGGCCCTGGCCCTGCTGCGGGTCCTGCGATTTCTTGGCCAGCCCGGCCTCCTTGGTGGCCTTCCAGAACAGCTCGTGGAGGTTGGGGTACTTCCCCAGGTGCTCGGGCTTGAAGTAGTCGGTCCACAACACCCACAGATGCTCCTTGACCAGGTTGGCCCGCTCCTCCTTGATGATCAGGCACCGAGCCCGGTAGTCGTCCACGGTCTCGGCCTTGGTCTTGAACTTCTCCGGGTCCTGGTACCGGGTCTGGATGGCCTTCACCGACTCGGCCTCGATCTTGGCCTGCGCCGGATCGTAGATGCCGCACGGCAGGTCGCAGTGGGCATGGACGACGCGCCTCGGACTGAGCAAAGCTTCGAGGATGGACATACCTCCTCCTTCGAAAGGGGTCCCAAGGAGAACCTATCACCGGGGCCGTCTGAGGCTCCGCCGAGCGGTAGCCGGGGTGGCGGTGGGACTGGCCTTCGCCTTCAGCTTCCTGCGATGGAAGCCGTTCAAGTTGGAGGTCCGAGGCCCGAGCATGGCCCCTACGCTCGTGCCGGGGGACTGGGCCCTCGCGGTGGCCCCTGGGAAGCTCCGGCGGTGGGACGTGGTCGTCGTGGAGCACCCGTCACGCCCTGGGTTCGAGCTAGTGAAGCGGATCACCGGGATCGCCGACGAGCTCGCGCCGGACGGGCGGATCCTGGAGACGGGGGAGTGGTGGGTGGAAGGCGACAACCCGGACCTGTCCACCGACAGCCGGCACTTCGGCCCGGTCACCTCCGACCGGATCAGGGCCAAGGTCCGACTGATCTACTGGCCGCCATCCCGGCGACGTTTCCTGTAGGGAACCTTGCCGCGATTCCGAGCCGTCGCGTAGGATTTGCACTTGCAATGATCCGGACACGGTGCCGCGGGCTCGTGGGGGCCATGATCCCCTGCCGGTGCTGCTGTCCGAAGGTGCCCGGCGCCCGCCTCTGAGCGGCCGCGCCCCGGCACCGATCCCTTCCCGCGCACCCACCACCATCTGGAGGTTCTCGCTCATGAGCATCACCGCTACCACCGTCGACGCCAGGGGGCAGTCCTGCCCAGGGCCGCTCGTCACCTTGCACCGAGCCCTGAAGGATGGCGGTCCGGGTGACGTGTTCGAGCTGCTGGCCACGGACCCCGGGTCGAAGTCCGACGTCCCGTCCTGGGCCACGCTCTCGGGCAACGAGCTCCTCGAGACAAGCCACGAGGACGGCGTGTTCCGTTATCTGATCAGGAAGGCATGACCATGGCAGACCCGACCGGGAACGGCTCGACCGACACCGCGGAGCTCACGAAGCTGATCGAGCAGGCGCTCGCCGAGCGCGACGCGCGCGACGGCTTCAACAAGAAGAACAAGATCACCATCGTGGCCTGGGACGGTCACCTGGACCGGATCTGGCCCACCCTCATCCTGTCGACGACCGCCGCGGCGTCCGGGATGGAAGTGTCGGTGTTCTTCACCTTCTGGGGCCTGTTCGCGTTGGTCAAGCCGGAGAAGAGGATGACCGGCAAGGAGTGGATGACCAAGGCCCTCTCCGTCCTCAACCCCGGCGCCATGAAGCGGGCCAAGCTGTCCCGCTACAACTTCGCCGGCATGGGTCCATGGATGCTCGGGAAGGTGGCCGAGGACTACAAGACCCCGCACCCCACCGAGCTCCTGGAGATGGCCCGCGACATGGGCGTGCGCCTGATCCCCTGCCAGATGACCATGGACCTGATGGGGGTCAAGCGGGAGGACCTGATCGACGGCCTGGAGGAGCCGATCGGCGCCGCCACGGCACTCCTGGAGATGAAGGAGTCGTCGATCCAGCTGTTCATCTGAATCGAGCCGTTCACCGGCAGCTCTCGCCCCGCGAGGACTCCGGGCCGGAGCCACGGGCTCAAGTCCCAGCCCCGCCGTTGCCGACCACAAGGGTGTGATCGGTCACCCGGCGCTCCGTCCCCCGCCGCGCCCCGACATCCCGGTTCCCCAGCGTCCGGATGTCTTCATCCCGCCCTTGCTCCCGGCGCGGGTCCGGTCCCGGTGGCTTCACGGGGGACGATTGCTCGCCCTGGTCCTGGTGGGGCTCATGGTGGCTGCCCCCGTGGCGGTCGCGGTGGGCCACGACCGGCCGGAGGAATACGCATTCATCGCCTCGTCGGACGGCCATCCCTATCGGTGGAACCCATGTGCGCCGATCCACTTCGTCGTCAATTTCCAGAACGCGCCTCCCGGAGCCCTGGAGGACCTGAAGGTCGTCGCGTCCCGAGTGAAGGCGGCAACCGGTATCAACCTCATCTACGACGGGCCGACCGATGAGCCCCCGTCCCGCTACCGAGACGCCTTTGAGCCGGACCGGTACGGCGAGCGATGGGCGCCGGTCCTGATCGCCTGGATCTCCGTCGTCCCCGGTGACGACTCCGAGTGGTCGCGACCCGGCCGCCTCCAGTTCGCGGGCCTCTCGACGCCCCTGCCCGCGCCCGGCGGCACGGGCGTGTACGTGAGCGGGTGGATCGTGATCAACACGGAGCAGATCGGCCCATCGGGATTCGACTTTCCGGACGACCATGGGCCGGTCCTCCAGCACGAGTTCGGCCATGTCATCGGCTTGGGCCACACGTCGGAGTGGGGCGAGCTGATGAACCTCAGCGGCGGGGGGATGACGGACTGGGGGCCCGGCGACCTCGAAGGGCTGACGATGCTCGGGCGTGATGAGGGCTGTCTTCGAACGCCGGCGGTTCCCTGACCCCAGGCGGTCCTATCGCCCGGTCAGCGAGAAGTGCATGATCTCACTCGCCCCTTTCAGGGGTAGGTGCCTCTCTGACTGGTGCCTACTCCATCACCCGGTAGAGGTGCCAGCGATCGGGGACGCCTTTCAGTACGTGCTCCCCGGCGTCCTCGAAGGTGAGCCGGCTGCCCGCGACGAGGTCGACGACCGTTCGCGACACAAAGGTCTGACCCGCGCCGGCCTCCGACGCGACGCGCGCGCCAATGTGAACGGCGATCCCCGCGATGTCGTCGCCTCTGAGCTCTACCTCCCCCGTATGGAGCCCAGCACGGATCTCGATCCCGACGGCTCGGAGAGCTTGGTGGATCGACAGCGCGCAACGGATCGCGCGAGCCGGCCCATCGAACGTCATCAGGAACCCGTCGCCCGCAGTGTGGATCTCGCGGCCGCGGTGACGTTCGAGCTCGCGACGGACGACGCGATGGTGTTCGTCCAGTAGCTCCCGCCAACGGCCGTCACCCATCTCCGCGGCGCGCTCGGTCGATCCGACGATGTCCGTAAACAGGACCGTCGCGAGGACGCGATCGATCGGAACAGAGTCGCGCACGCCCGTGAAGAACTCCTGCACCTCTGCGACGATCTCCAGGGGGTCACCGGCCCAATAGGCTTGGCCTGCGCCTGGGAGCTCCCGGTAGACCGCTCCCGGTATGTTCTCGGCGACGTATCGGCCCATGGCCGGGCTGACGTGCATCGCTTCGGCTCGATGGAGGACGAGGGTCGGCACGTGGATCGAGGACAGTATGGCGCGCACATCGAGGTCGAACATCATCTGCTGCACGGCCAGAGCCATACCGGGGCTCGCCGAGATGCGCTGATAGCGCGTGAGCCACTGCTCGAATCGCTCGTCACCGACGAGCTCCGGCGCCCACATCGGGAGGACGGCTTCCGCGTTCGGGTACCGGGCCGCCATCCCCTCGCGGGCGCGCGCGAGGTACACCTCGGGGGTGCCGATCCCGTAGTCCTCCGCCCAAGCGGTCCGCGCCGCTGTGTTGACCACGGCGAGCGAGGAGACCCGTGCCGGATACGTCGCCGCCACGAGCAGCGCGACCGTTCCGCCGACACCCGTTCCCAAGACGGCCGCCCGCTCGGATCCCGCCGCGTGAAGGGCCGCGATCGCGTCCTCCATCCACAGCTCCGCCGTAGGCGTCTCCCCACTTGGGAGCGGGTCTGAGGCTCCCATGCCCCGGGGGTTGAACAGGATCACCCGCGCGAACCGGGCCAGGCCTTCGAGGAACCCCGCGAGCCGCGGCTGCTCCCATTGCTCGTCGATGTGGTTCAGCCACTCGGCGACGAAGAGCAGCTCGAGCTCTCCTTTGCCGACGACCTGGTATGCCACGTGCGTGTCGCCGCTTTTCGTGTAACGGGTCTCAGGCACGTCCACAATTCGCATCCTTCAACGGACCACCCGCAGCCGCAACCGAGTAAATGCCGGGCCCCGGTGCACGCGATCGTGCCGCCTCTTTCGCTCTGCGGTCCCGTCCTGAACGTGCGGAAGCTCGTCGATTCCCCTCGCTCGGGTGGGCGGTACCGGAACTGAATCATGGTGTTCCTCAGAAGCTACTTCATGGCACACCAGGGGCTAAGGAACAACGCACCCTCAGTGCGCCTGGTGACCTGGTGGTGTGGCGCCTTCGCCGAGGGTCACCCGCCTGGCCTGGAGATCAGGGTGGCGCAGGAACCTGTCGACGAGCCCGGCCGGTCCGCCGATGCAGGTCCAGTCGTCATCCCACAGCGTCGACACCAGCCAGGAGCGGTCGGCGGGGAACATCAAGTTGGACAAGGCGCCTTTCCAGAACGACCAGGGGCCGCTGTGCCGCCAAGTGGCGGCCTGCTCGGGCCCGGCCTCGACCAGCACGTAATGCCATCCCGAGTACAAGTTCACCATCGGCGCACCGGGGAAGACGATGTCATCGGCGCCGGTGTCGAGATACCCCAGCCACCACCGCTGTCCTGGCGATTGCTCGCTCAGCAGTGCAAGGACGGCTCGGTCATGGGTGTCCTGTCCGTGACCTGCGTAGGGCAGCATGACCGTGGCATAGGCCTCGAAGCGCGGCGGGATCGCAGCGGTGATGGTCAGGCCCGTGGACGTGCTGTTGGCGATCCACGCGACCTCGGCGTCTGTCCCGATGCGCCACGTGACGCCCTCCCTCGCCAACCTAACCATGGCACCAGCCTAGGTTCCCGCCCGGGGGGCCATCTGGTCTTCACCAGACGTGCGGATCTTCAAGACGTGCTCACGTGTCCGCCGCCGAAGCGGGTGGCGCTGCTGCGGCTGTAGAGAGCGGACCGAGGGGCACTCGCCGGGCTAGGGCTCCTGCCGCAACGCGCTGTCGGACTCGGGCAGTCTCGTCACCGTCTCGGCGAGGATGGGCGAAGAAAGCCTGAACCCCTTGACGATGCAGTAGATGCTGAGCGACAGCTCCCAGAGGGCCTCGGGCAACGTCGCGATGGCTTGAACCGCGCCGCCTCGCTCGATCGCGTTGTACATGACCAAGATGCCGGTGATCATGACGAGCGGACCTCCGATGAGACCCAGCCACGTCATGCCTCGCGGCACCAGCTCGGATCGGTACATCAGATACCCCAGGACCACGCCGTTCGCGAGACCCGCGAAGAAGCCTGGGCCGACGAGGAACGCTCGGTAGTAGGACGCGACGAACACGTTACCGATAACGGGAGCAGAGGCCGCCGTGGCTTCTTGCCGCATCAGCAGGAACGCGAGGGCGCTGACGATCCCGATGGCGATGAACATGGCCTCGACGAGACGGGCTGACACGTAGCCGATCGCTCCCATCTCGCTCTCACGTTTGAGGACCGGGTACACCACCACAGCGGTGGCGACGTTCGCGATGATGAGGAAGACCTCCAGCGTGGCGCCGGTCGCGATGCCCGTGGAGGGATCAGCGCCGTTACCGGTGATCAGGCTGGGGGTCTCCAGCATCTTGGCGTAGCCGATGAAGTACGCGGGGATCGAGGTCAAGAACGTGGCGAGGAAGAACCAGCCGAAGACCCGTCCGATCGCCTGAGGTCGATACGCGTGGCGTCCATCGAGGATGCGAGTCTCAGCCATTTTTCACCTCTCTCTCGCAGCTACGGGAAGATGCCGAGTCGCTGGACCATATGCGCCCATGCGTTGACGCGCAACTCGGCAGCAAGGACGGCGAACGGGTCCGAGGCGCGCGACCGGTGCCAGAAGTTGACATCTCGTGTCCCTCGGCGAGACGTGTCAGGTGCGACTTCGATGGAGCAGCCCCACATAGGGGAGCGTCAATCCGCCCGAGGCCATTTGAGCGCATGGCGAGCCCGCGCCGCACGGCGAGCCGGCGGTCTAGCCGAGGAACTCCATCCGCTTGTGGCGCGCAACGTGAACGTCCCCTGAGTGACTGGAGCAACTTTCCGGTCGGCCGGCCCTCGACACCTCAGGGCGCAACGGTGAACGGCCGCATCATGTCGTTGTCCTCGTGCTCGACGATGTGACAGTGGTAGACGTAGTCCTGTGGCGCCGTCACTGTGGTCGGAAGCTCGAACTTCGCACGGATCGTCGTGAAGTATCCGGGGTTCGCCTTGACCGTGTCCTTGAAGCCCCGCTCATCGGGCGTCGGCGGGAGCATCGGACCGGTGGCGAACGAGGCTGGGTCGTGTCCACCGGAGACGCCGGGCGCGCCCGGCACCTCGAAGGCTTCCTCGTAGGCCTCGACATTGAACGGGGTGCGTCCGACCACCTGGAAGGTGACCAGGTGCATGTGCATCGGATGGGTGTCTCCGGTGAGGTTCACGAACACCCAGTCCTCCACGGCCCCAATCTTCGGAGCCTCGGTCGTCGGTGCGTCTCCGAAATGCACGCCGTTCAGGTTCAGGAACCAGCTCGGCTCGTCGATGTCGATCTCGTTCAAGGTGATGAATCGCGTCGTGTCGGGATCGGGCAGATCGGCGGTCCGACCGGGCAGGCTCGAGGGAACGGAGGTCGGTCCCGCATGGGTCACGGTCGTCCCCACGCGGATCTGCATCACCTGGGGCAGCGATGACGCCGGCGACACGACCGGCACCCTCGGGTTGTGGTTCTTTAACACGAGCGTCTGACCGGCGAACTTGCTGAAGTCCACGAGCACGTCTGCCCGCTCGGCCGGAGCCAACACGAGGCGGCTCACCCGTACCGGTACGTCCCACATGCCTCCCTCGGCGCCGATCTGCCACAGGGCCGCAGGGCCGACGTCGAGGGTCAGGATCCTCGCGTTGCATCCGTTCAGGATCCTGAACCGGTACATGCGAGGCTCGACGTCGAGGAACGGCCAGACCTTGCCGTTCACGAGCATGGTGTCGCCGAAGTACTCGCCGATCCATGTCGCGCCAGGGATGCCGCTCGTCGGATACAGGAACGATCCGTCGGAGTTGAAGAGGCGATCCTGGATCACGAGGGGGACCTCGTAGGCTCCGCCAGGGATCCCGATCAGGTTCGGTTCGAGGCCGGTGTCATGTTGGTCCCGAAGGATGTAGGCCGCGGCGAGCCCGGCGAAGACGTTGAGCCGCGTGGTGCCGAGGCCATGGTCGTGGAACCAGAGCAGCGACGCCGGCATCTGGGGTAGCTGGTTGGTGTAGTGGACCTCCTGTGTCTCACCTTGACCGAACCCATTGGGCGTCACCGCGGGGTTGCCGTCGCTGTCGGCCGCGACGAATCCCCCGTGCAGATGGGTCATCAGGCGGACCTCGTTACCGAGCGGCGTGAGCCTGGTATCGACCGGGATCCGGTCCGGGTAGATCTCAGGCAGCTTGTGGGTGAAGCTCACGTCGAGCGGGGTACCGGCCTGAGCCACGACCGCCATCCCGAACGATCCCGACTGTCCCGCGAGCCCGGAGCCGTCGTCGTACGCCCACAGCGGTGTGGGTGGGAGCTGGGGGTGCAGATGACGCGAGATCTCGGTCTGGGTGAAGGAGTACCGGTTGGTTCCACTCTGGGCTGCGACGACGATACCACTGCCGGGAAGCGGAACCGGTTGAACGTACTTCGTGAGCTTGCCGCCCGGGGCGGCACTCGCCACAGGGATCCGCGAGGCCCACGGAACGGCTAGAGCGGCCCCCGCCCCCGCGCCGTACTGCAGAAAGCGTCTGCGTGTGATCGGCCGCATCTCGTCCTCCCTCTTTATGGATTCCCCGTCGCGACAAACAGCCGTCGCCAAGCCTTCAACGAGCTTCGTTGGGGGCTTCCACTTCCTCCGTTCATCGCCGCTGCAACGAGCACGGCCAACAGGCTGAGAAGCGCCAAGATCCTCAGAACGCCACCGAGATCGAACACGGCGGCAACGGCCAGGGCGTTCAGGGCTACTAGAACAGCGATCAACAGCCGACCGTCCCTCTCGAGCTGCCCTGCAGCCATCGTCCTCTCCTTTCCACCTCTACAGTGCGGCACGCTTTGCCTCTCCCCAAACCTTGCGCCGAATGCCACCTCCTTCCTCGGGCTGGTAGGCCCTGCGCTGACAGGACCTATGCCGAAACGCCTTGCGACCACGCTTGGGCTCGGGCTCGCTGGCGACCATCGAGCCCGCGCCGCACGGCGAGCCTGCGGTGTAGCTCCTATTCCCGCGGCATGCAGTGCCCATAAGGCCCTCAGTCGTTGGGGCAACGCCCCTAATCCCTCACCCCAGCGGGTCGCAGCCTGTCAGTCAGGCCGCCGGAGGGAGGACCAACGATGGATGTGCCCTGGATACCCCCAGCCCTGCCGCGGTGATGGTCAGGCCCGTGGACGTGCTGTTGGTGATCCACGCGACCTCGGCGTCTGTCCCGATGCGCCACGTGACGCCCTCCCTCACCAACCTAACCATGGCACCAGCCTAGATACTCCCGCCCTGGGGCCATGTGGTCTTCCTCGTCCTCCCCACGTTCCTCCTCCTGACGGTCGTCCCTTTGCCGGGCAGACTGGGCACACAGTGTGCCCATTCCGGATGGAAATACGGCCTCTGACCTGCTACGTTCCCGATTGGCTGAAGTGCATGTAGTCCTTGTCGCCGGACCAGTACCCACCCCACTGCCAGCCGATGGATGCGAACGCGTGGACCACAGTATCCCCCGGGTGGATCATGCCCGGCTCGTGCAAGGAGCGATCCCGGAACGGCCGGGCGTTGTTGTTCCGCACGTACCCGTCGGCGGTGACGTACGGGTTCTCGATGGGGTTGATGTCGATGGCCAGGCCGTACGCGTGTTGCGACCAGGTGGTGCCCGCGCCTCGAGCCGTGACCACCGGTCGGCAGTTGAACCCGGCCGTGTAATCGCGGTCGTCGTTGGGGTCGAAGTGGTTTGGCCGGTATTTCACGGCCAGGTGCATCTGGTCGATCGGGAACCGCGCGTCGAACAGCTGCCGGAAGGCGGAGACCACCCCGCCCGCCACCGACGCGTTCACCACCATGCGGCCCTCGTACACTCGACGGTCGAACCCCCAGTACCGTAGGGTCAGCAGGCGGAGCCGGCCGATGGCCACGGGACATCCTGGGTGCCAGGTGGTGCCCCGCATCTTGGCCTCGAGGTCCGCGGGGAGCGCCGACACAGCACCCCTGAACCGGGCCGGGAGTGGGGTGGAGGTCGCGGACGGGGATGGGGATGGGGATGGGGATGGGTGCGAGGGCATCGTCTCCTGTGGGGCGCTCTCGCTGGGCGATCCGACGGGGCGGCCGTTCGACCTGTCCGCCGCGGCCGCACCGCACGCGGTCAGCAGGGCGATCGTCCCCATGATGCACGCGGCCACGAGGCCGCGAACCGTTCCCGCACTCACGGGAAGTATTGCTCCTCGACCTTCGTCACGACTCCGTCCCTCACCGTCACCCAGTACCCGGAGAACGTCCCCTTGTAGTTTCCCGGCGGGTACTTCTGCTGATCGAAGGACTCCTGGAAGAGCTGCGGGTCCGCCGGGAACATCGTGTCGCAGCAGTCGGTCCAGTCGAGCAGCAGGATCTGCAAGCGAGGCGACACCGGTAGCTCTCGGAGTCTCGGGTTGTCGTTGACGATGAAGTAGTCGTTCGGAACGGGGGTCTCCTTCCCCCGCTCCGCTGCGGCCTGGTTCGCCTCGTCACCGGTCAGCAGGTAGGCGAGGTCGAACACGATGACCTGCGGCTCGGTCGTGAGCTGTGCCGACCGGATGTAGCCGAAGTGCCTTCCATCCTCGAGTGCGGGTGAAGGAGATGCCGAGGGCCGACCCGTCGGGGACCGCGACGTCGCAGTGGGC
>DATDKZ010000103.1:0-4434 GCA_036519575.1 Actinomycetota bacterium | reverse complement strand
CAGGACGAGGATCGCCGTCGTGAAAATCTGGACCATGTAGAAGAGGAACCCGCCGCCGAAGACGGCGTGCGCGATCTGGGCGACGACCGACCGCTCATCGCTCACCGTCACGTGCATCCGGCTGGCCAGGAAGGAGATGCCCAGGAACATCGTGATGGCGATGGTCCCCATGATGGCCAAGGTGTCGGCGGCGTTCTTGGACTGCGGCCGGCGGAAAGCGGGCACGCCGTTCGAGATGGCCTCGACCCCGGTAAGGGCCGTTGAGCCCGAGGAGAAGGCCCGCAGGATGACGAAGAGCCCGATGGGGCCGGCCGCGCGGGCGAGGTCCGCCGCCGGAGCGATCTGTTCGGCCGACGGGCATCCGCCGATGCACCGGAAAAGGCCCACGCCGATCATCGTGATGATCGAGACGATGAAGGCGTAGGTGGGGAAGGCGAACAGCGTGCCCGACTCACGCACGCCCCGCAGGTTGGCCAGAGTGATCAGCAGGACGAACCCGATCGACAGCTCGATCCGAAACGGCAGGAGCTCCGTCACGGCGGAGGTCAGGGCGAACACTCCGGCCACCACAGAGACCGAGACGGTGAGGACGTAGTCGATGAGGAGCGCCCCCGCCGCCACCAGCCCCGGCAGCGTCCCCAGGTTCTCCTTGCTTACGATGTACGCGCCGCCCCCGTTCGGGTAGGCCCGGACGGTCTGCCGGTAAGAAGCCACGACGATCAGCATGAGCGTGGCGATGGCGATGGCGATCGGCATCACGTATCGGTAAGCGAGGGCGGCTACGGTCGCTCCAAGCAGGACGCGGAGGATCTCCTCGGTCGCATACGCGACCGATGAGAGCGCGTCCGAGGCGAACACCGGAAGCGCCAGCACCTTCGGCAGCAATGTGTGCTCGATCTGATGGGAGGCCATCGGTCGCCCCACGAGCACGCGCTTGAGCACGTCGCCCACCGACGTTCGCTGGGGGGTCCCGGTGATCACGGAGGCGATTCTAGTTGGGCGGTTGCGAACGCTCAGCGATCCACCGGTAGCCCACGCCGGGCTCGGTGAGGATGAGGACTGGCGCGGCCGCCCGGTCGCCGAGCTTGCGGCGCAAGGCCCGCACGTAGACCCGAAGGTAGTGGCTCTCCTCCCCATACCCACGGCCCCACACCTTCCGCAAGAGCCACTGGTGGGTGAGGAGCTTCCCCGGGTTGGTCACGAAGGCCTCGAGCAATGCGTACTCCGTCCTGGTGAGGTGAACCGCCGTGCCGGCCAGTGTCACCAGACGGCGACCCAGGTCGACCTGGAGGTCATCGAACCGGAGCACGGCCGGGCCCGCGTCCTCCGGCTGGGCCCGCCGGAGCTGCGCCCGCATCCGAGCGAGCACCTCTTCCATCCCGAACGGCTTGGCCACATAGTCGTCCGCGCCGGCGTCGAGGGCCGCGACCTTGTCTGCCTGCCGGTCCCGGACGGAAAGGACGATGACCGGAACCTCCGAGAACGACCGGATCCGCTGGATAACCTCAGTCCCATCCAGGTCGGGGAGTCCCAGGTCCAGGAACACCAGGTCCGGCGACGCTTCCGCCGCCGCCACGATGGCTTCCTCCCCGGTGCCGGCCGTCTGCACCGTGTAGCCGTGCGCCTCCAGGCTGGTCCGAAGGGCTCTGCGGATCTGAGGCTCGTCGTCGACGACCAGGATGGTGGTCATCCCGAGGGCTCCTGCCGCACCGGCTGGGCATCGGCCACGGGAAGCTCGAAGACCACCGCGGTGCCGCCCGACGGCGCGCCCTCGATCCAGATCCTTCCCCCGTGCGCCAGGACCACCGCCCGGGCGATGGCTAGTCCCAGGCCGCTCCCCATTCGGGCCTCCCCCGCGTCACGACGGAAGAACGGTTCGAAGACCCGGTCCCGCTCGTCGGCTGGGATACCCGGACCCTGGTCGGCCACCCGGACCCGCACCGAGCGCCGCCACGGGGCGGCGGAGAGGAGGATCTCCCCGCCGGGAGGGCTGAACCGGGCCGCGTTCTCCAGCAGGTTGGACAGGACCTGGTCGATCTGGACCGGATCGATGGGGACCTCAGGGAGGTCCGGTCGAACCACGGTCCGCACGCGGACGCGCGACAACGTCGGCTTCATCCGATGCAACACGGACTCGATCACCTCGTCGACGTCGGTGAGCTGCTTCGCCGGGACCAGGGCCCCGGCCCGGACCCTGGCCAGGTCGAGGATGTTGCCGACCAGCCGGTTCAGCCGATCCGTCTCCTCGAGGATCGTCCCAAGGAGCTCGCGCCTCTGATCGGCGTCGAGTGTGACTCCCTCATCGAGCAGGGTTGTCACCCCGGCCTTGATCGAGACGAGGGGAGTTCGGAGGTCATGCGTGACAGAGGAGAACATCGCCGCGCGCAGCTGGTTCGTCTCGGCCTCCAGTCGCGCTCCTTCCACTTGTTTGTCCAGGCGTGTGCGCTCCACCGCCACGGCGACCTGCTTCGCGCATGCGTCGAGGAGCGCGCGGTCGTCGCCTTCCGGAGCGTCCAGTCCCGCCCGTCGGACCGCGACGAGGGTCCCGAGCTCGGCCTTTCCCACAAGCAACGGAATGGAAACCGAGACGCCCTCGGCCGCCCCGGCCCGTTCGGCGCTTCCGTCGAGGGTGACGTCGTCGGCTCGGACGTGGATCTCGCACCGAGCCAGCGAGAATGGCTCCAGGAGCGCGTTGGCGAAGTCGTCGAGCATGCGTTGAAGGGGCTCCCCCGACAGGAGCTTCGACGCGAAGTAGTTGAGGAGCCGGGCCTCCCGTTCCCGGCGAGCGGCCCGGTTCCGTCCCTCGAGCGCCCGAGCAAGGAGCCCGCCGACGATCGCGGCAACGATGAGGAACACGATGAGGGCGATCAGGTCCTCCGGTTTGCTCACCCTGAATGTGTGCTCTGGCGGCGTGAAGAAGAAGTTCAGGCCGAGGAAGGAGAAGACCGCCGCCGCCAGGCCGGCCCACAGCCCTCCGACGGCCGTCGCCCCGACGACCGCAAGGATGTAGATGGAGACCGCACTGGCGTCCCCCCCATGAAACGACGATGCGAGGAGGGTCGCGGCGGCTGGCGCGCCGGCCGCTGCGACAGCCCCGCGAACCCAGGAACTCCGGAGCGCCCGGACCACCCGCTTCACGGCCCAACGCTAGCCTCTTTTACGGGATCTTCATGCTCTGCCGCCCGGCCTTCACGCATCGCTTACGCCTCCCGGACGAACCTCCTGAGCAGGAGGTCCGCGATGGCGACGAAGGAAGCAGGAACCGAGGCTGCCAGGCCTTCCGTCGCGCCCGCCCGGCCGGCTCGGCAAAGCGCCCTCCCCCAGGGCCCCGGCTACGGGGTGAAGCGGGCCATTCTGGGACCGGCCCTGCCGACCGCCCACCTGGTCCACGAGCGCTTGGGAAAGCCCACGGCGCTGGCCGTCTTCGCTTCCGACAACCTCTCCTCGGTGGCCTACGCCACCGAGGAGATCCTGAAGGTCGGGGTGCCCATCGCCGGCCTGGCGGCCTTCTCGATGGTCATGCCGATCACGTTCGGCATCCTCGGCGTCCTGGCCATCCTGCTGTTCTCGTACCGACAGACGATCAAGGCCTACCCCTCGGCCGGCGGCGCCTACATCGTGACCCGAGACAACTTCGGGTTGTTGACCGCGCAAGTCGCCGGGGTCGCGCTGCTGACCGACTACGTACTCACCGTCTCGGTGTCGGTGGCGGCGGGCATCGCCGCCATCACGTCCGCGTTCCCGGGCCTGTACGCGTACCGCGTGGAGATGTCGGTCTTCTGCATCTGGTTCATCGCCTGGGGCAACCTCCGCGGCGTCCGTGAGTCGGGTCGGATGTTCGCCGTCCCCACGTACTTCTTCATCCTGATGATGTTCGCGTTGCTCGGAGTGGGACTGTTCCGCTCGCTGACCGGTGGACTGCATCCCCTCCCCATCCCGGCGGACGCGAGCATCGGCACGGGGGTGGTCACGTTGTTCGTCGTGCTCCATGCCTTCGCGTCCGGCGGCGCGGCGGTCACCGGGGTGGAGGCCATCTCGAACGGCGTGCCGGCTTTCCGCCCCCCGGAGTGGCGGAACGCCAGGACAACGCTGATGTGGATGGGGACGCTCCTCGGGATCATGTTCCTTGGGCTGTCGTACATCGCCGTGAAGCTCCAGGTCGTCCCGAGCGAGACCAAGACGGTCATCTCCGAGGTCGGGCGGGCGGTGTTCGGTGGAGGTGCCACCGGTTACGCGTTGTTCCTGCTGCTCCAGGTGGCAACGACACTGATCCTGATCCTGGCCGCCAACACTTCCTTCGCCGACTTCCCCCGACTGGCCAACTTCCACGCCACCGACAACTTCATGCCCCGCCAGCTCACCAAGCGCGGGCAGCGGCTGGTCTTCTCCAACGGCATCGTTGGACTGGCGATCGCCGCCACGCTGGTCGTCGTG
>DATDKZ010000102.1:0-2780 GCA_036519575.1 Actinomycetota bacterium | reverse complement strand
CGGCCTGGCCGGACTGTCCGTGCAGCTCGGGGGCCGGGTGTCCCGGACCGAGCAGCAGCGGGGCCGGTTGCTGGCGGCGATGGAGGTTCTCCAGCGGCCCGGCGCCAATCCGGTGAGCCTGGAGAGCCAGGGGCAGACCGCGGCCGGGCTGGTGGAGGTCTCGGGGCCGGGCCTGCAACTCATGTACGTCATCGGCAAGGAGGTGCCGATGCCGTCACCGGGGCGCGTGTACCAGCTGTGGCTCGGAACGAACGGCACGTTCGTCCGTGTGGAGGACGGCCGGTTCGTCCCGGAAGACGGATTGGTGCTGCTGGAGCTCACGGTCGACACAGCTCGCTACGACGAGATCCTGGTCACCGAGGAACGGATGGGCGACGCGCCAGCGAGCCCCTCGCACGCCGGCCATACGTGGCACGCGTTCCTGGAACGACCGCGGGCGGCTTAGCCGCGGGTCAACGGGGGGCGAGGGTAGAGCTCGAGGCGTCGACCGGCCGCGAGACCCGGAGGAATCCCCAGAACATCACGGCGATCCCGAGGGCGAGCCCCACCGAGAACAGCGGCACCACGTCGAGGCCAGCTCCCACGCCCGATGCGATCGCCACGATCGTCGCTCCCGCCGCGATACCGAGCGTTCCGAAGAACCGCTCGGTGAGCTCCGCCCGGCCCCGCATCCGCCACGCCGACCACAGGCATCCCGCAACCAGCAGGACGTAGGCGGGATAGGCGTACAGCTGGGCCAGCCGGTACGGAAGCGCCCCCTGGCCGAAGACGTCCTTCCCAAGAGGCAGGTCCTTCATCAAGGCGTCGACGTTGAGCGAGGCCGTGCGCACCTGAGAAGTGGCCAAGGCAGCGAGGAAGAGCAGAACCACCAGCAAGAGGTCGGTGATCGTCCGTCGCTTGATCAGCAGGTACAACTCACCCATCGTCAGGAACGGCACGTTCAGGATCGCTCCAAAGAGCCAGTAGACGCGGTACTCGCCCGTGGTCCATCCGTCCAGGACGCCGAGGAACATGGCGAACGAGGCCGCCGCGTACATCGCGAGGGCCACCGCCCAGACGGCCTGGAACGGCCGTCGCCGAGAGGCGAACTGTCGAACCAGAGACGCCGCGAACACCAAGGCGATCAGGGCGGCTGCCAGCGGGAAGGCCCACATGGGGGAAGCAGCATACGCGGACCCCTCGCTCCCCGCCGATAGAATCCACCGCCGTGGAGAACGAACCGCATCCGCACGGACCCATCCTGATCTGCTCGACCGCCGCGTTCTTCAACCGGCCGCTCGGCAAAGCGTTCAGCCACATTGCCGAGGCGGGGTTCAGTGGCGTCGAGGTCATGGTCACCCGGGACCCGGCCACGCAGAAGGCGCACGTTCTGCGCGAGCTGTCACGGGAGCACGGCCTTTCGATCAGGGCCATCCACGCTCCGTTCCTGCTCGTGACGCGGAAGGTGTGGGGCCCTGATCCCATCGGAAAGATCGACCGGTCCGTCCAGCTGGCCCGCGAGACGGGGGCCAAGCTCGTCGTGGTGCACCCTCCCTATCGGTGGCAGGCGGAGTACCGAAGGTGGGTGGATGAACGGCTTCCGGATCTCGCTGTCCAGACGGGAATACTCGTCGGGATGGAGAACATGTTCCCCGTGCGCCTGCGGGGGGGACGAGGGGTTCGGCTCCATGCCCGTCAGTCGATCCACGACCTCGACCCCTACCCCCATGTGGTGCTGGACACCAGCCACGCCGCAGTGTCGGGCCTGGACGCCTTCGAGGCCGTCCGGCGATTAGGCGATCGCCTTGTCCACGTGCATCTGTCGAACAACGCCGGGCGGGGCTGGGACTCGCACCTGCCGCTCGACCAGGGCGTCTTGCCGATCCTCGAGTTCCTCGACCTGTTGGGGACGGAGGGCTTCTCGGGCAGCGTCTCCCTCGAGCTCGATCTGCGACGGTACATGGAAGACGACGCCGCCCTCCGGAAGGTCCTCACGTCGAACCTGGCGATCTGCCGAGAGCGGCTACCCCAAGCTGCCTGAGCGACGTTTCTCTCTCGGGAACCGCTTTCCCTGCGCTTTCGTCTGAGGCGTAGGATGAGCCAATCGAGGGGGGTGGTTCCGTTGGGCAACGCACGATCCATGTCCTCTCGCCGGCAAGCCCTGCGCGCCTTGACGGTCTCCGTTGCGCTGCTTGCGGTCAGTCTGACCTTCGCCGACGCGCCGGCCGCGACCACCTGCGCCAGCCCTCCCGCGGTCTTTTCCGAGAGCTCGATCACGCCCGGGATGGCCGGCACGGGGCTCACCGCCGTTCATGGGAGCGCCCCCACGGCATTCGACATCGAGGTCATCGGGATCTTGCCGAACGCGCTCCTGCCCAGCTTCGACCTCGTGATCTTCAGGATCACGGGCCCGCCGGCGTTCCTGGACCAGGCGCACGGGGTGGCCTCGGGGATGTCTGGCTCCCCCATCTACATCGGCGGGCAGCTGGCCGGGGCCGTCTCCTACACTTTCGGCCTCGCGGCCGACCCCATGATCGGATTGTTCACGCCTGCGCAGCAGATGGTCGATCTGACCGCGCTGCCGACTGGCTCGGCCACGTCGCTGCCGAGCTCGATCGCGGTGACGCGTCGGGCCCGCGTTGCCGTGGCCGAAGCAGCCAGGGTCCCGGTGAGCACGGTCCCGACCACGGTCCAGCGGCTGGCCATACCGCTCGGCGTCTCGGGACTATCTGACCAGCGAGCGCAGCGGCTGCAGTCGATCATCGACCAGCACGGTCTCCCCTTCCACGTGTATCCGGCCG
>DATDKZ010000101.1:0-3300 GCA_036519575.1 Actinomycetota bacterium | reverse complement strand
CGCGAGGCGGGTCTGAAGCTGGGAGTGGTGTCGAACTTCGAGGAATGGTTGGAGCGCTTGCTGGCCCGGCTCGGGGTGACCGGATTCTTCGACGTGCGGGTGATCTCCGGGATCGAAGGTATGGAGAAGCCCGACCCCCGGATCTTTCGGCTGGCGGTGGAGCGGGCCGATGTGACGCCGGAGCGCTCCGCGTACGTGGGGGACAACCCCGAGTTCGACGTGGACCCCGCCGCGGCGGCCGGCATGTTCCCCGTGCTGCTCGACCGGCGGGAGCGGTTCCCCGATGCCACCGCGACCCGCATCACGACGCTCGACGACCTCCCCGCGGTCCTGGGGTTGTGATGGCCGCGGAACGAACCTACTCCGTCGAGGAAGCAGACGCCTCCCTCCCCGAGCTCCGAGTGGTGCTCGAGCGCGTGCGAACGAACCGGCAGGTGATCCTGCGAGCAGCCGAACGGATCCGCGGACGGGTGGCCGCCGACGGCGGCGGTACCGAAGGCACGGACTACTGGGAGGCCAGGGCGGCGCTCAAGGCAGATATCGAGGCTCTGGCCAGCCGTGACGTCCTGCTCCGCGACCCCGAGACGGGCTTGGTGGACTTCCCGGGCGAGCGCGAAGGCCGTCGGATCTTCCTGTGCTGGCGGCTGGGGGAGGATCGTGTGGCGCACTGGCACGACCTCGAGTCGGGCTTCGGCGGGAGAAAACCCCTATGAGCCAGGGGCGCCAGCGTCCCACGGTAGTGGTCATGGGGGCGACCGCGGAGGAGCCACCGCCGGGGATCGATGAGGCGGCGACGATGGCCGATGTGTCGTTTGCCGCGTCCGCGCCGGCGCTGGCCGAAGCCATCGCCGACACGGACGCCGTCTTCGCCTGGCATTCGGTTCGCGAGCTGCTCCCGGAGGTCTGGCCCAAGGCGGGAAGACTTCGGTGGATCCAGTCGGCGTCCGACGGTGTCGATTGGCTCCTGTTCCCCGAGCTGGTCGACAGCGATGTGGTCGTGACGAACGCCCGGGGGATCTTCGACCGGGCCATCGCTGAGTACGTCGTTGGACTGATGCTGGCCTTCGCCAAGGGGCTGCTCGGCGTGGTCGAGGGCCACCGGCAGCGGGAGTGGCGGCACCGTCCGACCGAGCTGTTGGCCGGCAAGCGGCTGCTGGTCGCCGGGGTCGGGCCCATCGGCCGGGCCATCGCGCGCGCCGGCCGGGATCTGGGGATGGAAGTGCGCGGCGTGGGGCGGAGAGCGAGGTCGGGGGACGACGTCTTCCAATCGATCGCCGGGACGGACGGTCTGGCCGCCGCAGCCGGGTGGGCCGACTACGTGGTGGATGCGCTGCCGGCAACCCCGGCAACCCGTCACCTCTTCGATGCGTCGGTGTTCGATTCCATGCGCCGGAGCGCCCGGTTCATCAACGTCGGCCGGGGCACGACGGTCGTCGAGGGGGCGCTGATCGACGCCATCCGAGAGGAGCGGATCGGCGGCGCCGCCCTCGACGTCTTCGAGCGGGAGCCGCTCCCGCCCGACAGCCCGTTCTGGGAGTTGCCCAACACGATCGTGTCCCCCCACATGTCTGGCGACTTCGAGGGCTGGCTCGAAGCGGTGGTCCGGCTGTTCGTCGAGAACCTCCGGAGGTTCGTGGCGGGCCGGCCGCTGCTGAACGTGGTGGACAAGCGCGAAGGGTACGTGGTCGAGCCCTCCCCTTGATAGGCTCATCGCCCATGGCGGAGCCGGTCATCCAGGTCCGCGATCTGCGGAAGTCGTACCAAGACGTCGAGGCCGTTCGCGGACTCGACCTCACGGTGGAGAGCGGGGAAGTCTTCGCGTTGCTCGGCCCGAACGGGGCGGGAAAGACCACCACCGTGGAGATCCTCGAGGGCTATCGGCAGCGGACGGGTGGAGAGGCGTGGGTCCTGGGGAAGGATCCGGCGAACCTCGATAGGGCGACCAAGGCTCGCATCGGGATCGTCCTCCAGTCCACCGGGGTGGATCCGTTCCTCACGGTCCGGGAGACCATCGACATGTACCGCGGGTACTACCCCCACCCTCGGCCCGTCGACGAGGTCGTCGATGTCGTCGGGCTTTCGGAGAAGCGCGACACGAGGGTGAACAAGCTGTCCGGAGGACAACAGCGCCGCCTCGACGTGGCCATCGCCCTGGCCGGCGATCCCGAGCTACTCTTCCTCGACGAGCCGACCACGGGATTCGACCCCAGCGCTCGGCGGCATGCCTGGCAGATCGTCCGCAACCTCATCGCCCTGGGAAAGACGGTGTTCCTGACCACGCACTACATGGACGAGGCCCAGGAGCTGGCGAAGCGGGTCGCCGTGATCGCCAAGGGCGTGATCGTGGCGGAGGGTCCGCCGGCGACGATCGGCGGCCGCGACACCGCTCAGACGGTCATCCGATTCCGGGTCGACGACCGGGAGGGCATCCCGTCGTTCGGCCACGTCCCGCTCGGTGACGGGACGCTGGAGCTTCGAACCGAGCATCCGACCAAGGTGTTGCACGAGCTCACCGCGTGGGCCTTCGACCGCGGCTCCGAACTCGAGGGGCTGGAGGTTCGCCGGCCCACGCTCGAGGACGTCTACCTCCAGCTGACCGGGGGGGAGGCGGGCGCAGAATGAGCGACGTCGCGCTGGCCCTCCGTCAGGTGCGGTTCACCAACAAGGAGTTCTGGCGGAACCCCGGCTCGGCGTTCTTCACCTTCGCCTTCCCCCTGATGTTCCTGGTGATCTTCACCGCGCTCCTGGGAAGTGGCACCGTCGAGGTCGCGCCGGGAGTCTTCATCAAGCAATCGACGTACTACGTCGCCGCCATGTCCGCGTTCGCCGTGATCACGGCGGCGTACACGAACATCGCCATCGGCGTGGTGTTCCAGCGCGACGCCGGGATCCTCAAGCGGACCAAGGGAACGCCCCTGCCCGGGTGGGCCTATCTGGGCGGGCGGGTGCTGCACGTCCTGATCATCGCCGTGCTCCTGGTGCTCATCACGTCCGCGTTCGGCGTCGTCTTCTACGGCGCCGACGTGCCCACAGGGACCTTGCTCCTGAAATTCGCCGTCGTAGTGGTGGTCGGCGCGATGAGCTTCGCCGCGCTGGGGCTGGCGACCACCGCGATCGTCCCCAACGCCGACGCGGCGCCTCCGGTAGTGAACGCGATCATCCTTCCGCTCCTGTTCCTGTCCGGCATCTTCATCCCGTTCGGGGTGGAGACGCCGGAGTGGATCAAGACGGTGGCCCGGATATTCCCGGTGAAGCACTTCGCCGACGCCATGCGTGCCGGCTTCTACGGCCCCCCGCAGT
>DATDKZ010000100.1:0-4519 GCA_036519575.1 Actinomycetota bacterium | reverse complement strand
AGATGGTCATGCCAGGGGACAACATCGAGGTCACGGTGACCCTGGAGAAGCCCATCGCCATGGAGGAGGCCCTGCGGTTTGCCATCCGGGAGGGCGGACGGACCGTGGGCGCCGGGCGAGTGACCAAGATCGTGAAGTAGGTATCGGATGCCGAAGACCGACAACAGGCCGAAGATCACGCTCGCGTGCACGGAGTGCAAGCGGCGGAACTACGTCACGGTGAAGAACCGGCAGAACGACCGAGACCGGATCGAGCTGATGAAGTACTGCCGATGGGACCGCAAGCACACGCTGCACCGCGAGACCCGCTGACCTCGCTCGACCTCACCCCTCCGTCTCTTCTTCGCTCTCGGACAGGTCCAGCGTCGTCACCCTGCCGAACCGGATGGCCAGCACGAGCGCTTCCAGCTTGGAGTGCACGCCCAGCTTTGTGAGGATGTTCTGCGTGTGGGTCCGGAGCGTGTAGACGCTCATCCCCAGTTGCTCCGCGATCTGGTCGGCCTGGTTGCCCGCCGCCATGAGCTCGAGGATCTCGACCTCCCGTGGCGTGAGGCGGGCAAGTCGCTTCTCCGCCGACGCGTCGCGTTCCCGGCGGTGCCGGAGGCGGCGGAGCGCGCCCTCGATCTCCTTCTCGTCGTGGAGCGGCTCGCCGCGGTGGGCCAGACGGACCGAGTCCGCCACGTTCGTTACCGCCTCAGTCTTGCGAAGCAACCCCACGGCTCCGGCCTGCATCGCCCTGGCCAAGAGGAGCTCGTCCTCGTATCCGGAGAGGATGAGCACTTGGGCATCGGGATCGGCGTCCTTGATCCGGCGGGTGGCCTCGATCCCGTTCATGCCGGGCATCGCGGCATCCATCAGGACGACATCGGGCTTGAACTCCGTCGCGGCTTCCACCGCCGCCGGCCCGTCGGTCACCACATCGACGACCCGCAGGTCCTTCTCCTTGGCCAGCGCGAGCTGGAGGGCCTCGCCGAAGGTCCGTTGGTCGTCGACGATCAGAACCGTGATGGCCTTTCCCTCAGCGGGCATGGGATGCACCATCGTAGGCTGCGAGAAGGGACATTTCACGGAAGCCGATGATGTTGCCGTATCCGGAGTGTCGTGGGTACGGTGGCCGCGTGGGACGACTGGAGGGGAAGGTCGCCGTCGTCACCGGCGCGGGTCGGGGGATCGGTCGTGCGACGGCGGTGCGGTTCGCCCGGGAGGGCGCGGCGGTGGTGGTCAACGACGTCGACCTCGAGCCGGCGAACGAGGCGGCAGCCGCAGTCGAGGCCGTCGGCGGACGCGCAGCCGTTTCCACGGATGACACCACCGAGCTCGGGGCCGCGAGGGCCTTGGTGGCTCGCACGGTCGAGGAGTTCGGAACCCTGGACATCCTGGTCAACAACGCAGGGACCACGAGGGACCGCACCTTTCACAACCTCGACGACGAACTGTGGGACCTCGTCTTGGACACGAATGTGCGCACAGCGTTTCACGCTACTTTGGCAGCAGTAGGCCATATGAGGGAATCGGCCAAGCGGGAGACGGCCGAGCGGGGGACACCAGGGCATCACCGCAAGATCACCTTCACCACGTCCTCGGCCGCGCTGGTCGGGAACCCGGGTCAAGCCAACTACACGGCTGCCAAGGGTGCCCTGATCGGCCTGACCAGGACCCTCGCCCGAGAGCTCGGGCGGTTCCACATCAACGTGAACGCGGTCGCTCCCGGGTTCATCGAGACCAGGCTCACCGCTCCCAAGGGAAAGGGCGAGGAGCTCGGGATGCCGGAGGAGTTCCGTCAGATGGCGTTGATGGTCATCGCGCTCGGGCGTTACGGACGGCCCGAAGAGGTTGCCGATGCGCACGTGTTCCTCGCCTCGTCGGAGGCGGACTACGTCACGGGCGCGATCCTGCCGGTCACTGGCGGGCAACTGGGCACCTGAACGCGATGACGATGAACGTCACCCTGGAGGGAAAGGTCTATCCCGACGCCAGGTTCACGGTGGAGCCGGAGCGGGTGAACCTGTTCCGCGCGGCGATCGGAGAGGAGTCGGACATCGTGCCGCCGACGTTCGCCACCGCCGCGGAGTTCACCGTGATGCCGTTCATCGTGGGGGATGCAGAGCTCGGCCTGGACTTCACCCGCGTGGTTCACGCCGAGCAGGAGTACGAGTGGCACCGCCGGTTCCGGGTGGGCGAGACGCTCACGGCACGCTCACGGATAGCCTCGATCCGGCAGAAGGCGGGGAACGGGTTCCTGACGATCGAGACCGAGGTGCTCGACCGCGACGGAGGGCTCGTGGTCCTCGCGCGGGCCACGATGATCGAACGTGGTGCCTGATGTCGGGGCTGCGCCCACGCTTCGAGGATCTGTTCGTCGGATACGAGATCCCGGGCCGCACCACGCACATCCTCCGAAACCAGATCAAGACGTACGCCGACGCGTCCGGCGACCAGAACCCGCTGCACCAGGACGACGACTTCGCCCGAGCAGTGGGCTTTCCGAGCGTCATCGCCCACGGGATGCTCACGATGGGCGAGCTCGCGCACTGCTTGACCGACTGGCTGGGCGACCCCGCGGCGCTGGTTCGCCTGAAGGTCCAGTTCCGGGCCCCAGTGTTCGTGGACGATGTGATCGTGGCGGAGGGGCGGGTGAAGTCGCTCGATCGGAAGGCGCGCACGGCAGTGCTCGACGTGTGGGTGAGCCTGGAACGGGACGGGAACACCGAATACCCCATCAGGAAGGGCGAGGCCGTGGCCAGCTTCGCGGAACGGTAACCAGCGGGGCGAGGAGCCGGTCCAAGTGCCCGACGCCTTGGTCACTCGTGAGCTGCTCGTTCGGTGCCGCCGTGGTGACCGGCTCGCCCTGGAGGAGCTGGTGCACCTCACGCATCGCCGGGCCTTCGCGCTTGCCTACCGGCTCGTGGGGGATCGGTACGAGGCCGAGGACGTCGTGCAGGAGGCGTACCTGCGGATGTTCCGAGGACTGCCGGGGTTCCGGGAGGAGGCGCGGTTCGAGACATGGATGCACCGGATCGTGGTGAACACCGCGGTGAGCGGCCTGCGCAAACGAGGGCGGTTCGGGGACCTCATGAAGGACGAGCTCCCGGACGTACCAGTACTGGACAGAGCGGAGCAGCGGACCGTCGAGCGGGACGCGCTGGAACGCGGCCTTGCCGCCCTCCCGGCCGGCCAGCGGATCGCGCTCGTCCTGAAGGACATCTACGGTCTGTCCTGCCGGGAGATCGGCCACGAGCTCGGGATCGAGGAGGGCGCGGTGAAGGTCCGCCTGCATCGGGCGAGAAAGGGGTTGCGCGAGCTGCTCTCGGAGGAGGGGTTCGATCGTGAGGCATGAGGACGTGCGGGAGCTGCTGGCCGCGTACGTCGACGGCGACTTCGAGGCCGCCGAGGAGGTTGAGGCCCACCTGAGCTCCTGCGCCGACTGCCGGTCACAGCTGACCGCCTACCGGGAGATGCTGGCGGAGCTGGCGAACCTCCGTGACCGCGGCGAGGAGCCGCATCCGGCAGTCCTGGCGCGTTCGCTGGCGGCCATCCCTGCACCCTCGCTCGCCCAGCGGCTGGTGGAGTCGGCGCAGACGCACCCCACTGCGTACGCGGTCGCCGTCGTCGGAGCGTTGACAGGCGCGGTGGCCATCGCGGTCCTTCGCCGCCGGCGCGGGCGAGCCTTGCTGGCGAGCGCGCGTTGAGGGGCTAGTCCAGCTCCACGCGCTCGGGCTCCTGGCGGCTCAGGCTTGCCAGCGCGTGCATCGCGTCGCCCATCCGGTCCATCACAACCTGAAGCTCCTTGTCGTGGCGCTGTCCGATGCGAACGGTGGCCTCCTCGAACTTCCGCTCCAGCCCTTCCCCCAGCTTGGCCACGGATTCGGCCGACGTTTGCACGTCACGGTGCAGCTGCTCGCTGATGGCCTGCACCCGGTCCTCGACGATCCGCTGTACCTCGTTGGGGAGGTTCGCTTGCAGCTCCTTCACCGCCCGGAGTGCCTGCTTGGTCGCCGGCTGTTCCGTGGCGGCTTGCATCTTGGCGGCCAACGCCAGGTTGTCGGAGCGAATCATCCGGCCGAGCGCGGTGATCCGGTCGTCGACCTCCCTGGCGAGCTGTCCGCCATCGTCGCGTCCGGTCCGTTGCGCGTTCTGGGCCGCGGCCGTCAGCCGGTCGAGCGCAGTCTCGAACCGCCCGGCGATCGCGGAATCGATGGCCTCCTCGTTCGCCTGCCCCAGGCGGGCCACTGCCTCGTCGAGCTGGACCTGCACGGCCCTCGCCGTCTCCTCGCGTAGCCGGCGGGTCATCTCCTCCACCGTCCATCGGGTGGCCGAGGTGAGCGCCTCCGATACCTTGCCCGTCTGCTCGTCGAGGGTCCTGGCCACACGCTCCTCTGTGGCCGCAGCCGTGCGGTTCAGCTCTTGTTGGAGGGCCTGTGAATCGGAGCGAACGAGCCGGCCCAGGCCCATCATCCGGGCATCCAGGGTCCCGTTGATCTCCTCGATGGCTCGTGTGGCGGCTCCCACGGACGATCCG
>DATDKZ010000099.1:0-2263 GCA_036519575.1 Actinomycetota bacterium | reverse complement strand
GAGGCGCGCCGGCGCCCGCTCCTGCCGCTCTCGCTTGACCGAGGCCATGATCGAGTCGACGAGGTCGGGGACCGCTGGGGCCACCTCGAACCGGGCGGCCTCCCGGAGCTTCCACGCCCCGGCTTCGAACGCGGCGCACGCAGGGCAGTTGGCCACGTGGTGTTCCACCGCGGCGGTCAGTCGAGTCGACAGCCGCTCGCCGTCCATCCGTTCGGAGATGGCCCGGCGGGCCCGCTCACAGTCCACCGGCGTCCTCCTCCACGGCCAGCGCGCTCATCATGGCCTGCCTGGCCCGGTGCATCCGACTCTTCACCGTGCCCACCCGAAGGTGCAGCACGTCTGCGGCCTCCTGGTACGACATCCCGAACACCTCGATCAGCAGGAACGGCTGGCGATGCTCGTCGCTCACCGCGGAGAGGGCCGCGGCGAGCTCAAGCCGGGCCTCGGGATCGGGCGGGCCCACGGGCGGGGGAGGTTCCTTGGCGACTGTGCTCTTGCGGGATCGGAGCGCGTCCATGGCGCAGTTCCGCGCGATCCTGAAGAGCCAGCTGGTGAACTTCGAGTCGCCCCGGAAGGTCCGCAAGAACCTGAACGCCCGCAGGAAGGCCTCCTGGGTCACGTCTTCGGCCAGCGCGCGGTCTCGGGTGAAGTGGAAGGCGAAGCGCCACACATCGGCCTGGTACTGGCGCACCAGCTCCTCGAACGCGCCGAGGTCGCCCTCTCGGGCGCGCACGAGTATGCGAGGGTCCGGGTCCTGCACGTGTGCCCTCTCGGTCCGGCCGGCCAATCAACCTTATCGACCGGGGCAGGCCGGCCTGGGTTCCTGGCGAACGGGGCCGGACGTGTTCCCCTGCCTGCCGGGTGGCTGGGGCGTGCCTACCGGGCGGCCCGGGAAGAGGGGTGCTCCAGGCGCTCGGCTAGGCGTTCGGCCCGAGTGGCGGCGTCCTCAACCCTGCCGGCCGTCACGGCGCCGGTGATGGCCAGGAGCTCGGTCTCCACCCGGGACCCGATCCGGCCGGTACCCCCGTTCACCAGGGGATCCAGGCGGCCGATGGCCCGTTCCAGACGGGCCAAGGGGACTGGGCGCCCCTCATGACCATCGGGCTTCAGATCGAGTCCCCCGTGCTCGGCGATCCGAGGCCGCCTGCGCCGCCAGATGTCGAGTTCGATGACGGTTCCCATGCCTGGAGAAGCGTAGAGCGAGGGTGTGACAAATCCTCGGAAGCTCGGGGGGCTTCTGGCGTGGCGTCCCGGGGTTTGCGCATTCTTGCGGCCGCCGGGTAGGTTCGGGCGTGAGGCAGGGTCCGCACCCCGGCGGACCTTCAGAGAGGGGGATCCATGAGACGGAGGTACTTGGGCGCCGCTGTGGCGCTCGCGCTGGCGACGGCGCTCGGAGTGGTCGCGCTCGCTCCGACGGCCGGCGCCGGAACCACCAGGACGTATGTCGTCCTGTACAAGCAGCTGGCGGTAACGGGCGACGCCGCCGCGAGGGTCCAGGCCGCCGGCGGGACGCTCGTAGCGAGCTACCCCCAGATCGGCGTGTCGATCGCGAGGTCCTCGAACGACGGGTTCGCCGCGACGATGAAGAAGGATCTGCGGATCCAGGGTGTGTCCGCCACCAACCAGTTCGGCATCCAGGCGCCCGACCTGGCCCAGCAGGGGTCCGGCGCCACGTCGGATGACCCGAGCGTGGCCGCCACGTGGGGCGACAGCCTGTCGAACCGGCAGTGGGATATGACTCAGATCCAGGTCCCAGACGCTCACGCCATCAACACGGGTACCGGAGTGCTCGTCGGCGACATCGACACCGGGATCGACTTCACGAACCCAGACCTGCAGGCCAACATCGATGTCGCGAACAGCGCCAACTGTGTGAGCGGAACGGCCGTGCAGGGCACCGCCGCGCAGGACGACAACGGCCACGGGACCCACACGGCCGGCATCATCGCTGCGGCCGCGAACGGCATCGGAATCGTGGGAGTCGCTCCGGGCGCGAGTATCGCCGCGATCAAGGCCGGCAACGCGGACGGGTTCTTTTTCCCCGAGGCCGTCATCTGCGCGTTCATGTGGGCCGGGACCCACGGGATCGACGTCACGAACAACAGCTATTTCGCCGATCCCTGGTACTTGAACTGCAAGGACGACCCCGAGCAGCGGGCGATCTGGATGGCCGAGCAGCGTGCCATCAGGTTCGCTCAGGGGAGCGGCTCGCTGGTCATCGCCGCCGAAGGGAACTTCGCCGACGACCTGGCCCACCCGACGC
>DATDKZ010000098.1:0-7090 GCA_036519575.1 Actinomycetota bacterium | reverse complement strand
ACGGACGATATCGACCGGGTTCCATGGCTTGCCCTCGACGCTGGTCTCCTTCGCGTAGGGGTTGAGTGGTGAGAGTTCAGCATCGGCAGGGAAGATCCCCATCTGCTTCTGCCGCTCGAACACGAGCTCGCGATACTTCTCGTAACCCATGTCGAACTTGCCCTCGTACTTCTCAATCCAATCCTTCGGTGCGTGGTGCGGAGCGTGGCACGCGCCGGGGCAGAAGTACATGAAGAAGGGCTTCTCGGTCGCGATCATCTTCGCGTCCTTGATGAACTCGATCGCCCTGTCCGTGAGATCGGTCGTGAGGTGGTAGCCGTCCTCCGGCCAGGACGGTTGCTCGACAGGGTGGTTGTCGTAGATCAAGTCGGGATACCACTGGTTCGTCTCACCACCGAGGAACCCGTAATAGCGTTCGAAGCCTCGGCCGACCGGCCAGTTGCGCTTGGTCGACGCCATGTTCATCTCATCGGCAGCGACGAGGTGCCACTTGCCGAGCATGTAGGTGTTCCATCCCCGATCGCCGAGGACCTCGGCGATCGTGGCGCACTCGAATGGGATATGGCCGTTCGAGCCCGGAAACCCACTGGTGGCTTCGGCGATACAGGCCATGCCGTTCGTCGTGTGGTTTCGGCCCGTCAGAAGCGACGACCGGGTCGGCGAGCACAGCGCCGTCGTGTGCCAGTTCGTGTACGTGAGCCCATTGCTGGCCAGCCGCCTGATGCTCGGGGTCTCGATCAGGCCACCCCATGGCTCCATCGCTGAGAAGCCAACGTCGTCCAACACGATGTAGAGGATGTTCGGCGAGCCCGCCGGGGCGACGGGCTGCATGTACGGCTCCCAATCCGGTACCGAGTCGCGGATGTCGACGTTGATCGTGCCCTTGAACGGCTTGGTCATCGCTCCTTCGCCCCCTTCGACGTCGACGCAGTCTTCAGCGCGGCCACCTCCTCGAGAGGACGGCTCCGATGATGCAAGCAGCCTCGGCTCGCGATCGCCTCATCCGGTTCGGATGAATCTCGGTCGTGTGGGGTGCGCTAGCCTCTGCGCGTGCCGATCGCCGGCTGGCTCCGTGGCTATCGCCCAACCTGGCTCCGTGACGATCTGCTCGCGGGAGCGACGACCGCCGCGGTCGTGATCCCCCAGGCGATGGCGTACGCGGGGGTCGCCGGCCTTCCCGTGCAGCACGGTCTCTACTGCGCGCTCGTGCCGATGGCCCTCTACGCGCTCTCGGGGACTTCTCGTCCCTTGAGCGTCAGCACCACCTCGACGATCTCCCTCCTCACCGCCGCGGCGATCGCCACGGCTCCGCCTGGGAGCGACCCTGCCGTGGTGGCGAGTCTGCTCGCTCTCGAGGTTGGGGGGCTCCTCGTCGTGGCCGGAGTGCTCCGACTGGGTTTCATCTCCGACTTCATCTCCCGTCCGGTGCTGATTGGTTTCAAGATCGGGATGGGGCTGTCGATCGCGGCCAGCCAGCTCGGCAAGGTGCTCGGCGTGGACGTCGAGGGCGAGACGTTCTTCCCGAAGGTGCTCTCTGCTCTGCGACAGCTCGGTGACGTCAATGTCCCGACCCTGGCGTTGGCGGCCGGTGTGGTCGTCGCGCTCATCGTGATCAGACGAGTGGCGCCGGGGGTTCCGGGCCCGGCCGTGGTCATCGTCGGCGCAGCCCTCCTGATGGGTCTCACGAACCTCGCGGCTCGCGGCGTCGCGACCGTCGCCCCGGTTCCTGCCGGGCTCCCGGCTCCCCACGTGCCACCGCTGGACCTCGCGGGACCACTCCTCCCCGCGGCCGCCGGCGTCGCGCTAATCGCGTTCGTCGAATCGATCGCGGCCGCGCGAGCGTTCCGGCGCGGCGACGATCCGCCCCTCAACACCGACCGTGAGTTGATCGCCCTGGGGGCGGCCAATGCGGGTGCCGGACTCTTCCGCGCTTTCCCCGCGGGAGGAGGGCTCTCGCAGACGGCGGTCAACGACAGGGCTGGCGCACGTACCCAGCTGGCAGAGTTGGCGACCGCAGGCCTGGTGGCCCTCGTCCTGATCGCTCTCGCACCGATGGTCCGGTACATCCCCGAAGCGGCGCTCGGAGGGATCGTGCTGGTCGCGGCGGCCGGCCTTGTGTCGCGGGACGAGGCGCGGGTGATCCGCCGTCAGCGAGTCAAGGACTGGGCGTTCGCGCTGGTGACGCTCGCCGCCGTCCTGGTCCTGGGCACACTCCAGGGGATCCTGGTCGGCGTCGTGGTCTCATTGCTCACGCTGTTCTGGGACCTGAACCACCCACCCATCATCCCCCTCGGCCGGAAACCAGGGACCGATGTGTTCCGAAGCGCAGCCGGGCACCCGGACGACGAACGGGTCCCGGGCCTGCTGATCCTACGGATCGAGTCTCCGATGTACTTCGGGAACGCCCAGCGGGTCATCGACCGGGTCGCCCTCCACGTACGCGACGCCGATCCACCCCCCAGGGTGTTGCTGCTCGACTGTTCGGCCGTCTCAGACGCGGACACGACGGCTGCTTCGGTGCTCGCTGAGCGGATCGACCGGCTCGAGACCTCCGGGACCGAGCTGTGGCTGGCCGCCCTCACCGTGCGGGTGCTTGAACTGGCCCGTCGCAGTCCGCGGTGGGACAGACTGAACGAGCAGGGTCGCGTGCATCCAACGGTCGCTGCCGGGGTGGACGCGTTCCTCGCGACTTCGTGATGTTGGCCTGGCCTCGAAGGAATCACTCCGACGCATGACCGTGCCTGCAGGATGTCACGCGCAGCCTCGTGTTCAAGTCGGGAACGGATGAGATGGGCGGCTCAGTCCGTATAACGAGCTAGGTCCGCGAACGGCCGCGGATCGCTCCCGCCAGGGCCGTGACCAGCACCGCCCCCAAGATCGAGCCGATGAGGCCGCTCGGACGCAGGTCGAGTCCGTCGCCTGCGATCAGACTCGCGATGAGCCCGCCAACGAACGAGCCGAGCAGCCCAGCAACGAGCGCCAGCCCCCAATCGATCTCGCGCCCTCGTCGTCCCAGGAGGAGTTGAGCCACCCACCCTGCGGCGAGCCCAAACACGATGATGGCCAGGATCAGCACGGCATCAGCCTACCTTGGAAAGGGAAGGGGCGACGACGAAACGGGTCGATGCTCGAGGAGCAGGACAACTGCGGCCGAATCCTCCGGGAACTCGTCGACCACGTCCCAGATCTGGTCCTCGTCGAACCCGCCAACCAAGCGAACCCGCCTTTCAGAGGTTGCCGTTTCGCTTGAGCGAGCGCATGGCTATGACGCCCCACGCCGGAGGAAGGTAGAACGTGATGATCCGAAAAGTGAGTGTCGCGGCGAGGGCCGGGGATTCCGGGATGCCCATCGCGACGAGCAACGTGATCATGGTCGCTTCCGAAACACCGATACCGCCGGGGACCGGTACGACGCCGGCCAGCAAGCTCGTCAGCGTGGTCGCGATGAGCAACTCGGCCATGGTGGCCTGCTGCCCGAACGCTCGGAGACACAACCCGAGCACAGCCGCAAGCAACAACTGAGCCGCCATGTTGCCGCCGAACAACTGGAGAAGCTTCATCGGCTGGCGCAAGACACGAGCCGCCGTCCGAGCCGCCACCAGATGCGGCGAGATCATCCGACGGATCCTCGGCACGAATATCGCAGCGACCACGAGGATCACGACGACGACAGCGCCGAGGATCAACAGCCTGCCGGTGAAATCAGGAGAGTCCTGGATCGAGAGATCCAAGGTGACGAGGTTCGCGAGTGCGATGATCGCGAGGATGAAGGCTTGAATGACGAATCCCGTGACGCTGTCGATCGCCCCGATGGTGATCGCCTGGGCGGTGGGGACCCCGGACCGTTGGAAGAAGCGAACGCTGAGCGCGATGCGCGCCGCGGATGACGGAACCGCGAGCGCGATAAACCGGATCGCGAACTGCAGCAGCAAGACCGGGCCGAAGCGAAGGGGGCGGAGCGAGGCGCCTAACGTCGAGAGCGCCTCGGCGACTTGGACGCTCGGTGATATGACGAGCGCGAGTATCACCCACGGCCAGTCAGCACCACTCAACTCCTGAACGATCGTGTCCAGGCCGACGTTGGCGACGGCCGGGATCAGCACCCAGGCGCCGATCGCGATCAACGCGATCTGGACTAGGGATCCCCACGTCACGCGACGGAGCGGGACCAGCTCGGGCTCCTCGACTCCTGCTGCGGCCGCGGCAGCCTTTCGAAGGGCGTCCAGATCCATCCGCGCGGACTCCAACCGTTCGCGGGTGGCAGGCGTAAGCGCGGCCGCCTGCAGGTACGCGAGCAGTCCGGTCAAGGCGTCGCCTCCGAGCTCGCGTGAGGCCACGGCGATGGCTCTGTCGGTCCCAACAGCGAGCGCCGTCGTGGCGAGCAGCTGCGCTCTGTCGGCGTGGATATCACCGTCGGACGCGACGGCCGTGGCCCGCCCGAAGTCGGTGATCGCGAGCCGTCCGTCCGAGCGACCGCCCTGGACCACCATCCGACCGGGATCGAGCGCACCGTGCGCGATCCCCGCTCGGTGCATGCGGCCCACCCCACGCCACAAATCGGCCAGCATCTCGTCGGTCGTGCCCTCGGATGAAGCCAACGGTTCCCCTTCGAACTCCACGACCAGCAATGCGTCGTTCGCCACAGGGCCCGCGGCCACGACAGGGAGTACCGGCACCCGCGCGCGCTCGGCCAGCAGCGTGACGAAGGCCTCGTGTTCCACTTGCTGAAGACGGCTCAGCGTGAGCGTCGGGGTCTCATCCCGGTACCAGAGGAAGGACCAGATGCTCGAGAGAAGCTGACCGTCCCAGGCGTCACGGCCGTAGACCTTGACGAGGAGGGTTGCGCCACCCTGGCTGACGGCCCGCATCATCCCGACACCGCGGGGTTGAAGATCAGCGTGCTCCACGTGCTCCGTTTCGAAGCCCATGTCCGCGAGTGCCTCGGCAACCTGGTCCGGCGTCGGTCGTCCACCCGGTGAGCCGAAGATCAGGTGAACGAGCGTCGCGGCCGCCGTTCCCAGGGAGAGCCCGGCGATCACACCGATTGGCTGGACAGCGCCGAGAGCGACGGAAGCGAGGATCCCGATGGCCAGGAAGAGCCTCCCCGCCCGTCGTGAGGGCGTCCCCAGGTGGGGAGACGTCGTCACCAGGATGGCGGTGACCAGCGCGATGCGGACAGCCGGAAAGACAGGAGGAGGACCCGACGAAGTGAGCCCATCCAGCATCGTGCTCCAGTCGCCGGCCAGCAGGAGGCTGCCGAGGGATGCCAGGATGAGGGCGAGCAACTGGTCTCGCGCCAGACGGAGTCGCCCACGACTCACAAGCGGAGCACCGACTAGGATCGCCGCCCACACGAAGACGATCACGTACGCGACCTCCCAGAACCATCCGAGGAGCCCTGGAAGCGATCGGAGGAATGTGGCCGTCGCCGACCCTTGATCGGCTGAGTCCGGAGCAAGCACGATCGCGATCGCGAGGCCGACAGCCGAGACGATGAACAGCACCACGTCAGTCGGGCGCCGAGCGCGTGGCGCAGCGGCAGCGGACGAGAAGAACCGGATCGGCGTCATCGCCCTGGACAGCAGGCGCCTGCTCCGCCATCGAGACGCCTGGTCTTCGCCCGGACCGACCCCTTGATCGTGCTCCGACACCCAGACCTCGCAATCATGATGCCGGCGTGCCTGATCGGACCCATCGGCAGGTGAACGAACATCGCCCATTCCGCATGAAACGGCAGTCCGCTCTCCCCCCAAGGGCGGATTCTCATCCCATCGGGGTGATGGCGCCGATGCAGTGCGGGCCAAGTATGACGTCCCATAGGGTGTGATACCTGCATACGGGTCCCCATCACCCGCCGACGACCTGGACGCTCATCTCCATCCCCAGCGCGAGCGTCGCAAAGGGCCGGTACTTGCGGCGCAAGTCTGGGGGCGTCCCGGGCTGGTCATCGGACGCGGAGCACGGCATGATGTACTCCCAGATCAGCGAGGTCGGATGGGCGTCGAAGAAACCGTCTCCGCGCATTCACAGGTTCCCGTCACCCCAACCTGGGCCGCTCCACCCCTACCGGATCCCGTCGATCTCGCTGAGCGAGCGTTTCGGACAGCGCTCGGGCTCGCGTCGCTCGTCGCCGAATCCGTGACCGCCGCCATCACCGAGGCCATCCGAGGAGAGGCGCGCGAGCCCGACGATGAACCTCAACCCGACGACGGGGAGTCCTGGCCGAGGCCCCTCGCGCCGATCCTGGCCGGGGCGGCGCTCGGCGTCGCCATCGAATCCGCGCGCGTGGGAACACGCGCGGCGTCGGCCTTCGGCCGAAACCTCCGACCCTGGATCTCATTCGCGAAGAGCCCGACGTTCGTGCGCGAACGCTTGCGGCGCGTCCGCGACCGCGTCAACGAGCTCGATGACCGATGGCGGAAGGAACAACAGGAGGACGAGAGCATCGGCCAATCCTTCGTCGGCGCGGTGGTGCCGCAGATCGTCAACGCGACCCTCGATCAGCTCGACCTCACCGAGCTCGTCCTGTCCCGCGTGGACCTGGAGCGAGTCGTGGACGCCGTCGACCTGGAGCGCGCCGTTTCCCGCGTCGATGTCGAGGCCATCGTGTCTGGCATCGACCTCGACGCCATCGTAGCCCGGGTCGACATCGAGGCGATCGTTCGGCGGGTCGACTTGGCGGCGATCGCGCGGGAGGTAATCGACCAGCTCGACCTTGCATCGATCGCTACGGACGTGATCAACGAGATCGACCTGCCGCAGATCGTGCGCGAATCGACCGGCTCGATGGCGACCGAGACGGTGGAAGGGGTCCGCGTCCAGACCATGAGCGCCGATCGCGCGGTCTCGAGATTCGTCGATCGCCTTCTCGGCCGAGAGAGCGAACGCGACGAGCCGGAGCGCGACGCCTGAGCACGATCGCGACCCCCGAGGCCCGCGCGCTACAGGGTCGCCGCGCCGGCTTGATATCCCGGTTCGTCGCCGATGCAATCGATCTCCTGCTGGTGCTCGTCGCGATCGGCGTCGTCTACCTGGGGGTCGCCGCGACCGACTTCCTCCTTGCGCCGCGACGGTTCGCGTGGCCGTCGCC
>DATDKZ010000097.1:0-3792 GCA_036519575.1 Actinomycetota bacterium | reverse complement strand
CGTGTTCGTCTTCGTGGACGGACACCAACTCCTTCTCGTCAGGTTTCGTGATGCCCGAGAAGTTCCACGAATACTGCCGATCGGTCAGCAGCACCGCGCCGGGCCGCGATGAGGCGAACCGCTCGTACACGGCCTGCAGATCGGGCCGGGCCTCCTCGTGTGTCATCAGGCGCGTCCGGCCTTCGGACGCCGTCCCGGGTGCCCACCGGACGCGATCGAGCGCGACGTCGAACGATTGGCCCGGAACCGCCAGCCCGAATCCGAACTTGCCGTAGATCTGACCCTCGGATGCGAGGAGCGTGGCGATCGGCTCACCGTGTTCGGCGGCCTGGTCGAGCAGCCGGCGCATCAGCTCGGTGAGGATGCCGCGCCTCCGATGCGTCGGCAGCACGCCGACCCACGTGACGCCGGCGGTGCCGACCGTTCCGCCGCCGGGGGTGACGGACGAGAACGTGTAGACCGCTGCACAGCCGACGATCCGGCCTTCGTCGAACGCGGCGAAGGTTCGGTCGAACTCGATGCTGAGTCGGTCGTTCGCGACGTCGTGCTCGGCCGCCTCGACGTCGCCGAACGCGTTGGAGAGCGCGAGTTCGAACGCGTCGAACTCGTCCTCGCGGATCGTACGGAACTCCATGGCGGTCAAGGCTATCCCAGCCCTCCAAGAGGATGAGCCCTCGCCGATCGGCGAGGGCTTACCCTCCTCATCAGCTGCCGTGCCCCGGTCCTGACACGGCTACTCGAGCGGTCACGTGGGCCGAGCGGGACGACCGGTGGACCGAACGCCTCGCGCGAGCACGTCGGGCCTCCGGTTCGGTCGCGACCGCCGCGTAGAGCGGCCAGACGCCCGGCAACCCTTTCAGCTCGTGGCTCCCACGCTCGCAGAAGCTCAGTCCCGCGCCGGCGACGACGCCCTTGACCGTCTCGGTGACCAGCACCTCGCGAGGTCCGGCCAGCCGAACGACCCGAGCCGCGACATGCACCGCCACGCCGCTGTACTTCGTCCCGAGCCGATCGCACTCGCCGGTGTGGACCCCCACGCGCGCATCCAGGCCGAGCTGCGCCAGGGAACGCGTCAATCCGGACCCGCAGCTCACGGCCTGAGATGCGGTGTCGAAGGTCGCGAGGAACCCGTCACCTGAGGTGTCGACCTCTCGACCGCCGGACCGATCCAGGTGCTCCCGAACCGTCCGGTGATGGAGCGCCAACAGCTCGTACCAATCTCGATCGCCGAGCCGCACGAGCCGCTCCGTCGATCCGACCAGGTCGGTGAAGAGCAGCGTGACGAGGACCCGAGACCGTTCGGTCTCGGCGTAGGCACGTCCTCGCAAACGCTCTTCCAGGTCCATGTCGGACCTCCTGTCCCGCCCAGTAAGCGGGGCGCTCCGTTCCTCCTGGTCATGATCCGTGATGCAGATACGGGCCGTCGGTCGATGAACGTCAAAGGTCACCTTTCGTGGAGCATGTGTCCCTAGGCTTGTCCCAGCCGTTTGGGATGCGGGATCCTTCAGGCGAAGCGGATCAGCGTGAAGGAAAGATCAGGCCGCGAGTCCGAACGGGAGGGACACGCCGAAGTTGGTCATGAACGTACTCGTCATCGCGTTATCCCCCTTTCTCGCGCCTTCATGAAGGAACGCACGCTACTCCTGTCCCGACGTTCGCGCAATGGTTCGGAAGGATCGATGTCACTCTTCTTCACGATGATTCGACGATGTCGGATCGTTCGTCGCGAAGTCTCTTGGTCGTCTGGAAGGCCAGCTCGGATTCAGGCACGTCTCACTCACAAGCACTTGTCCCGCGCCGCCGCGAGTACGGACGCTGTAAGTCGAAGCACCGAGTAGACGCCCACATCCGTCCAGAGAGAGCCTCGCGAGAAGCCTCGCGCCATAGGAGTTGTTGCCCGTGCGCCCGCCCTTTCTACGCCGCCTCCCATCGGTGGAGCTCGGATGTGCCGTGATCGCGGCGGTCCTTTTCGTCGTGACCGCGTTGTGGAAGGAGTGGATCGAGATCTTGTTCGGCGTCGACCCCGATGCGGGCAGCGGCGCTTTGGAATGGCTGATCCCCACGCTCTTCCTGGTTGCCGCCCTGCTCCTTTCGGTCTCTGCAGGGCGAAGGCTGCACCGTCACAGAGCCCATCCTCGCCCGTCGCCATCGGGTGGCCGATGAGCGATGGCAAGGGACAATCGATTCAGCCTCTGCAACGTCCAGGTCGGTCTGTTCCCGACAGGCAACGAACGTGCAACCACCAGCACAGCGCAGCAGTCGAGGAGCGAGTCGGCCATCGCGGTGAACCCGAACAACCCAGCGAACTTGGTCGGAGCTTCGAAGAAGTTCATCGACCCATCGATCTATCTCTTCCGGCTCGGGCCGATCTACACGTTTGACGGCGGCAACACTTGGCACGAGTCCACGCTTCCGATGCAGTCCGGCTGGGACGGGATGACGGATCCGACAGTCGCCTTCGACGACTTCGGCAACTGCTTCCTCGTGGGGGAACCTCTCCGCTTCAACCAGGCGCAAACGCACACGGGCGGCGACATAACGGGGCTGGGGATGGTGGTTTACCGGTCGTCGGACGGGGGCAAGACATGGGGTTCTCCGACCACGCTGACGACTACGACGTCGGACGACAAGCAATGGGTCATATGCGACAACAACCCAGCGAGCCCCCACTACGGCAACGTGTACGTGGCGTGGGCCGCTTGGGGACCGCTCAGGTTCGCTCGTTCGCTCGATCACGGTGCGACATGGCAGGGCAAAGGGCAGGATCCGCCGGGCAGTAGTCTGGTGTCCTTCGCGTTCGCCCCCGACCTCTCCGTTTCGGCGGACGGGACGCTGCACATCCTCTGGCACAACGATGCCTCGGACTCCGTGTTGTACTTGCGCTCCACGGACGGGGGCAACACCTTCGACACATTGCGTACCGTCGTTCAGGGACTCGTGAGTCTTCGGGGGCATCTGCCGATCACCGACGGATGGCCGCACTTCGATGACGGACGCTTCCGTGTGATGACGCTCGTTACGAGCTGCTGCAGCGGCGGCGGCGTGATCGTGGCATGGGCGGATATGCGCGAGGGCCGCAGCAGGATCTACTACCGCCGGTCGCTTGACCACGGGGTGACGTGGCAGGGACCAGCTTCGGGGAAGCCCCTCCTCCCACTGGTCACCTACGGCGACGCCCACTGTTTCCATCCGCAGATCGTCACGACCGGCACCGACGTCATCGGCTGCGCCTTCTACGTGTTCGGCAAGGAGCAGGCTGACGACGTCATCAAGGTGCAGCTCGCCGGATCCTGGGACGAGGGCGCGACGTTCAGCCAGTTCGTCACCGTGACGGACCGCTCATGGGATCCGCTGATCAACGCGCCCGCTGTACACGGCGATCCGAACGTCGACTTCATCGGGGAGTACTTCGGCCTGGACGCCGGCGAGGAAGACTTCGCTCTGCTATGGACAGACACGAGGACCGGCGTCCAGGAGCTCTTCAGCGACGTCGTCAGGACGAAGAAGGTCACCTGTCATCACATCCCCGAGCTCGTGAGCGAGATCCTCTTCGGCGTGGCCGAGGACGGTGGTGGGGTGATCATCGTCAACGGGAAGGTGGTCCGTATCCCGCCGCGGTCACCCGAGCTGAGGGCGCTGGAGAAGCTGGCGGAGCTCGGAGCCGAAGTCGAGGAGACCGAGCGTGCCGCGGCGGCCGAAGCGATCGTTCAAGCGCTAGCCGAAGACATCGGACCGGAAGACATCGGACCGCGAGGAAACGCCTGAAGTCGGGCCTCGAGCTCGCCGAGCGCC
>DATDKZ010000096.1:0-9584 GCA_036519575.1 Actinomycetota bacterium | reverse complement strand
CTCGGCGCTAGCGGCGTCGAGCGCGGCCGACAGCGACTCCGGATCCTGTGCGGCGAGCGCGGCGCGGTCGGCCCGGACCGACGCAAGCCGGGCAGAGATCCCAGCCCGGTCTCGCCGCAGCGTCTCCACCGCCACCCGGTGCTGGATCGGTGGCTCGGGCGCCCGGGGAAGGTCCGGCAGCGCGTGGGTCGCTGGCTCGGCCGCAGCCAGCCGGTCGCGCCAGGCCGCGGCCGCGTCCTCCACCCCCGCCAGCCGCTGGCCCAGGCTCTCCTCCTCCCGGGCCAGCGCGTTCGCCTCGGTCTCCAGGCGGGCCATGGCCTCGGCGGCGCGCGTGATCGCCGTGTCGAGGCCCTCGAGCTGCCTGGACAGCCGCTCGAACTCAGCCTCCGCTTGTCCCAACCGGTGACGCGCGGGTCGAACCGACGACCGGATCCGGGCCAGATCGTGCTCCACCTTTGCAAGCTCGCGCGCGATCTCGTCCCCGCGGGAGGCCGACGCGGAGGTTCGGATGAATGCCGGGCCGATCAGCACGCCGTCGGCTGTGACGAACGCGCACGTGGGGTGGATACGGTGCTTCCCCACCGCCTCCTCGAGCGAGTCGGCGATGTAGATGTCCCTCAGGACCGTCGAGACGAGCCCGCGAGCCGCGGGATCGGCCGAGACGATCGAGAGCAGGGTGCGTTCATCCGGAAGCGCGAACGTCGCCGGGCTGCCGCCGACGACCGCGAGCGTCGCCCCCTCGCCGTTCGATGACTCCTCGATCGCGACGTCCAACTCCGCATAGACCACCGCGTCGGCGAAAGGGCCGAGGCCCGCGACGAGCGCGCGTTCCCATCCCTTCTCGGCCTCGACCAGCGTGCCCAGAAGCCCGACGGCACGTCTGGCGTGCGATGCGAGAAATCGGGACCCCGGCGTCTCGTCCACGTCCGCCTTCCGAGCTTCCAGCAGCTCCCGGCGGCCCAGGAGGCGCCGCTCGCCCTCCTCGAGCTCGCCGACCCGGTGGACGAGCTCGATCCGCTCCCGTTCCGCTGCCGCCTTGCGTTCGGAGATCGGGGCACCCTCTCCGTCGAGCCGTTCCACCTCCGCTCCCAGCCGGGCTCGCTCGCCTTCCACCGCCGTGCGACGTCTGCGCACCTCCCCGAGGTGCTCCTCCAGCCGGGCCCGCTCGCGATCCTGCGAGGCCAGCGAGGCCCTGAGCGTCTCCATCTCCGCGCGGTGAGCCGCGGCCTCCTCTGAGATCCGGCGCCGCTCCTCTTCCACGAGCCGCCGCGACTCGACGGCCTCGCGGAATCCCCGTTCCGCCTCGTCGAGCTCGCGCTCGCACTGCTCCAGCTCGGCGGCCACCTCAGCCAAGCGGGCCTCCATCCGGGCGGAGTCCTCGTCCATCGCCGTCAGGCGGATGTGCCGCGAGGCTTCGGTCGCCAGCTGTGTCCGCACCATCGACTCGGCTTCAACGGCCATGCGAAGCGCCCGCTCCGCGGAGGACTTCTCCTCCTGGGACTGCCGGAACAGAGCCTCGGCCTCCTGGAGCCTCCACACCGCGCTGGCCCGCGCGTCGGCCGCGCTCGCCACGTCCTGGTCGAGGGAGTCCAGTCGCTCACGAGCCTGCTTCCGCAGGTCCAGGCCCTCGTTCCACCCTCCGGTTCGGCGGTCACGCTCGGCCAGCAGCTCCCGGAGGCGAGCCGCGGCGAGCTTCACGGACACAGCGTCCGCCTCGGCCGTCAGCTCCTCGTGTCGATGGGCCATCTCGGCCTGCTGCTTCAGCGGCTTCAGTTGGCGCCGGAGCTCGGCCAGGACGTCCGACAACCGCACCAGATCCTGCTCCAGCCCCGCCAGCTTGCGCTCGGCCCGCTCGCGTCGCTGCCGGTGCTTGGCGATGCCCGCGGCCTCCTCGATGTATCGCCGGCGCTCCTCGGGCCTGGCGGTGAGCACATCCTCGAGCTGCCCCTGGCTGACGATGGTGTGCAGAGCACGCCCGATCCCGCTCTCCGACAGCAGCTCCTGCACGTCGAGCAAGCGGCACACCCGCCCCCCGATCCGGTACTCGCTGTCGCCGCTCCGAAAGATCGTCCTGCTGACCTCGATCTCGCTCATGGGCACGGGGATCAGGCCGGCCGAGTTGTCGATCACGAGCTTGACCTCCGCCATCCCCAAGGCCGGGCGCTTCGGGCTCCCGGCGAAGATGACGTCCGCCATCTGATTTCCACGCAACGCTCTTGGGCCTTGCTCTCCCAGGACCCAGCTGATTGCGTCGACCAGGTTGGACTTGCCTGACCCGTTCGGACCGACGATGACGCTGATCCCCGGGACGAACTCGAGGACCGTCTTCTCGGCGAAGGACTTGAAGCCTCGGATCTGGAGGGATCGAAGGAACATGTCTGGGGGCCGATGCTAGCAGCGCCCGGGCAGGCGTTTCCCCGGTTTGACCAGGAACTTCGGGTCAGTCGGTGACCCGGAAGTCGCGCTCCCCGCGAACCTCTTCGGCGGTGACCTCGACCCGGTCCACGCGGCCATGGTCCGGTCCCACACCGCACCACGCCACCAACGCGTCCACGTCGTCGTCGATCCCCTCGAAGACCGCCTCCACCCGCCCATCCGGGAGATTGCGGACGAAGCCGGTGAGCCCTCGGCGTCGGGCCAACGTCGCGCACGTCGAGCGGAAGAACACTCCCTGGACGCGCCCCGCGACCACCACGCGAACCCGCTTCACGGCGAGATTCTTGCCGATGCGCCCCAATGGCCGTCCAACCGATCCAATCTCTGTCCCTACAATCCTCCTCGGAGGCAGGCGTCAGTGGACCTCGGCCCGAAGGCCGCTCTGATCGTGGTGGACGTCCAAAACGACTTCGCCGACCCCAGGGGGAGCCTGTACGTGAGGGATGCCGAAGCGGTGATCCCGATCATCAACGAGCAAGTGGATGCGGCGAGGACCGCCGGAGCGATCGTCGTCTACACGCAGGATTGGCACCCCGCGTCCACGCCCCACTTCAAGAAGGACGGCGGGATCTGGCCCGTGCATTGCCTCAAGGGGACCTGGGGCGCGCAGCTCCACCCGGACCTGGAGGTCGTGGGCGAATCCTTGAAGAAGGGGACCGAAGGTGAGGACGGCTACTCCGCGTTCAGCGTCCGGGACCCGAGGTCCGGTGAGACGGCGCCCACGCTCCTCGAGGAGATGCTCCGGGAACGGGGCGTACGGGCCGTGACGGTCTGTGGCCTGGCCACCGACTACTGCGTCGTCGAGACGGTGCTCGACGCGCGGCGGCTCGACTTCTCGACCGGCGTGCTTTCCGAGGCCATCCGAGCGGTCGACATCCACGCCGGCGATGGTGACCGCGCGCTCGAGCGGATGCGTGAGGCGGGCGTAGTCGTCGACTAGCCGGCGTCAACTCTGGCACTGCGGGCAGAAGTAGGCGCTTCGGCCGGAGACCTTCACGGTCTCGATGGGGGTGCGGCAACGGCGGCACGGCAGGCCCTGGCGGCCGTAGACCTTGAGCTCGTTCTGGAACTCACCTGGCTTGCCGAACAGGTCGAGGTATGCCTCATCCTCCAGGGTCGTGCCCCGGTATCGGATGGCCTCCTGCAACACCTCCTGGAGCGAGCGATAGAGACGGCGAATCTCCTGCGAGGAGAGGGTGTCGGACAGCCGGTCGTGACGCAGGCCCGCCGCGAACAGCACCTCGTCGGAGTAGATGTTCCCCAGCCCGGAGATGAACTTCTGATCCATCAGGAGTTGCTTGAGCTTGGACTCCCGCTGAGCCATCTGGCCGCCGAACGACTGCCACGTGAACACGTGGTCCAGGGGGTCGATCGCGATGTGCTGAAGCTCCTTCACCTTTCCCAAGCCGTCACCGGTGGTGACGAACATCTCGCCGAACGTGCGAGGGTCGACGAACCGAAGGTCCCCTCCCTGCTGGAACGTGATCACCACGTGGGTATGGGGCGGCAGGGGCACCCGTTTGTTGCCTCGGACGAATTGGCCGCTCATGGCGAAATGAACCACCAGCACGTCGCCGTTGTCCAGGGCGAGAAGGACGTACTTCCCACGGCGATCTGACTTGAGGACCTTCCTGCCGATCAGCCTGTCCGCGAACTCCTTGCGCCGACCATGGCGGCGGATGATCCGCATGGCGTTCTTGGACGGTCGGACCTCGGCCGCGGCGATCTTGCGGCCGACGACGTCCTTCTCCAGGTCTCGCCGCATCACTTCGACTTCGGGAAGTTCCACCTACGCTCCCTTCGACCCCGTCTCCACGGTGCGTTCCGAGAGCTTCACGTAGGCCTCGTGGGCGGCCTGTTGCTCTGCCTCCTTCTTGGAGCGGCCGGTCCCGGCGCCGTAGGGCCTCCCCGCCAGGAAGACCGTCGCCGTGAACTCCTTCTGATGATCGGGGCCCCGTTCGTCGATGCGGTACTCGGGGAGCGCACGCAGGTCCTGCGAAGCCAGCTCCTGGAGGATCGTCTTGTAGTCGCGCTCTCCCTCCCCCCGCACGTAGGCCACCATGCGCGGGCGGAACAGCCGCTCGACGATCGTGCGCGCGGCATCGAGCCCGAGGTCCAGGTAGACGGCCCCCAGGACGGCCTCCAGGGCGTCGGCCAAGATGCTGGACTTGTCCCTGCCCCCGGAAAGCTCCTCCCCCTTGCCCAGGCGGATCACCGAGCCGAGCCCGAGGTCGCGGGCCACCTCGGCCAGGGCTCCCATGTTCACGATGGCCGCCCGCAGTTTGGCCAACTCACCCTCGGAAAGGTCGGGGAACTCCCGGTACGCCAGGTCGGTGACCACCAGGCCGAGCACGGCATCGCCCAGGAACTCGAGGCGTTCGTTGTTGAACGCGAGCCCCTGCTCGAACGCGAACGACCGGTGCGTCAGGGCCATGTTGCGGAGCTGAGGGTCCGCGAAGCGAACGCGGAGCGCCCGCTCCAGGGAACGGGTCGTCTGATCGTCTGCGCCGGCCGCGCTCACGCCTCCCTCACGACCCCGCTACTCGACCTCGATGGCCTGTCGACCCCCGTAATAGCCGCAGTTGGCGCAAACGCGATGGGGGAGCTTGGGTTGATGGCACTGGGGACACGTCGAGTACGTCGCGGCCTGCGCCTTCCAGTTGGCGCGCCTCTTGGCCCCCCGGGCCTGCGTCTGTCTCCTCTTCGGAACCGGCATCGGGTCCTTCCTTTCGTTGCCTGTCGTGACCTACGAATCGCGGAACAGCTGCTCGAGCCCGGCCCAACGGGGGTCGACCACTTCATCGGTGCACGTGCACTGCCCGAAGTTGCGGTCGCCACCGCATCGTGGGCACAACCCCAGACAGCTGGGCGCGCACAACGGGGAGAAGGGCATCGACAGGACCACGCAGTCCCGGACCATCTGCTCGGGGTCCAGCGTCAGGTCCTCTGCGAGCCCGTAGTCATCCTCCGGACCCGGTCGGATGGGGAACAGCTCGTGCATCTCGACGTCGAAGGGCTGCGTGAACTCCTTCAGGCACCGAGCGCACCGCAAGGCCATGGTGCCCCGGATGGTCCCGGTCGCATACACCCCCTCGACCACGCTCTGCAATGTGAGGTCGCCGGAGAGCCGCTGGTCACCGGGAACCTCGGAAAGCTCCATGTGCAGTCCCTCGACGGCCTCGTCCACGCGCACCGTCTTGGACGAGCCTGGGCTCCCGACCAGGTCGCGGACGTCGATCGCGCGCATCACCATCACTCCTCTTCCTCCAGCTCTTCGGGGCCGAACTCCTGCTGGGCCGGCGCGGACCCACGCAGGCGCTCCCGCCCCCCTTCCACCTGCTCGAGGGTGCGACCCAGTGCGGTCTTGGTGGCCGCCAGCTCCTCACTGCTTCTCTGCAGCGCAATCTCGAACTGGGCCAGTTTGGCGTCCACGTAGTCTTCAGCCTCCAAACGCATCCGCCGAGACTCCTCGCGGGCCTCGGCCAGGATCCGGTCGGCCTCCGCCTCCGCGCGCTTCACGACCTCTTCCCGAGTGGCCATCCGGAGCTGCTCCTGGTCCGCCTCCTCCACGATCCGTTGCGAGTCGCGGCGTGCCTTGGTGAGGAGCTCCTCCCGGTCCTTCACCACCCACCGGGCCTGCTTGATCTCCTCGGGCAGAACCTCCCGCATCTGCGACACCAGCTCCAGGATCTCCTCCCGGTTCAGCAGGGCCGACGAGGAGAGGGGCATGGACTTCGCCTCCCTGATCATGTCCTCGAGCTGTTGGAGGCGGGCCGCAAGGTCCACTACGTGGGTCTCCCGAGCTTCTCCCTCAGCCGTTCGGCCACCACTGCAGGTACCAGACCGGAGACGTCGCCTCCGTATCTGGCGACCTCCCTGACCAGGGAGGACGACAGGAACGACCAATTCGGCGCCGTCGTCATGAACAGCGTCTCCACGCCCGACAGGCTCCGGTTCATCTGGGCCATCTGGATCTCGTATTCGAAGTCCGTCACCGCCCGTAAGCCCTTCACGATCACGCTCGAGCCCCGGACCCTTGCGTATTCCACGAGCAATCCGGAGAACGGATCGATCTCCACGTTCCCCAGTCCGCTCGTTGCCTCCTTGAGCATCGACACCCGCTCTTCCACACTGAACAATGGTTGCTTTGCAGGGTTCTCCAGCACCGCGACCACCACCGTGTCGAAGTGCCGTCCCGCCCGTTCGATGATGTCGAGATGACCGTTGGTCACGGGGTCGAACGTCCCCGGACACAGGGCGGTCAGGCCCATCTCAGACCTCCCGGTAGACCAGGACGAGGGTGTCGCCGTACTCCAGGCGCCTCGCGACGTGCCAGTGTACCGGAATGACAGGTATGGAACTCCGGGCCGAGCGGGTCAGGACGACCGTCCACCCGTGCTCGGGGAGCCACCCCGATCCGAGCTCGGCGAGGACGGAGTCCACCTCCGCGCCGGGCGCCTCGTACGGAGGATCGACCAGGACGAGGTCGAACGACCCCCGCCATCTGTCATCTCCGCTGAGAAAAGCCGCGACCGGCGAAGGCACGATCCTCGCCCGATCAGCCAGGCGGGTCCGGTTCAGGTTTTGCAGGACGGTGGCCCGGGCCTGCGGGCTCCGCTCCACGAAGGTCACCGCCTCCGCCCCCCGCGACAGCGCCTCGATGCCCATGGCTCCCGTCCCCGCGTACAGGTCCAGCACCGCAGCACCGGGAACTGCGGAGGTGATGCTCGAGAACAAGCCCTCCCTGGCCATGTCGGAGACCGGCCGAACCCCCCGGGGTACGGGGGCGAGCCGGACGCCCTTCGCCGTCCCGGCGATCACGCGCATGGAGCGACTGTAGCCGCGGCGAGTCGCCGGCTGAGGCTTCGGATCTGGCCGACTCCCTCAGGAGTGGAACAGCCAGTCGATCGAGCGCTCGAACCGGCTCCGAAGTTCGTCGAGCAATGCCGGGCGACCCCCGAGGTCGGGATCCTCCTCGATCACGGCGAAAGCCCGAGCGCGTGCCCGCCTCACCAGTTCGAGGTCATCGGCAAGGCGGGCGAGCTTCAGGTCTGGGAGTCCCGACTGGCGCACGTCGAACAGGGTGCCTTCGCCCCGCAGCCGCAGATCCTCGTCGGCCAGCTCGAACCCGTCCGTGGTCCGGACCATGGCCTCGAGACGGGCCCGGGCCTCCTCATTCTCCGGGGTGCTCTCGTCGAAGAGCACGCAGGTCGAGCGGTGCTCGGCACGCCCGATCCTTCCCCGGAGCTGATGCAACTGGGCGAGACCGAAGCGCTCGGCATTCTCGACCAGCATCACCGTCGCGTTTGGCACGTCCACGCCGACCTCGATCACGGTGGTGGAGATCAGGAGGTGGTGCTTGCCCGCCCGGAACTCCTCCATCACCCGGTCCTTCTCCGCCGGCCGGAGCCGCCCGTGCAGGACCTCCACGGACAGGTCCGGGAACACGTTGGTGGCCAGCCTCTCCGCCTCCTTCTCGGCGGCCCGGACCTCGGCCCGATTGGCCTCGTCGATCGCCGCGCAGACCACGAAGGCCTGCCGGCCGGCCCGAGCCTCCCGGCGCACCAGGTCGTACGCCGCCGTGCGCTCGGCGGCGGTCCTTGCGATCCTCGTTTCTACGGGCTGGCGGCCCGAAGGCATCTCGTCCAGCACGACAACGTCGAGGTCCCCGTAGTACGTGAGCGCGAGGGTCCGCGGGATGGGAGTGGCCGTCATGATCAGCGCGTCCGGAGCGCCGCCCTTGCCCTTCAGCGCCATCCGCTGGTGGACACCGAATCGGTGCTGCTCGTCGATCACGGCGAGGGACAGGTCTCGGAACGAGACTCCTTCCTGGACCAGCGCGTGGGTGCCCACGACGAGGTCAACGTCTCCGTGGGCGATGCCGTCCAGGATCCGGGTCCGGTCCTTGCCCGTGACCGACGCCGACAGCAACGCGTAGGTGATGCCCGGCCCATCCGTCGATGTCTCGGGCTCGAGCAACGACGCCTGGCCGTCGGAACGGCCGTCCTCTCGGTCGAGGTACGAGACAGCGCCGAGCGGTCCCAGCAGCTCGGCCATGGACAGGAGATGCTGTCCGGCAAGGACCTCGGTCGGGGCCATGATCGCCGCCTGGTGGCCCGACTGGATCGCCACCAGGGCCGCATACACCGCCACCAGGGTCTTGCCCGAGCCGACGTCGCCCTGCAGGAGGGCATTCATGGGTCGAGGGCGGGCCATCGCCTCCCCCACCCGTTGCATCGCGCGGCGCTGGGCGCCGGTGGGCTCGAACGGCACGGTCGCCATCAGCCGCTGCACCAGCGGACCCCTCGTGACGTGCTCAACGCCTCGCTGCCCCGCCTCCACTCGATGCTTGCGAAATGCCACGCCGAGCTCCAGCGTGAACAGCTCGTCGAACTTCAGCCGCTCGCGGGCCCTGCCCAGCTCCTCCTGTGACTCGGGGAAATGGATGGCTCGGATGGCCGGGTCGAACGACGAGAGGGACTCGGCCGCAACGACGTCGTCTGGGAGCGGGTCGGGGATCGGTGGCAGACGCTCGAGGGCCCGGAACACGAGCTCGCGGATCGTCCTGGTCGTCACGCCTTCGGTGGCCCGGTGGACCGGCGTGATCCGGCCGGTGTGCACCATGTCCGCCTCTGCCCCCCGCAGGATCTCCACCTCGAAGTTCGCCATCTGCCGCTTGCCCCGGTACACGGCAACCGTGCCGGACACCGCGAGCTCCTGCCCCTCCTTGTACAGCGTCGCCGCCCATGGCTGGTTGAAGAACGTGACGTCGAGGTGGCCCGTGCCGTCGTACAGGGAGACCGTCACCATGCTCTGTCGCCGGCGGGTCTGGCGTTTGGTGGTTTGCCTCACCCGGGCGATGACCGTTCCCTCCTGTCCCATTCGGAGCTCGCGGATCGACGCAACCTGCGATCGGTCAATGTAGCGCCGAGGGTAGTGATGGAGCAGATCCCGAACCGTCCGGATGTCCAAGCCCTCGGCCAGGACATCGGCGGCCGGGGGGCCCTTGTCCCGGAACCCGGCCCGGCGCATCGCCAGCGCGCGGTCGATGGCGCTGATCGGCGATGACAACGTGAGCGTCACGACGGGCCGGTCAGTTCGGTCGGCGGCGCGGAGCCCACACTCTGGTTCTACCATGCACTTCATGA
>DATDKZ010000095.1:0-4287 GCA_036519575.1 Actinomycetota bacterium | reverse complement strand
GCGTGCGCCGCGTTCGAAGCCGGGGCGTGGAAGCTCCGGGAGGCCGCCCGGTTCGAGGTGGCCCCAGCGGTCCCCGACCTCGTCGACTCGATCATGGCCTCGGTCAAGCGAGAGCGGCAGGAGCGGGCGCCGGCGCGCCTCCGGCTCCTGCCCGGGGGCCGGGCCCGGCGCCCACTCCTCCCCGGCCGGATCCGGCTGGCCCCCGTGGCCGCAGCTTTGGCGGTCGGCCTGGTGGCGGGGAGCCTGGCGGTCGGTGGACCGTGGCAGCGTCCCGAGGGACTGAGCGTGGACGCCGCGGAGGTCACGCGCGGCGTAGCCGCCGCGGCGACCACCCTCTCCGAGTACCAGGCCCGGTTCGCCGTCACCGAGTACCACTTCTCCCCCGACGTGCCGGTCCGCGAGTTCTCCATGAACGTCTGGTTCCAGGCGCCCGAGAAGTTTCGCCTCGACGTCGTCGACCACACCCAGTACCCGAGCAGGGACATGACGCCTACCGACCTCGAGCTGATCGTGAACGGCTCGAGCTGGTACTCGGTCGGCCCGTCGGCGTGTCCGATCGACGTGTGCCCTCCGAGTGAATCCGTCGTGGAGAACCGCGTGCCGTTCTCCTCGACCACGCCCGCCCCGACCGACCTCATCCTCCCGGTCACCAGCCTGGCCGACGCCGACCAGCTCAGCGTGGTTGGCCAAGGCAGCCTGCTCGGCCGTCCGGCCATCGAGGTCCGCCTTCCGTTCGATCGAGCGGAGCCCCTGTTCCCCTTCCTGTCACTCGGCGGCTCGTGGCGGCCGTTCTTCGGTTCCGACCAGGTAGACCTGTGGCTCGACGCCAGGAGCTGGTTCCCCCTCAGCTACGCGGTGTATCCGGCGCAGGGACGCGAACGCGACGAATGGGCGCTTCGGTTCGGCCTTCCTTCCGAATCGCCGCGGCAGCCCATCTTCCAGGTGGTGGCGCTGTCGGTCGATCAAGCGCCTCCCGCCGACGGCACTTTCCGTATCCCCCAGACCAAGGGCGAGAAGGACCAGGGGGCGAAGCCCGTGTCGATCTCCCAGGCCTCGAAGGAGACCGGCTTCCAGCCGGTCGAGCCCGAGGATGTCGATGGCTTGGATCTGTATCAGGTGGTCCTACCCCCGGCTTCGACCTCGAAGGGCGAAGCACGGCAGACGCTCATCACCTACTCCAAGGGTCTGGCCTGGCTCAAGCTCGGCGAGACCCGGGACTGGACGTCGAACACCCTGTACGGACCGGTGGGCCTCCATGCCCAGGAGGTCACCCTGGCGAACGGAAGCGTCGCGTACTACGAGCCGGCCACCGTGGATCAGGGACGGCGACTGTCCATCCACGCCGCCGGCACGGACCTGTACGTTGAGACGAATCTTCCGCGCGACCAGCTGCTGGACGTTGCGGGATCGCTGCCGGTAACCGGGATCCCCATCCCGGCCGCCTGGGCGGTGCGCAAGTCGCCCGAGGGCGTGACCGAACGGGTGACGCTGTTGCAGGCGGCCGCCGAGGTGCCGTTCACGATCCTGCTTCCAGCCTCCCAAGCCCTTCCGCCAGGGTACGAGGTGGCCAGCGCCGAAATCGTTCGCATGCACCACGATGCCGCGCTCAACGTCTACTTCCAGCAGCAGGACACCGATCTGGGAACCGAGCCGATCCGGTTGCACGAGGAGGTGGCCGAGAAGCTTCCCCCCGCATCGTCGGCCGCCCAGTCGGAAGTTGAGGTCCGCAACGTGATCGGCAGATGGACGCCCGACCGGAACCAGCTCGAGTGGGTGGAGCAGGGCGTGTACCTCTCACTCGATGCCGCCGGCCTCACGCTCACCGACCTGTTGGCGGTGGCGAACTCGCTTCAGCCGTCCGAAGGCGGCGCTCCATGAGGCTCGGCCGAGCGGCTTCGGCCTCCACCGCCGGCCTTGCCGGCTTCGTCGCCGGCGCCGTGCTGACCCTCTCGCTCCAGGGCACGGAGCTCCCCCGCCACGGGCGCCCGGGACAGGTCCGCGTCGCGGTTCCGGTGACCACGCCGGAGGCTCCCCGAACCTTCCTGGCCTGGACTCCGGGTGGGTTGCCCTCCGAGTTCCGTCAGCGGGTGGCCGAGCTCCGAGGGATGGAGCGCACGGTCGTGGTGGCCAGCGATAACACATGGATGACCCTGTCCACCACGCCACAGGGAGAGGTCATCGACGATCCGCAAGATGATTATCGCATCCCCCTCGAGGTCGCGGCGGTCAATCCCCGCGAGTACGCGCCGTTCCTGCCGCCGGCCGACCGCGGTGTGATCGTCGCCCTCGCCGACGGTCAGGGGATCCTGGGAGAGAGCAGCGCCCGCCTGCGGCACCTCGGTCCAGGCGCGGTCCTGAGGTTTGGGTCCGTCCGCGTGCAGGTCGCCGCGGTCCTCCCCGACGAGCTGGTCGGAGCCCAGGAGCTGATGGTGTCGCGACCACTCGGGCGGGAGATCGGGGTGACCCATGATCGCTACGCGCTGCTCCAACCCTCCGGCCACGCCACGGACGCGTCCCTCACGAAGCAGATCCAGACCATCCTGCCGAGCGGGCTGCCCCTTCGGGTTCGTGCTCCCGGCGAGACCCCGTACTTTCGTCAGGGCGACGCGGTGCTGCCCCCTGTCCAGATCAAGCTGTTGTTCGGTGAGTTTGCCGCGAAGCCCGACCCGAGCCGGCCCGGGTATCTCCTGATTGACCCTGCGTGGGAACGGAGCCACATCGCCACCGAATGGGTGCCGATCCTTGGCCGGGTCACCTGCAACGTGGCACTGTTCCCGCAGATCCGCGGGGTCATGCGCGAGCTGATCGCCGACGGCCTGGAGGGCACCATCCACAGCTACTCGGGCTGCTACGCGCGGCGGTACTCGAACCGCGATCCGTCGCAAGCCATCTCCCACCACACTTGGGGCATCGCACTCGACCTCAACGTCCCGGAGAACCCGTACGGGGCGACGCCCCACCAGGACCCGCGGTTGGTCGCGGCCTTCGAAAGGTGGGGGTTCATCTGGGGCGGGACGTTCGTTCTTCCCGACGGCATGCACTTCGAATACCGCCGGCCACCGCCCGAGGCCTGAGCACCGAAACAGCCCAAGAGAGCGCGAAGGGAGCAGCGAGCATGCGCTGTCCGCACCTGCACGGGAACCGGCGACTGACGCCGCCGCACCCGAGCATGCCTCCCGCGGCAAGACGCGCGTGGGTTTCTGCTCCCTTCACGGTCACCCGAAGGCGACCACAACATCTTAGTCCGGGTCGTTTCGGCAGGCGAATCCGTGGATGACGGGTCAGCCGCGACGTCGGCGCGCGGCGAACCGGGATCGGAACACCACCCACGCAAACACGAGGGCCACGGCCAGGGCGGCAACTGCTCCCGCGGCCACCTGATTCTGCGGTCGAGTAGCGACCGATGCGATCCTCGAACGCAGGCGAACGGGGCGACGGAACTCGCGGATGTCCCACCCCCGGCCCTCCGCCTCCCTGCGAAGGTCGCGGTCCGGGTTCACCGCAACCGGATGTCCCACTGCCTCAAGCATCGGCACGTCGGATACAGAGTCCGAGTACGCGTAGGAGCCCTCGAGGTCGATCCCCACTCGTTCGGCGAGGTCCCGGATGGCCAGCGCCTTGGCATCGCCCGCGCAATAGAACTCGAGCTCGCCGGTGTACCGGCCCTCGGTGATTCGCGCCCGGGTGGCGATGACCCCGTTGGCGCCGAAATGGCGGGCCAGGGGCCGCACCACCTCCTCTGGGGAGGAGGAGACGATGTAGATCCGCCGGCGTTCCTCCCGGTGCAGGGCCATGAGGTCGAGCGCCTCTTGGTATACGAAGGGGTCGATCACGTCGATGATCACGTCCTGCACCAGCTCCTCGACCTGCTGGCGGTCCCACCCCTTGGTCAGCGCCAGGAGGCCGTCCTTCAGCCGCTCCATCTTCTTCTCGTCCGCCCCCACCAGCAGATAGACGAGCTGCGCGTAGGCCCCCCGCAGGAGCTGGCCGCGCGAGACCATCCCGGCCCGGTACATCGGGCGGGACAGGGCGAGCGAGCTGGACTTGGAGATGATGGTCTTGTCCAGGTCGAAGAACGCCGCTTCCATCGTGATTCCATGGTAGAGGACGGCTAGGACACGAACGCGTCTTCGACTCCTCCTGACTGGCGGCGGTCGTATCCTCGGGCCTTGGAGGCGTCAGGGCGCCTGGTGGGCCCCCCGGTCTTCAAAACCGGTGTGGGGGCGAAAGCTCCCAGGCGGGTTCGATTCCCGTCCGCCTCCGCGAGCAGGAGTTTTAGCTCAAGTG
>DATDKZ010000094.1:0-2056 GCA_036519575.1 Actinomycetota bacterium | reverse complement strand
TCTCATGGCCGAGCTGGCCGGGCTTCGGCTTCGGGAGCGCTGGGGGGACTGGAACCGCGAGCCGTTCACGGGGGAGGGGAGGCACGTCTCCGTGTACGAACGAGCGCCGGCCTAGCCGGACTCCTGGAGCACGGCGAGGCTGCACGGTCCGCACAGGAGTCCACGGCCCTTCACCGGTCGCCCACACCGCACACAGGTCCGGGGCTCGAGCAGCGTCCACCGGACCGAGCCCATCGAGGTTCGCCGCTCGGCACGTCCCTCGTTCTCCAGCTTGAGCAGGTGGGCCAGGACCGACCGGGCCGCCAGTTCGTGCAGTTCGACAGGGTGGTCGCCGTAGATCGCCGGGACGATCTCCTCTGGCGTCTGCAGCCCGGCAGCGAGCGCGGCGAGGACCTGATCCTCCCGGTCCGCACGATGCTCCAGGTACTCCTCCAGCTTCCCCGGGCCATCGAGCACGACGGGGCCGTGACCCGGGTAGATGACGCGCGGGGACAGCTCCCGCATCCGCCGGAGCGAGCGAAGGTAGGCCGTGAGGTCGCCCTCGGGCGGGTCGATGACGCTCGTTCCCCGCCCGAGAACCGCGTCTCCGGTGAACAGCGAGCGGTGCCGTTCCTCGAAGTACGCGACGTGGTCGGGGCTGTGGCCGGGCGTGGCGACCGCGGTCAGCGTCAGCTCACGAGCCGCGGTGCGCTGCCCGTCCGCAATGCGATTGCCGCCCTCGGGCGGTCGCGCCGCGTAAATGGGCGCGGCCGTCGCGGCGGCGAGCGCTGCCGCGCCCGGAGCGTGATCTGGATGGTCGTGCGTGAGAAGGATCGCCGCGACGTGGCCCGCCTCGCGGGCCACCTCGCGCACGTGTCCGGGATCGTCGGGGCCCGGATCGATCACGAGGGTGGGCCCATCCCCCACGATCCACGTGTTCGTGCCCTCGAGCTCGCGGATCCCGGGATTCGGGGCGAGGACGCGGATGATGCGCATCAGTCCGGTTCGACCTGCGGGACGTGCAGGGCGAGCACCTCGTCGACCGTGTGGCAGGCGGCCAGGGCCTCCATCGTCTTCAACGTCGGCCAGTACAGGTCGCACCTTCCCTCGGCGAAGTCCTGGAGGACGTCGGCCGGCCGGGCCCACCAGGCATGCTCGGCCTCCGCACCGTCGGGGATCGGCTCCAGTCCGGTGGGGGCGTCCACGGCGAAGAACCGGGCGTCGAACCGGACCGGGACCTCCTCGGGAGCGACCCAATGCGAGATCTCCCGAAGGGCGTCGGCAGGTGGAGGCGACGCGTGAACCGCCGTGAGCCCACGGTCCTGCCTTGCGACCGAGACCAGGCCCGCAGCCGTCAATGCCAGTCCGGCCTCCTCGATGAGCTCCCGGACGGCGCAGGCTCGGCCCGATTCGGTCGGGGACCCGAACCACCGCGAGGCCAGCCCGCCGTCCTGAGGCTCGACCGCTCCGCCGGGGAAAGCCAGGTAGCCGGCGAGGAACCGATGCTCGCTCCCCCGCTTCAGGACCAGCACCTCCACGCCGTTCGCGCCCCGCCGCGCGGCGATCATCGTCGCCGCCGGCCGAGGCTCGCCGGGGCCATCGGGTCTCACCCTCGGGATTCTGCCAGGTGGACGCGGCTGGTCGCGCTCCCGACCCCCCCACAACGGCTTTCGGGCGTGCGGATACGCTGGTCGGGTTGAGCGCTGCGGTCGCGGCACGCATCCGACGTGCCATCGAGGAGCGAGGGCCGATCTCGTTCGGCGAGTTCATGGACCTCGCCCTGTACGGGCCCGGCGGCTTCTACGACCAGCCTCCCGTGGGACGAGGGGGACACTTCCTCACAAGCCCGCACGTGCACCCGGTGTTCGCCGAGCTCCTCCTGCGCGCAGTCCTCGACCTGCGAGATCGCCTGGGCAGGCCCGAGCCCCTGCCCATCGTCGAAGTGGGCGCCGGCGACGGGACCCTGGCGGCGAGCCTCCTCCGCCTGCTGGAGGAGCGCGTCGGTCCGGCGGTGGACTACGCGGTCGTCGAGCGGAGTCCCGGTGCGCGCGCCGCCCTTGCGGATCTGCCGGTGCGA
>DATDKZ010000093.1:0-4786 GCA_036519575.1 Actinomycetota bacterium | reverse complement strand
GCTGCTCGAGCCCAACGTCGACGGCGTCGAGCTCAACGTGAGCTGTCCGAACGTCTCCTGGGGCCGGGACCGCGACAACGAGGCCCACCTGGCCCTGCTCATGCGGGAGCTCGGCGCGCGGCGAACCAGGCCGCTGTTCGTCAAGCTCCCGCCCTTCCGGAGCGATGTCGAGCGCGGTGCGGTGCTGGCGCTCGCGAGCATCGCGCAGGACGGCGGGGTCGACGGCCTCACCTGTTCCAACACCCGGCCGGTGTCCGATCGGCGCCTGTCGGTGGGAGCCGGCGGACTGTCTGGCCGCGCGCTGTTCCCCGACACGGTTCGGATCGTCGGGGACGTCCGGAGGACGACCGAGGGGGCGCTCCCCATCAACGCATGTGGTGGTGTCTTCTCAGCTGCGGATGCCTTGGCCTGCCTCGATGCCGGCGCTACGACCGTCCAGGTGTACACGGGGTTGATCGAGAGAGGCCCCCGTGTGGTTCGGGACATCGTGCGTGGGTTGTCCGAGGCTCTGAACAGCCGGTCCCTTGCCCCCGCGACCTCTCCCGGTCAAGATGGCACGCGTCCCGGCACGTTTCGGAGGGGGTTTGGCACAACCGCAAGCGCAGCTGAACGACGTCCAGGCCCCGAGGGAAGCCCGGGCGGCCGTCCGGCTCCAGGGGGTTCGCAAGCGCTTCGGTGAGGTCGTGGCCGTCGACGGCGTCGACCTTGAGGTGCGGGAAGGCGAGTTCTTCTCCATCCTCGGGCCATCGGGCTCGGGCAAGACCACGTGCCTGCGCATGATCGCGGGATTCGAGGCTCCCACGGAGGGGCGGGTGTTGCTCGGCGGCCAGGACGTGTCCAACCTTCCCCCCTACGAACGGGACGTGAACACGGTGTTCCAGGACTACGCGTTGTTCCCCCACATGACGGTGGGGGAGAACGTCGAGTACGGACTGCGGGTGAAGAAGGTCCCCCGGGACGAACGAGCGAGACGGATGGCCGATGCCCTGCGCATGGTTCGTCTGGAGGGTTTCGATCGGCGGAAGCCCGTCCAGCTCTCAGGGGGCCAGCGCCAGCGCGTCGCGCTGGCCCGGGCATTGGTCAACCGGCCGAAGGTGCTGCTCCTGGACGAGCCGCTCGGGGCGCTCGACCTCAAGCTCCGCCAGGCCATGCAGATCGAGCTGAAGCAGATCCAGCAACAGGTGGGTTTGACGTTCATCTACGTGACCCACGACCAGGAGGAGGCACTGACCATGAGCGACCGCCTCGCCGTCATGAACGCCGGGCGAGTCGAACAGGTTGGGACCCCGGTCGAGGTGTACGAGCAACCGGCCACGGACTTCGTGGCCGGCTTCATCGGCGTTTCCAACCTCCTGGAACGGGGGGGACGCCATTTCACCATTCGCCCCGAGAAGATCCGGATGTTGGGCGAGGGGGAGGCGCCGGAACCCGGGGCGCACGTCGAGGGGGGAAGGGTTCGCGATGTCGTCTACGTCGGGATGGTGACCCGATACGTGGTCGAGCTCGACGAGGGCGGTGAGCTCGCAGTGGTCAGCCAGAACTTCGAGTCGGCCGAACAGGTGCTTCAGGCCAAGGGGCGCCGAGTTCGCCTGGCATGGAGGCCGGATCAGACGGTGACCGTACGGCAGGAGACCGAGGGACGACCTGAGGAAGAGGGGGTGGGTGCATGACACGCACGCGGATGGGAACGGGTCGTTTGCCAGTGCTGGCGGCGCTGGCAGCCGCATTGGTGCTCCTCACCACGGCCTGTGGCGGGGGAGACGAAGGTGGCGGAGGCGGCGGGGGAGGTGGGGCCGGCCAGCCGCCGACCGCCAACATGGCGCCGCCGACGTCGGTCGGTGCGGGGGAGGGCAAGCTGGACCTGATCGCCTGGGAAGGCTACGTCCAGCCCTTGTGGACGAAAGCCTTCGAGACGGAGACGGGCTGCGATGTGAGCGCCAAGTACGCGGGGTCCTCCGACGAGATGGTGACCCTGATGGCCGACGGCGGCGGTGGACAGTACGACATGGTCTCGGCCTCGGGGGATGCGTCGCTCCGGCTGATCTATGGCGGGGACGTGCGGCCGGTGAACGTCGACCTGATCCCGGACTGGAAAAACTTCATCCCACAGCTTCAATCCCCACCTCACAACACGATCGACGGGGTGCACTACGGCGTGTCGCTTCAGTGGGGCCCGAACACGCTGATGTTCAACCCGGAGGAGTTCCCCACCGCGCCGGACAGCTGGAGCGTGATCTACGACCCCGCGTACACGGGCAAGATCACCGTCCCAGACAACCCCATCCAGATAGCCGACGCCGCGCTGTACCTGAAGGCGACCCAGCCCGACCTCGGGATCACCGATGTCTACGAGCTGACCCGTCCGCAGTTGGACGCAGCCGTCGCCCTGCTCAAGCAGCAGCAGCCGCTGATCCGGAAGTATTGGGCCCTCGCCTCTCAGGAGATCTCGATGTTCAAGAACGGCGACGCGATCGTCGGGGCGTCGTGGCCGTATCAGGAGAGCATCCTGCGCTCGAACAACGTCCCCATCGCCTCCACGATCCCCAAGGAAGGGGCCACGGGGTGGGCCGACACCTGGATGCTGGCCACCAACGCGCCGCATCCGAACTGCGCCTACCTGTGGATGCAATACATCAGCACGCCGAAGGCCCAGGCTCTCCAGGCCACGTGGTACGGAGAGACACCGGCGAACACGAAGGCGTGCCCGATCATGGATCAGCTCGACAAGGGCTCGTGCGACCTGTATCACGCGAATGCGCCGGCTTCGTACTTCGACTCGATCTCGTTCTGGAAGACGCCCATCCCCGACTGTGGGAACGGTGAGACGAACTGCATGGCGTACTCGGACTGGCAGCAGGCGTGGACCACGGAGGTGACGGGCTAGACCGGCGTGGCCAGCGGCACCATCGAGACGTCGGCGCCGAGGGGGGCGGGGGCCCGCATCTCGGCCGCGCTGTGGCGGCGGCCGTGGATGCGGGCCGCCCTCCTCCTGACGCCCCCGCTGGCGTGGTTCGTCTTCATCTACCTCGCTTCGCTCGGGATCCTGCTGATCACCGCGTTCTGGAGGATCAACAGCTTCACCACGAACATCGAGCGGGTCTGGAACCTCGACAACTTCCGGACGCTCTTCGAGAACGCCACGTACCGGGCGATCATGCTGCGGACGATCGGCATGGCGGCCCTCGTGACGGTGACCGACGCCATCCTCGCCTTGCCGTTCGCGTACTACATGGCTCGGATGGCGTCGCGTCGGGCGCAGACCGCGTTGTTCGTGGCGGTGCTGGTCCCCTTGTGGGCGAGCTACGTCGCCCGTGTCTACGCGTGGCTGCTGATCTTCACCCACGACGGCGTGCTGAATTGGAGCCTGGACAAGATCGGACTGGGGCCGGTGACCCTGATCTTCACGAATACCGCAATGTGGATCGTGTTCTCGTACTTGTGGCTGCCGTTCATGATCCTGCCGGTCTACGCGGCCCTGGAGCGGATCCCCGACTCGTACCTGGAAGCCTCGGCAGACCTGGGGGCGCGCGGGTGGCGGACGGTCGCGAAGGTCATCCTGCCGCTCGCGCTCCCCGGCGTGGTCGCCGGGTCGATCTTCACGTTCTCCCTGACCCTCGGCGACTTCATCACGGCGCTCCTGGTGGGGGGGACGGGCTCGAGTTTCATCGGGAACGTCGTGTACGAGAACGTGGGGGTGGCGGGCAACATCCCCTTCGCCGCCGCCTTCGCCGTCGTTCCCGTCGTCATCATGGGCGTGTACCTGCTCGGGGCGAAGCGCCTCGGCGCGTTCGAGGCGATGTGACGGTGGAGAGCACGTGGACCCGTCTCGCCCTTCGGATCTGGGTGGCCCTGGTCCTGGCGTTCCTGTTCGTCCCCATCCTCATCATCATGCTGTACGCGTTCAACACCTCGACCATCCAGAGCTGGCCGATCCCGGGGTTCACGTTCAAGTGGTTCCCGGAGACGTGGAACGATCCGGAGGTTCGCGACGCCCTTCTGCTCTCGATCAAGGCCGGACTGATCGCCACGGCGATCGCATTGGTGCTCGGCTCGGCGGCGTCCTTCGCCGTGCATCGATACCGGTTCTTCGGCCGGGAGGTCGTTTCGTTCGTGGTGGTCCTGCCGCTCGCCCTCCCGGGGATCATCACGGGCATGGCCCTGAACTCATTCTTCCGCTTCAACGGGATCAACCTGTCGGTATGGACCATCGTCATCGGCCATGCGACGTTCTGCATCGTCATCGTCTATAACAACGTGATCGCCCGATTGCGGCGCACGTCGCCATCGCTCATCGAGGCCTCCATGGATCTCGGCGCCCACGGGTGGACCACGTTCCGCACGGTGACGTTCCCGCTGCTGTCGACGGCACTTGTCGCCGGGGCGCTCCTGGCCTTCGCCTTGTCGTTCGACGAGGTCATCGTGACCACGTTCACCTCGGGCGCTCAGAACACCCTGCCACTGTGGATCTTCGGTGCCATCCGCCTCGGCCAGCGGCTCCCCGAGGTGAACGTGGTGGTGTTCTTCGTCGTCCTGTTCACCGTGGTGCCGGTCACGATCGCGGCGCGACTGACCGGCGGCGGCGGGGTCACGCGGGCGTCGGCAGGGCCGGCGGCGCAGGAGGACGAGTAGGACCTACAGATATGCGCCCGGGCCGCCCTGCGGCTGGGGCGGTCCCGGAGGTGCTCCGCCAGGAAGGCCGCGCCGGCGGAGCTCCTCGAACTGGGCTCGGGCCGCCGTCTGCTGGGCGAACAATGCGGCCTGGATCCCGTGGAACAGACCTTCCAGC
>DATDKZ010000092.1:0-7949 GCA_036519575.1 Actinomycetota bacterium | reverse complement strand
GGCGGCATGCACGGACTGCCTCCGGGTTTGGGCCGGATCACACGGCTATAATCGGGCGGATCGCGTCTACCTGCGGAAACACCACCACACCGTGCCCATCCTTCGTGACTTCGAGCGACGTCTGGGGAACATGGTCGAGGGATTCTTCGCGACCGCGTTCCGAAGCGGGCTTCAGCCCGTGGAGCTCGCCAAGCGCATCCTCCGTGAGATGGACGCAGGCAAGAGCGTGGGGGTCAAGGGAGTATGGGCACCGAACCATTTCGTGTTCGCGCTCTCCTCGGAGGACGCCGAGCGGTTCCAGCAGGTCGAGGGCGCGTTGGTGGGTGAGCTCAAGCAGGTCGTCCGGGACGCGGCGGCCGAGCGCGGATGGGGACTGGTCGGGCCCCCCGAGATCGAATTCCGGACCGACGACTCTCTCGGCAGGGGACAGTTCGGCTGCGAGGCGACGCTCGTGGAGGGGGAGCCGGAGCCTGCTCCCGCCCCATCGGCCACGGGCGGGGAGGCGGCCATCGTCCTCCTGGAGGAGGGCCACGAGGCAAGGACGTACCAACTCCACAAGCAGAGCGTGGCCATCGGGCGCCTGCCCGAGTGCGACATCGTGATCTCCGATCCCGGCGCGTCGAGACGGCACGCCACCATCACACGCGAGGACGGCGGTGAGTACGTACTCACGGACCTGGGGTCGACGAACGGGACGCTCGTGAACGACGAACCCGTTGGGGAGCATGTGCTGTCCGACGGCGACAGGATCACGATCGGGAACACCGTCCTCGAGTTCAGGAGGCAGTGAGTGTCGCCGTTCGTCCTCTCGGTGCTCAAGTACTCGCTCCTCGTTCTCCTGTACTTCTTCATCTACCGCGCCGTGAAGACCGTCGCGGTGGACGTCGCTGGCCGGCGAGCTCCCCGGTCCGCCCCGGCTAGGGCCCCCAAGCCGAAGCCGGCACAGCGGGGCAAGCCACCGTCGTCCGTGGTCGTGCACGCGCCAGACGGCAAGAAGGTCGGCTCGTTCCGGCTTTCGGATGCGGTGAGCATCGGGAGGAGCGAGCGGAGCACGATCACGCTCGACGACTCGTATGTCTCACAGAGCCACGCGCGCCTGTATGCGCGGGACGGCGCGTGGTTCGTCGAGGACCTCGGCTCCACGAACGGGACCTTCGTGAACGACCGGCGGGTGGCCGCGCCCGTGCAGATCCGGGCGGGCGACGTCGTCCGCGTGGGAAAGACAGTGCTGGAGCTCAGGCGATGAAGGTCACCGCGGCCGTCGCGACGGATGTCGGCCTGGTCCGCGACGGGAACGAAGACTCCTATCTGACCGACGAGCCGCTCTTCGCCGTGGCCGACGGCATGGGCGGACATCGGGGAGGCGAGGTCGCTTCTCAGCTGGCGGTGCAGACGTTGGAGAAGCTGTTCAAGAAGGGGATCGGCGAACTCCCGGACCAGGTGCAGGAAGCGAACCGGGTGGTCTTCGAGCGATCGGTCGTCGACGAGAAGGTCGCCGGCATGGGCACGACGCTCACGGCGGCGTTGGTGGAAGGCGACCGGATCAGGCTGGCTCACGTCGGCGACTCCCGCGCATATCTGCTGCGGGAGGGAGATCTTCGGCTGCTGACCGAGGACCACACCCTGGTCCATCGGATGGTCACCGAGGGAGAGATCTCCAAGGAGGAGGCCGAGACCCACCCGCAACGGAGCGTTCTCACCCGCGCGCTCGGAGTGGAAACGGTGGTGGACGTGGACGACGACACGGTCCAGGTCCGTCCGGGCGACCGGCTGCTCCTGTGCACCGACGGCCTGACCTCGATGGTCTCCGAACAGGCGGTCGAGGAGGTGTTGCGAGCCGTTCCCGACCCGCAAGAGGCCGCGCAGCGTTTGGTCCAGCTGGCCAACGAAGGGGGCGGCACGGACAACACCACCGTCGTCGTCCTGGACTTCTCCGACGACGCCCCTGCGGCGCGGCCGAAGGAGGAGCCCACACCCTCGAGGGAGGCGATGGCTCCGGCTCCCACGCGATCGCGCCGCCGCCTCCGCCGAAAGCTGCTGGTTTGGATCGGCATCATCGTGGCCCTCGTGGTCGTGGCGCTCGTGGGCCTCCGCCTGTATCTCGACTCCCAGTGGTACGTCGGTGTCTCGGACGGACACGTGGCGATCTTCCAGGGTATTCCGACCGAGGTAGCGGGTTTCGATCTCCACCACGTCGTGGTGGAGACCACGATCTCCGCGGAGAAGGCCGAGTCCCTCGCCTTCTGGCAGAACCTCGGCGACGGCAAAACCGCAGAGGACCGGGAAGGGGCCAGCGCCATCGTCGAGCAGATCCGCCAGGACGTGGAGGAGATGCGGCAGATCCCCAAGCCGAACCAACCCGGTTCGACGGGTGCCTCGGGGCCGTGAGCAGGGAAGCCCTCGCCGTCGCCCGGGCCCGCCAGGGGACCGCGCTCGCCCTCACGATCCTGGCCCTCATCCTGTCGGTGGGGGCCTATGCGCTCGCCGGGATGGGGAGGCGCGGACACGTCCCGGTCAATCTCGCCTTGTACGGGTCGATCTTCGCGGTCGGTTATGTGGCGGCGCATCTAGTGATCCGTCGGTTCGCCCCCCTGGCCGATCCCGCGCTGTTCCCCACCGCCGCGGTCCTCGTGGGTGTGGGGTTCGCCATGATCTTCCGGCTCTCCGGAGGCTTGGCCGCGGAGCAGGCCACATGGATCGCCGTCGGCATCGCCGTCTTCTGCGGCACCCTGACGTTGATACGGGACCACCGGCAGCTGGATGCCTACACCTACACGATCGGTCTGATCGGCCTGGGCCTGCTCCTCCTGCCGATCGTCCCGGGGATCGGACGGACGATCAACGGCGCCAGGCTGTGGGTCGAAATCGGGCCCATCAGCTTCCAGCCGTCGGAGATCGCCAAGGTGCTCGTGGTTGTGTTCCTGGCCTCGTACCTCTCCGCCAAGCGCGAGCTCCTGTCCCTGGCCACGACCAGCCTGGGACCGATCCGGCTGCCGCCCGCCAAGCATCTGGGACCGGTCCTGGTGGCATGGGGTATGTCGCTCGTCGTCCTGTTCGTGGAGAAGGACCTCGGTGCCTCCCTCCTGTACTTCGCCATCTTCGTGGTGATGCTGTGGGTGGCCACCGGCCGTTCCGCCTACCTCGTGATCGGCGGAATCCTGTTCGCCGTCGGCGCGGCGGTCGGGTACCTGGAATTCGCGCACGTCCAGACCCGGGTGGACATCTGGCTCCACGCACTCGACCCGCACAAGGTTTTCGAGTTCGGGTTCGGGCAGCTGGCCCAGGCCGAGTTCGGCATGGCGACCGGCGGCCTGGTGGGAGCGGGCCTGGGGCGCGGATCCCCCACCCTCATCCCCTACGCCTCCACCGACTTCATCTTCGCGGCCATCGGTGAGGAGCTCGGACTGCTGGGGACGGCCGCGGTGCTGCTGTTGTTCGTCGTGCTCGTAGGCAAGGGCTTGAAGGCGGCGGTCCAGTGTCCTGACAGCTTCGGCAAGCTGCTTGCCACCGGGCTGTCGGCGAGCATCGGGCTCCAGGCCTTCGTCATCGTCGCCGGCGTGACCCGCGTGATCCCACTCACGGGGGTGACGCTGCCCTTCGTCTCCTACGGCGGGAGCAGCTTGGTCTCCAACTTCGTCCTGTTGGCGTTGCTGATCCGGGTGTCGTCGGGATCGGCGCGGGCGGAGGCCCGGTAGATGGATCGGCTCATCAGGCGGCTGGGTGTCGCCATGCTCGCGCTGTTCGTTCTGCTCCTTGGGCAGGTCACCTACATTCAGGTTGTCGCGTCGGAACGGCTGGCCGACAACCCGGCCAACGCCACTCGCCAGCTGATCGCCGAATATCGGGTGGAAAGGGGAAGCATCCTGGCCGCCGACCGCAGGACCAATCTGGCGCTGAGCCGGAAGAGCCCCGGCCAGCTGAAGTACCAGCGGCATTATCCGCAGGGGCCGCTGTATGCCGGCATCACCGGGTACTACTCGATCATCTTCGGACGGAGCGAGCTCGAGCAGAGCTACAACAGCTATCTGTCCGGCGACGCGCCGGAGCTGATCCCCCAGACGCTGATCGACCAGGTCCTGGGGAGGCCCAAGCGGGGTGCAACGGTGGTGACCACCATCGATCCGGCGATCCAACGGGCGGCACAAAGGGCGCTGGGGGACCTGCCCGGGGGCGTGGTGGCGATCGATCCCCACACCGGCGACGTCAAAGCGATCGTGGCCAACCCCACCTACGATCCGAACGAGCTCGCCTCGCAGGATCCCAAGAGGGTCCGGGCGGCCTGGGATCGTCTCAACTCCGATCCGGACAAGCCGCTCCTGTCCCGTGCCATCGACGAGCTGTATCCACCGGGATCGACGTTCAAGCTGGTGACGGCCGCAGCCGCCCTGGAGAACGGGTTCGGGCCCGACAGCACATGGCCGAACCCGCCGGTCCTCGACCTCCCGCAGACTACGGCCACCCTGGAGAACTTCGGCGGCGAGCACTGCCTGGGCGGCGCTTCACAGATCACGTTGGCTCAGGCCCTGACGATCTCGTGCAACGTGGTGTTCGGGGAGATCGGCCTTCGGCTCGGTGGAGCCAAGCTGGCCGATCAGGCCCACGCCTTCGGGTTCGCACCGGACGCATCCAGCGGGGACGTCCCGTTCGACATCCCGTTCCAGGAGGGCGTGTTCCCCGAAGCGTCCTACTTCTCGGACCGGCTGCCGGCGGTCGCGCTGTCGGCCATCGGACAGGACAACGTGGCGGCCAATCCCATGCAGATGGCCCTAGTGGCCTCGGCCATCGCCAACGGTGGCTCGGAGATGCGGCCACGCCTGGTGTCGGAGATCCGGGACCCCAGCGGCCAGGTGGTCAAGAGCTTCGCTCCCGAGATGTTCGGGCAGCCCATCTCGTCGCAGACAGCCATCCAGCTCACCCAGATGATGGTGAGCGTTGTGCAGAGCGGGACTGGCACGGCGGCGCAGATCCCGGGTGTCGAGGTAGCGGGGAAGACGGGCACCGCTCAGCATGGTGAAGGGCTGGCGCCCCACGCCTGGTTCGTGTCCTTCGCTCCGGCGCAGAATGCCAAGATCGCGGTCGCCGTCATCGTCCTCGACGGCGGTAGCCTGGGCAGCGACGCGACGGGCGGCGTGGTGGCCGCCCCCATCGCCAAGGCCGTCATGGAGGCCGCATTGCATGAGTGATCGGACGAACGACCACGTGACCGCGCAGACACTCCTGGGTGGCCGGTACCTGGTCGAGTCCGAGCTGGGCCGGGGCGGGATGGCCACCGTGTTCAAGGGCACTGACACGGTCCTCGGCCGTCCGGTGGCGGTGAAGGTCCTGTCCCCTCAATACTCGGGGGATGCGAACTTCGTGACGCGGTTCCGCCGGGAGGCTCAGGCTGCTGCTCGCCTGAATCATCCCAACCTGGTTTCCGTGTATGACACCGGCACGGACGACGGTACCCACTTCATCGTCATGGAGTACGTCGAGGCGAAGACGCTCGCCGACTACCTGACCGGCGGCGGCCGCATCATGCCGGAGCGGTCCATCGAGATCGCCGAGGCGGTGTGCGACGCGCTGTCGGTGGCGCACGCGCACGGGATCATCCACCGCGACATCAAGCCGGCGAACATCATGATCACGTCGAAGGGCGACGTGAAGGTCACGGACTTCGGCATCGCCCGGGTGATCAGCGGGGCGGACACGTTGGCCCAGACGGCGGCGGTCCTGGGAACCGCCTCGTACCTTTCGCCGGAACAGGCCCAGAGCCAGCCGGTGGACCAGCGGAGCGACATCTACTCGCTCGGGGTCGCCCTGTACGAGATGGTGACGGGCCGCCCGCCCTTCTCCGGGGACTCGCCGGTGATGGTGGCGTCGAAGCACGTCCTGGAGCAGCCCACCCCTCCCTCGAAGCTCAACGCGGACGTCTCCCCTGAGCTCGAGGCCGTGATCATGAAGGCCATGGCCAAGAACCCGGATAACCGGTACCAGGACGCCGACGAGATGAAGGCCGACCTCGAGCGCGCCCGGTTGGGCCAGGGTGTCCAGGCGACGCCGCTCCTGCCGGAGAGCGCACGGACCCAACGGATCGCCCCTACCGGGCCCCCCACCGCTGTGCTGCCACCGGCCGCGCCCGGGGATGGTGAGCGCCGGCGGTGGTGGATCCCGGCGCTCATCATCCTGCTGATCCTGGCTGTTCTCGGTGGAGGGCTGTACCTCCTGGCGTCCAGCCTGCTGAGCACCAACACCGACACGGTCAAGGTCCCGGACGTCATCGGCTTCACCGAGGAAGCGGCGACCCGAACACTCAGAGACGCGGGCTTCGATGTGACGACGGAATTCCAGGTAACGACCGACCAGGCCAAGATCGGCGAAGTCATCGAGCAGAGCCCGGATCCGGAATCGCTTTTGGCGGAGGGTAAGACCGTCACGATCACGGTCGGGAAGAGGCCGGCACAGGTCGAGGTGCCGGATCTCACCACTCTCACCCAGGATGAGGCTGTCGCGGCGCTCGAGGCGGCGCACCTGACGCTCGGGACGCCCACCAGCCAGCCGAGCGACGAGCCGGAAGGGACCGTGGTCTCCCAGAACCCCCTCCCCGGCGAGAAGGTCGACAAGAACTCGCAGGTTGACATCGTCCTGTCGGAGGGTCCCTCGGACGTGACAGTCCCCAACGTCGTGTGCGAATCCCTGGGGAAGGCCGAGTCCGATCTCGAAAAAGCGGGCTTCCATGTGACCATCTCCGGGACGCAATTCAACTTCGAATGTCCCAAGAGCGGCCGGGTGGCTGCGCAGGACCCACCGGGGGACAGCTCAGCCGCGTCGGGTTCCACCGTGACCCTCATCGAGTCGACGGAAGTGTCTCCGACCAGTCCCAGCCCGACGCCTAGCCTGTAAGCGGTCGTCGCATGTGGTTCACCACCGAAGAGTTCACCCCGGAGGAGCGCGGGAGGCTCGCGCCCTACTTCACCAACCTGGACGGCCCGGTGTTCGCGCTGGTCAACCTGCCCGAGGTGGTGAAGGGAGCCCTCTTCGCCCGGTACTCGCGAACCCCGAAGTCCCTCCGGCGTCTGTTCCTCGACGAGTTCGCCGATGAGATCGGCGAGGCGACGACGACGGGGACTGTTGGCACGGAACGCGCCGAGAAGCTCTACGACCGGGTGTTCTTCGACTACGGCGACGACTCGGTGGCCCAACTCGGCGGCGTGCATCTCGCGTGCGAGCAGGCCTCGCAACTCCTGTGCAAGGCCCTGGAGTGGGGCCGCCTGGCCGCGTATCTGGAGCAGTCCACACGATATATGCGCTACGACGACCATCCTGGCGGGCGGTGGCGGGTCACCGTTCCGCCCGAGATCCACGGCTCGGCACTCGCCGGGGGATTCCGCGACTCCGTGGATCTGTCGTTCGAGACCTACGGGAAGCTGTTCGAGCCGATGGCCGAGTTCTTCCGTCACCTCTTTCCGAAGGACCCGAACGACTCCGACTTTGTGTACCGCGCCACGATCACGGCGAAGACCTGCGACACGCTCCGCGACATCCTGCCCGCTGCCACGCGGTCGAACGTCGGCATCTATGGGACGGGGCAGGCGTACGAGCAGTTGCTGCTCCGCCTGCGGGCGCACCCCCTGCGGGAGATGCGCGAGTACGCGGACCTCATGCTGATCGAGCTGCGCAAGGTCATCCCGGCCTTCCTCAAGCGGGTGGACCTCCCCGATCGGGGTGTGGCCTGGTCCGAGTACCTCGCAGAGACGAGTGGGAGGACGCGCGAGCTCGCCTCGAAGGTCCTGGCCCGGGTGGAGCCCGAACCCCGCGACGAGGTCACACTGGTCGACTGGGACCCCGAGGGCGAGGTGAAGGCGGTCGCGGCGGCGTTGTACGCGGTCAGCGACCTTCCCGACGACCAGCTGCTGGAGATCGCCCGGAGGATGTCGCCGGCCGAGAGGGAGGCCGCGTTGGCCGCCTAC
>DATDKZ010000091.1:0-3621 GCA_036519575.1 Actinomycetota bacterium | reverse complement strand
GCCCCGAGCGTCCGAGCGGCGCGCACCAGGTTCGGCGGGACCAGCCGCACGCTGGCGGCCGTGGCGATGGCCACCGCGGGGACCGCACCGATCACCACGACGAACAGGACCGCCCGCTCGTTCAGCCCGAACCACAAGATGGCTAGGGGAAGCCACGCGATCGACGGCAGTGCCTGAAGCCCGACCATGAGGCTGCCCACGCTTCGCTGCACCAGCTTCCACGCGGCCATCGCCAGGCCGGTAGGCGTGCCGATGGCAACCGCTACGGTCAGGCCGAGGAAGAGCCGGAACACGCTTCGAGAGGCCACCGCGATCAGGCCGTCGGGGCCGCGCAGGTGTGAGGACAACGCGTCCCAGACACTCGCCGGCGAGGGGAGGAGGATCCGGTCCCAGTAGCCGGTCGCCGACGCGGCCCACCACGCCAGCACGATGGCCGCGACGATGGCGACCCTAGGCCAGATCTGGCTGAGCGCTCGCTTCAGCCGCGACAGTCCTGTCCACCTCCTTCAACAGGTGGTCGTGGATGTCGAGGACGACCTTCGCCAGCAACACGTCCTCGAACGCGCGGGGCCGCGGCGACGAGATGCGGTGCTCGGCCACCAGCGTCCCCGGTCGCGCCGACATCAGCACGACGCGGTCGGCCAGGAACACGGCCTCCCTGACGTTGTGGGTGACGAACACGAACGTGTTGCGGGTCTCCAACCACACGGACTGGAGCTCGTGTTGGAGGATCTCCCTGGACTGGGCGTCCAAGGCGCCGAACGGCTCGTCGGCGAGCAGCACCTCGGGCCGGCACGCGAGCGCCCGGGCCAGGGCGGCGCGTTGGCGCATCCCCGGAGAGATCTCGTGTGGCTGGGCGTTCGGGAAATCGGCCAGGTGGACCTTGGCCAGCCAGTGCATCGCCTGCTCGTGGCGCTCGGCCTTCGGCACGCCCGAGAGCCCGAGTGCGAACTCCACGTTCGCGCTCACGCTCATCCACGGGAACAACGCCGGCTCCTGGAACAGCACGGCTCGATCGGGTCCCGGATGCTCGATCGGGCTTCCGTCCATCATCACCTCGCCCCGATCTGGACGATCGAGGCCGGCGATGAGGTTCAGGAGCGTGGACTTGCCGCTCCCCGTCGGGCCGATCAGGCAGACGAACTCGCCGGGCTCGACGTCGAGGCTCACATCGTCGACGGCCTGGACGAGCTCCCCGCTCTCCTGCCGGTAGGTCTTGCTCACCCCGCGAAGCGAGAGCTTCGCCGAGGCCGGGCGGGAGCCGGGGATCAACCGGAGCGAGCGCGCGGGGGTCCCGGTGTCGGTCATCCTTCGGCCACCACACTCGTCGGCTCTTCGATGCTCACGGCGTCCCTCGCTTGAAAGGCCCGGGCTCGGCGCAGGTCCACCCAGACCCTGGCGCCGAGCTCGACCCCTTCCAGCTCGTCGTTCGGAAGTTCGGCGGTGATCACCTGCCCGTCGGGCAACCGGAGCATGACGCGCGAGAGCCACCCGAGCGTCGTGATGCGTTCGACCGTGGCCTCCAGCGACCCGCCCGTCCGATCGCCGGCGAAGACCCGGACGTCGTGCGGCCGGACGAAGGCCCTGGCCTCTGCTCCCTCCTCCAGGTGGCCCGCGCCGCCCACCCGGTGTTCGCCGAACTGCACGTGGCCGTCCACGACGTGGCCGTGAAGGACGCTCGCGCTCCCGACGAACCCGGCGACGAACGCGGTGGCCGGGTCGTTGTAGATCTCGTTGGGGGACCCCACCTGCTCGATGGACCCCTCGTGCATCACGACGACCCGGTTGGCCAGCTCGAGCGCCTCGTCCTGGTCGTGCGTGACGAGCAGGCTGGTCACCCCGAGCTCGCGATGGAGGTCATCGAGCCACCGGCGGAGGTCCTGGCGGACCCGTGCGTCGAGGGCTCCGAATGGCTCGTCCAGCAGCAGGACTTTCGGACGCGGTGCGAGGGCCCGGGCCAGCGCCACCCGCTGCCGCTGCCCTCCCGACAGCTGGTCGGGGTACCGGTCCCGGAACCCCGAGAGCTGCACGAGCTCCAACAGCTCGTCGACACGCTTTCGTTGGTCGAGCTTCGGCACCTTGCGGACGGAAAGACCGAAGGCGATGTTCTGGGCCACGTTCATGTGCCGAAACAGGGAGTAGTGCTGGAAGACGAACCCCACCCGCCGTTCCTGCACGGTCTTGTACGTCTGCTCCTCATCCCCCATCCAGATCCGTCCCGACGTCGGTGCATCGAGCCCGGCGATGACCCGAAGGACGGTGCTCTTGCCCGAACCACTCGGGCCCAGGAGCGCGGTGATGCTGCCCGCCTCGGCCGCGAAGGTGACGTCCCGCACCGCTTCGAACTCGCCGAAGCGCTTCCACAGCTTCTCGACACGGATGGGCGTGCCAGCCATCGTGTGTGGGCCCGTCATGTCTGTTGCATCCTCTCCTGCCTGCGCTTGAACGCCTCGATCAAGACTAGAAGAACGATGGAGACGAGCGCCAACGTCAGCGCGACGATATACCCCTGGTCGTCCTGGAATTGGTCGAAGGCTCGAAGGACGTAGAGCGTCGCCGTCTCGGTCTGGCCGGTGATCTGTCCGCTGACGACGAGGACGGCTCCGATCTCTCCGATCGATCGTGCAGTGGTGAGCGCGATCCCGTACAGGAGGCCCCAGCGGACGTTCTTCAGCGTCACCCGGAAGAACGTCTGGAGCGTCGAGGCGCCGAGCGTGCGGGACGCCTCCTCCTCCGTGACCCCAACCTCCTGCAGGATCGGCACGACCTCGCGGATCACGAAGGGGATGCAGATGAAGATCGTGACGAGCACCATCGACGGCAGCGCGAACAGGATCTGGACGCCACGGCTCGTGAACCACGGTTCGAACCAACCGCCCAGTCCGAACAGCACGACAGCCATCAGCCCGACGATGACCGGAGACACGGCGAGGGGCAGGTCGACGAGCGCGCTCATCAGGGCCCGCCCTGGGAAACGGTCGCGAGCGATCACGAGCGCGACGACGACGCCGAGGATCGAAGTCACGATCACTGTGATGATCGTGATGACTCCTGTCAGATAGAAGGCGTGCAGCACGTCGGGCTGTTTCAAGGTGGCGACGATCGTCGACCATCCCGCGGAGAGCGCGGCCCACGCGATGCCGATCAGCGGCGCGATCACCAAAACCCCGACGTAGAGGAGCGCGGTCACGATGAAACCTCCGTGCACCAATCGCCGACGCGTTCCCGACGGCAGGACCGGGACCCGAAGCTCGCCCGCCTTGCTCATACGGCGTCCTTCCCCCGGGCCCCCACGAGGCGTTCGGTCACGAGCACGAGGACGAACGAGAACGCGAACAGGAGGGTGGCGACGGCGGCGGCCTGGTTCGGTTGGAACTGGCTCGCGAGCTGGAAGATGAGCACGGGCGCCGTGAGCGTCTTACCGATGATGTTGCCCGAGACGATGACGACGGCGCCGAACTCGCCGATCGCGCGAGCGAACGCGAGCAGCCCCCCAGCGGCGATCCCCGGGCGCAGCTTTGGCAGCACAACTCGCCGGAGCGTGTACCACCGCGTCGCCCCCAGGACGCGGGCGGCCTCCTCCTCCGCCTCGTCGATCTCGAGAAGCACCGGCTGAACGGT
>DATDKZ010000090.1:0-17386 GCA_036519575.1 Actinomycetota bacterium | reverse complement strand
AACCGCGACTTCGCCAGGTACTACGACCCTGCAGGTCTGTTCAGCGCGAACCTCCCGGCGGCCAACGACATCGCTGTCGCGCCATCCGAGCCGACCTCGCAGGGGCCCTCGGTCCTGACCGGGGTGGTCTCCACGCCACCTGCTCCATCCCCCTCGCCCTCGAGCACGTTCGGCGGCGGACTGGCCAACCTTGCCCAGACGTCGGAGCCCCAGGACCAGACCGTGTACCAGGCACTGGCCGTCACGACGGGCACCTTCGACGACCTTCCGCAGATGGCCCTGGCGATCCTGACCGGCAATCCGATCGTGGACGTGCAGATCGAGCAGGGGATGCGACTCGGTGGCATCGCCGGCGAGCTGATCGTGGCCGACGTCGTTCGCAACGGCCAGAAGGTGGCCGGCGTCGCCGCCGCATTCACCCTGGGCCGGCAGGGGGTCGGGTACATCGTCCTTGCGATCTTCCCTCCGGGAGAGTGGGCGGACGAGCAGTCGGACTTCCTCAAAGTGGTGGGCTCCTTCCGCCCGGGCGTTCCACCCGGGATGCGCGCCTTCCCACTTGCAGGCGGGGCTGCCTGATAGCATCGGACCGCTCGGGCTCGGCGGCCGGGCAACGTTTGGCCCGTGGGGTAACGGTAGCCCGACTGACTCTGGATCAGTTAGTCCTGGTTCGAATCCAGGCGGGCCAGCCATTCCGCTCGCGCAGCGCTCCTCCCCTCGCCTCCGCTCACCCACGCCGAGATCGTTCCCTCGAACCGCCGGGTATGGCGCAGACGAAGGAACATGTAGAGGGCTGAAAGGAGACCCGCGATGACCGAGCAGAACCCAGCACCGGTCGGCCCCGACTTCGCTCGTGGGCAGGAAGAGGACGAGGACTCGCTGGAGAAGCACCGCAAGCCGCGGTTCGCCCGGGGGCAAGAGGCCGAAGTGCCCGACGAGCAGCACCGCCATGAGGGTGACTTCGCCGCCGGTCAGGAGGACAAGCCGCATCACCCTGAGGCCGGGGACCACGGGCGCTTCAGCAAGGGACAAGACGACCAGTAGAGGCGGGAGCCCTGCCCGTCGCTAGTCTCGGCTCTCCCGCATCAGGCCCAGCACCGCCAGGGCCATGACGCCCAGGCCCACGGGCAACAGGAGCAGGCCGTACACCAAGCTGGCCCCGACCGTGATCGACCCCAGGACCAGGACCACCGGCCAGGTGCTCGCCGCCGGGAACGTGCCGAGCTCCTGGCCGACCGAGCGATCCGGCGTTGCCTCTGGATCATCCGCCAGGGTTCGTACGCGCACGCCTCCGTGGAGCATGAGGTAGCCGGCCACGACGAGCGGCATGAGCGAGAACGACCACAGCAGGAGCGTCCCGGCCGGCTCGTACGTGACGAACCAGTAGATCGTGCCCGAGATCGCCCCGAAGGCGAACAGCGCCAGCATCATCCACGCGGCGGTCCTCACGGCGCGAGCTCCGGGTGGCGCAGGTCGAAGGCCGGACGTTCCGATCGGATCTGCGGGAGCGCGTCGAAGTTGTGCTCGGGCGGGGGTGAGGTCGTGACCCACTCGAGCGAGTTCGCGTCCCACGGGTCGTCCCCCGCGGGGACCCTCCGCCAGAGCGACACCGCCACGTCGGCGAGGAACACGACCACACCGGCGAACATCACCGCGTAACCGATGGTGGAGACGAGGTTCGGCGTGTCGAAGCCGATGTCGGCCGGGTAGCTCACGTATCGCCTGGGGAAGCCCCGAAGGCCCAGGACGAACTGCGGCCAGAACGTCAGGTTGAATCCGACGAACAGGAGCGCGGCGACCACTCGGCCCAGCCGCTCCCGGAGCAGGGCTCCCGTCATCTTGGGGAACCAGAAGTAGATCCCCGCGAAGATGGCGAAGACGGACCCACCCATGACCGTGTAGTGGAAGTGCGCGACTACGAAGTACGAGTCGTTCATGTGGAAGTCGATGGGGGCCGAGGCAAGCATCACCCCAGTGACCCCGCCGATCAGGAAGTTCAGCAGGAACCCCAGGGCGAACAGCATGGGCACCGTGAAGTGGATCTTTCCTCTCCACATCGTGCCGGTCCAGGCGAAGAACTTGACGCCGGTCGGGACGGCGATCAGCAGGGACATCGCGGAGAAGAACGGGTTGTTGACGACCCCGGTGGTGAACATGTGGTGCGCCCACACGCCCATCGACAGCGCCCCGATGGCGATGGTCGCCAGCACGAGTCCCAGGTAGCCGAACAGTGGCTTCCGGGAGAAGACCGGGATCACTTCGGTGATGATCCCGAAGAACGGCAGGATGAGGATGTACACCTCCGGGTGGCCGAGGAACCAGAACAGATGTTGGTACAGGGTGGGGTCGCCGCCCCCCAGCGGATCGAACGCGTGCCCGCCCAGCCGGCGGTCGATGAACAGGAGGGCGAAGGCCGCGACGGCCGGGGGGAACGCCACCAGTCCCAGGATGGCGGTCACCACCATGTTCCACGTGAAGATGGGAAGGCGCCACATGGTCATGCCGGGGGCCCGCATCAGGAACACCGTGGCCAGGATGTTCACGCCCCCCATGACGTTCGAGATGGCGACCAGGACGATCCCCAGGATCCACAGGTCCACCCCAACCCCGGGCGAGTACCGCAGCTCGGACAGCGGCGTGTACGCGTACCACCCCATCCCGGCTCCTCCACCCGCCGACGCCACGCCGGAGAGCAGGATCAGCAGGCCTGCCCCCACGAAGAACCAATACGAGGTCAGGTTCAGCCTGGGGAACGCCATGTCCGGAGCGCCGATCTGGAGAGGGATGAGGTAGTTGGCCAGTCCGATCCCGAACGGGGCGACGAACAGGAAGATCATCACCGTGCCGTGGATCGTGAACAAGGTGTTGTAGGCCTGGGTGGACACGACCTGGCGAGCGGGCTCGGCCAGCTCAACGCGCATGAGCCCGGCCAGCGCCCCCCCGACCAGGAAGAAGCCGAACGCCGTCACGCAGTAGAGGATCCCGACGTTCTTGTGGTCGGTGGAGGTGAGGCGCTCGACGGGCCCCACTCGGTGCGGTGGCTCGGGCTGGGCCGCGACCGGCCGCTCCATCGTGACGCTCACGCCGCCGCCTGCCCGGCCCGCAACTGCTCGAGCCACATCGCGAACTCGGCCGGCTGCACCACGCGGACGCTGAACGTCATGTACGCGTGGTTCAGCCCGCAGAACTCGGCGCACTCGCCGTAGAAGGTGCCGGTCCTCGTGGGGGTGATGTCGAAGGCGAACGTGCGCCCTGGGATCGCGTCGTGCTTGTACAGGAAGTCGGGGACCCAGAACGCATGGATGACGTCGTTCGACGTGAGCACGATCCGAGTGGTCTGGCCGAGGGGCAGGACCATCTGCGGGCCGGCGACGAACTCGCCGCTCGGTGGGCTCACGACCGTGACGCCCTGCCCAGTGTAGGTGAACCGCCAACCCCACTGGTAGGCCTCGACGTTCACGACGACCGCGGGATGGGACGAGACGCGGTCCACCCGGACCTCGACCGCGGCCGACGCCGCGAACAGGCCGATGACGATCAGGATGGGGATGCCCATGTACATGACCTCGAGCCGATGGTTCCCCCGGAACTGCGAGCCAAGGGCGTCGGGATCCTCCGATCGCCGGCGCCGGTACCGGATGACCGACCAGAAGATGAGGCCGTAGACCACGCCGGCCACAGGGATGGCCGTGATGAAGAAGATCTGCCACAGCCGGAAGATGTCGGCTCCCTGCTCGGTGGCCCCTCGGGGCATCCCGAAGGACCCGGAACAGGCCGTCCCCAGGAGGACCAGCGCCGCCGGCGCCGCCTGGCGCCCAACCCGCACGGCCCGCACGGCCTCCCTCATGTTCGGTCCGGCTCCTCGCGGACCTGTTCCGCGACGGGCGGCTGGGACTCGATCTCCTCGAACCCTCCGGCCGCGTTCCGCCGGAATGTGACCCTCGGCGGCGCGGCAAGAGGATGTTGGGGCCGGTCCCGCAGGTCGCGGCAGATCCAGTACGTAACCGACCCGGATATGGCCGGTCCGAGGAACAGGGCCCACCGCAGGATCGTGTTGAACGAGTCCACCTCGATCCCGAGGAACTTCGCGACGACGTCGTTGCCGCCGGCCAAGACCAGGACGACGAAGAAGGCCACCCCCGCGGCCCCGAACCCGCTTCGCACCGGCGCCTCCCGGGGATGCTGCGCGAAGTGGTGCCACTCATGGTCCCCGCTCACCCGGGCCTCCAGGAACGGCCAGAGCGCGAGGATGGTGAAGACGAGCCCCGGGACCACCAGGCTGGGGAGCAGCAGCTCGCCGATCGTGTGGCCGAAGACGTGGAACTCCCAGTTCGGCCACAGTCTAAGCAGGCCCTCGAGCCACCCGATGTAGTAGTCGGGCTGCGAGGGCGAGGCCGTCGAGTAGGGCACGAACGGGCCGTACAGCCAGATCGGGTTGATCTGGAACAGGCCGCCGAGGAGCGCGATGACCCCGAATGTCGTGAACGCCAGGCCGATCGACTTGAGCGCGAACTTCGGCCACACGGGCGTGCCGATGACGGTGTCCTCGGTTCGTCCCGGCGCCCGGAACTGCGTGTGGGTTTGGTGCCACACCAGGGCGAGGTGCCCGCCGAGGAGCGCGAAGATCGCCAGCGGGATGATGAAGATGTGCAGGACCAGCAGCCGGTTGAGGATGTCAGGGCCGGGGAACTCGCCGCCGAAGAACAGGTACGCGACCCAGGTCCCGACGAACGGGATCGATAGGACGATCGAGTACGCGATCCGAAGGCCCGCTCCCGAAAGCGCGTCGTCGGGGAGCGAATAGCCGGTGAACCCCGCCCCGATCCCCGAGAGGAACAGCCCGATCCCGATCAGCCAGGAGATCTCCCGTGGCTTTCGAAACGCTCCAGTGAAGAACACCCGGATGATGTGGGCGATGATGGCCCCCATGAACACGAGTGCCGCCCAATGGTGGATCTGCCGCATCACCAGTCCGGCGCGGATCTCGAACGACAGGCGCATGACGGAGTCGTAGGCCGACGACACGGTCTGGCCCTTGAGCGGCTGGTAGGGGCCCGTGTACATCACCGGCTGGTTGGAGGCGAGGTAGAAGAAGGACAGGAATGTCCCGGTCAGGACGAGCAGCAGGAAGCTGTACAGGGCGATCTCGCCGAGCATGAACGACCAGTGGTCGGGGAAGACCTTCCTCAGGTTCCTGCTGATGAACGAGCTGCCGTCCAGGCGCTCGTCGACCCCATCCACCCATCGCCGCACGATCACGGCGGCAGGTCCCAGAAGCTGGGCCCCACCGGCGCTGTGAAGTCGCCCAGCGCGCGCATCGTGCCGTCGGGGTCGATCTGGATGGGCAGTTGCGGGAGGGCCCGGGCCGCCGGCCCGTACACCGGCTGCGCCCCGTTCAACACGTCGAAGGTGGACTGGTGGCAGGGACAGCGGAGCTGCTGCACCTCCGCCAGATACAGCCCCACCGCGCAGCCGGCATGCGTGCAGATCTTCGAGTAGGCCACGTACCCGTCGGGTGCTCCCGCGAGCCGGTCGGGGGGAAGATCGAGCGATCCCGTTGGGACCCGGATCAGGACCGCCTGTGAGTCCCCCGAGCCCACCGCGTCCTCGGGGAACACGGTGGTGAACGAGTCCACCTCCAGCGTGTCCCGAGTCACGAGGTTCCCGTCGACATCCACCAGCCGCAGGCCCGTGCGCCATTCCGTCCGGAACAGCGAGGCGCCCGGCGCGCGGCCCAGGGAGCGGATGGGGAAGATGGCCGCCAGCCCGAGTGCCCCCGCCGCCCCCAGCAGCAACCCGAACAGGAGTCGGCGCCTGCTCATCTCCTCGACCCCGCCGGCCATCGCCTCGGCCGCGGCCTCCTTCTCCTCCGGCGGCGGCGGGGCACGGCGACGGGGCTGCGTAATCTGACCGATCCCGGTCATCAGCCCTGTGGCCCACACCATGAGCCCGGCCCCGATCCCGGTCAGGGCCACGAACAGAAGGGCCCCCTCCAGCTGCGGTTGGCCGCCAGCGATGTACACCACGAACAGCCCAAGGGCCGCGAGCGTCGATGCCCCGAATGCGATCGCGACGATGAGGCTCGCGCGCCTCACGTCTTCGACCCCGTCAGCCTGATCACCACCAGCAGCAGCCCCAACCCGATGACCACCGCCACGAACCCCTCCGCGACGGCGCCAACCCGCCCGAGCTGGAAGCCGCCCCGATCTCCGTGGTCGCGGAGCCACAGCATGTAGCGCGCGATCGAGTTCAGGTCCTGGTCGGACAGGTCCTGCGGCGCGAACTTCGGCATCAGGCCGGGTCCCACGCGCACCGCCTCCCCGATCTGCGTGGGCGTGGACGGGTAGAGGGAGGGGGCGATCTGGCCGCCGCCCACGGAGTCGCCGATGGCGCCGGCTCCGTGACAGGCTGAGCAGTTGTTCAGGAACAGCTGCGCTCCTCGAGGCAGGTCCCCCGCCTGCGGATCGACTTCGGGGATGGTGGGGCCGCCCGGGGCGATCGCCGTCAGATACGCGGCGATCGCGGCGATCTCCTGGGGATCGAACCTCGGCGGCTGCCGGATCGGCTGGGCCTCCGGGTTGGCCAGCGGCATCCGACCCGTGCTGAGCATGAAGTCCACCGCTGCCTGGCCCACCCCGTGGAGCGATGGTCCGTCGCCCGAGCCCTCCGCCTGGAGGCCGTGACATGTCGAGCAGCTCGCCTCGTACAGCGCCTGACCGGCGGCCTCCTGTGCGGTCAGTGCCCGGCCGGGCGCGGGCCTGAACGACCACAGGATCTGCCCGGCCACCGCGAGCACCAACCCGTAGCGCAGGATCCGCCTGCGAACGGCCGTCTCGGAGGTCGCACCGGCGCTCACCTCGGGCTCACCGAAGGAGGAAGATCGTCGCGTAGAGGCCGACCCACACGACGTCGACGAAGTGCCAGTAGTACCCCACCGCCTCGGGCCCATCGATGGTCCCGTCCCGATAGGCCCCCTGGGTCATACGTCCAAGGATCACGAGCATCAGCAGGACGCCGGCGATCACGTGCAGCCCGTGGAAGCCGGTCATCGCGTAGACCATCGTGCCGTAGGCGTGGGACGAGACCGAGAAGTCGGCCTGGACCCAGTCGAGCAGTTGGAGGCCCAGGAAGGCCAGGGCGAGGAGGACCGTGACCACGATCCATCGGCTGAGCGACGCGAGACGCCCGGCACGAGCCCCTCGCAGGCCGGCCACGAAGGTGAAGCTCGACAGGACGAGCAGCCCTGTCGCCACCGAAGGACGAACCACGTCGAGCTCCACGCCCGACGGGGGCCAGGGGGTCGTCTGCGACCGGAGCGTGAAGTATGCGGCGAACAACCCGCCGAAGAACACGAGCTCCGACGCGAGGAAGACGATCGTACCGAATCGGATGGGAGCGATCTCCCGGGGGCCGATGCCCATCGCCGCCGGGGCTTGAGTCATGACCTGGTTCTATGCCGGGAGCAACGAGTTCGCAAACCGGTCCGCGAGGATACGTCTCGCCGTCCCTGCGGACCGTGCGAGCATGTGACGGTGGTGCTCCTTTCCGTCCCCCCCGATGCCCGCGCCGCGACGATCATCACCTCCTGGACACTGAACCCGCTGGCGATCGTGCCGATCGTCGCAGCCGCTTGGCTGTACGGGATGGGCCTTCGCCGGGCGGCGCGCGCGGGAACCCCCCATCCGCGCCGCTCCGCGGTGGCGTTCTTTGCCGGCTTGGCAGTCGTTGCGCTCGCCCTGGCCTCGCCGATCGACGCCTACGCGGAGGTCTCCTTCAGCGTCCACATGGCCCAGCACCTGCTGCTCACGCTCCTTGCCCCTCCCCTGCTCGCGCTGGGCGCGCCGATCACGCTCGCGTTGCGTTCCACGCGACCCCAGACGGCGAGGGTCCTGTCGCGCTTGCTCCGGAGCGTCCCCGCCGCCGTGCTGTCGGATCCGGTGGTCGGCTGGGCGCTGTTCGTGGGGGTGACCTTGGTGATCCACCTGTCGCCGCTGTTCGACCTGGCCCTACGGAGCAGCGGGGCCCATGCGCTGGAACATGCCCTGTGGCTGGCAGCCGCGCTCGTCTACTGGTGGCCGATCGTGGGCCGCGATCCCACGGCCCACCCGATGGGCTACCCGGTGCGCCTGCTCTCGCTGTTCCTGGCCATGCCGGCCATGTCGTTCCTTGCCCTGGCGATCTACTCGGCGCGGGCGCCCCTCTACGACGGGTATGCGACCCTGCCGGCGCCATGGGGCCCCTCCGCACTCGCGGACCAGCGGGCGGGCGCCACCGTGATGTGGCTGGTGGGGAACCTGGCCCTGGTCCTGGCCATGCTGATCGTGGCCACCGCCTGGAAGCGGGACGATGATGCGCGCCAGCATCGCCTGGAGGCCCGGGCGGCCGGCGAGGGCTAGCCCGGCGACGCCGTGGGGTGCGCGTGGTCGTGCATGTGGGCCTCACGGCGGTGCTCCGTGTCCACGTCCTTGTGCGGGATGTGCACGTGGTCGAGCGCGGGGTGGTTGTGCTCATGCTCGTGGGTGGACAGTAAGTGCGTCCAGTCCTCGCCCTTCGGTATGTAGTGCGTGACGTGGAAGTGCCGGTGATCGTGCTCCTTCGCGTCGTGCTCGTGATGTTGCGGCTCCACCGTCACCGCTCACTCCCCCTTCGCCCGTCGGCTCAAGGTCCCATCGTAATGGCCATGAGGGCCTTGCCGGTATGGAGGCGGTTCTCCGCCTCGTCGTAGACCACCGAGTGCGGGCCGTCGATGACCTCGTCGGTGACCTCCGCCCCGCGGTCGGCCGGCAGGCAGTGCATGTACAGCGCATCGGACTTCGCCAGCGACATCCGCCGGGCGTCGCATATCCAGTCCTCGTATCGGGCCGCGTCGGCCAGTGCGGCCTTCTCGTCGGTGAACAGGTCCAGTCGTCCCCAGGACTTCGGGTACACCACGTCCGCGTCTCGGAAGGCCTCGTCCATGTCCTCGATCGTCGTGATGGCGCCGCCGCCGATCCCCGCCGCCTCTTCCGCGCGCTTGCGGACCTCCGGCATGAGGTCGAACCCGGGCGGGTGGGTCAGCACCACGTCGATCCCGAACCGCGGCAGGAGCGTCAACAGGCCCTGCGGCACCGAGAGGGGCTTTGCGTACGAGGGGGCGTACGCCCACGACACGGCGACCCGGAGGCCACGGAGATCACGGCCTCGTCGCTCGCGCATGGTCATCAGGTCGGCCAGGGTCTGGGTGGGGTGGTCAACGTCGCACTGGAGGTTGATCACGGGGATGTCGGCCCACCTCGCCACCTCGCGCATGTAGGCGTTCCCCTCGTACGGGACGAGGTCGTGGCGGATGGCCAGACCGTGCCCGTACCGCGACAGGATGATCCCCATGTCCTTCGGGCTCTCCCCGTGCGAGATCTGGGTCCTCTCGGCGTCCAGGAAGTGCGCGTGCCCTCCGAGCTGGGTCATCCCCGCCTCGAACGCGTTCCGCGTGCGGGTGGACTTGTCCAGGAACAGCATGAACAAGGTGCGGTCGGGCAGGAGCCGGTGGGGCTCGCCCCGTTTGAACTTCTCCTTCAGCTCCGATGCGAGCCCGAGCGCCTCGTCGATCTCCTCGGTCGTCCAGTCGAGGGTCTCGATGTAGTCGCGACCTCGAAGTGCGGGGCGGCCAGTCATTTCCGTCCCTCCCCAGAAGGGCTGATGTCGGCCTGCACCTCGTCCTGGCCGAAGAACGTGGGCATCGGCTCGGGCCCCGGGACGTCGGGGGGCGGCGGCGGGCCGCTCGTCGTGACCGGGGGAACCAAGCCGACCAGGTCGTCGGGCCGGACCGGGATCCGGTTCAGCTCGCGTCCGGTCGCGTGGCGAAGCGCCGACACGATGGCCGCCGTGGCCACGATCGTCGCGTTCTCGCCCGCTCCCTTCACCCCGTAGGGGACGTCGGGTTCGGGCGCTTCCACGATCTCGGTCACGACAGGCGGCATGTCCAGGATCGTGGGGATCAGGTAGTCGGTGAAGGATGCGTTCCCGATGATCCCGTCCGTCACCTGGATCTCCTCCATAACAGCGAGGCCCAGGCCCATCGCGGTGCCTCCCTCGCTCTGACCCTCGACCCCCTGGGGGTTGATCGACCGGCCGGGGTCCATGGCCGAGGCCACCTGGACCACCCGGACAAGCCCGAGGTCCTCGTCAACCTCGACGACAGCCCGCTGGGCGGAGAATGCGAACATGACGTGGACGTCGCCCTGGCCCCGGTGGTCCATCGCGGTCGTCGTTCGGTGCCGGAACACGCGCGTGGCCACGACGGGCTCCCTCAGGAAGTCGATGACCTCGCCGACCGCGGCGCCGTCGCTCCGGATCATCCCGTCCTCGATGGAGAGCTCGCCACCGTGCCCGGCGGCCCGGGCCCGCGAGAACAGCTCGTCTCGCGCCGCACGGGCGGCGAGCTGCACGGCCCCGGACCCCATCAGAGTCTGGCGCGAGGCAGAGGTCGATCCCGCAGAGTCGACCTCCGTATCGGCCAGATGTAGCCGCACGTCGTCGATACCGAGCTCGGTCCTGGCGGCCTGCACCATCACCGTTGATAGTCCCTGTCCGCACTCGACGCCCGCGCTGTGCACCTCGGCCATCGGGCCTTCGGCCCCCGCAGACAGCGTCACCCGGGCCTCGTGGAAGTCATCGAACCCCTCGCTGTACGCGACGTTCTTGTAGCCGAGTGCGAACCCCACGCCCCGCTTCAGCGACTCGCCCCGGCTCACGTTCCCGGCGCCCCCCGGGTAGGTCACCGGGTCGCGGATCTCGGCCCGCTCCGACTCCGGCATCGGGATGTCGCGGGCCCGCTCGATCAGCTCACGGACCGGAGCGCTCCCCCTGATGACCTGACCCGTGGGGAGGACGGATCCCGTCCCCGCCGCGTTCAGCAGCCGCAGCTCGATGGGGTCGACCGATAACGTCTTGGCCAGCTTGTCCATCTGGGCCTCGTAGGCGAAGCACACCTGCGGCGCGCCGAAGCCGCGCATGGCCCCGCACGGCGGGTTGTTCGTGTAGACGGCAGTCCCCTCCAGGAGCGCGTTCGGCACCTCGTATGGACCGGCGGCGAAGGTGGTCGCGTTCCCGATCACGGCGGTCGAGGAGGAGGCGAACGCACCGCCGTCGACCACCACGCGAGCCCGGACGTTTACCAGCCGGCCATCGTGGCTCGCGCCGGTACGCATCCAGATCCGCGACGGGTGGCGGTGCACGTGGGCCAGGAACGACTCCGCCCGGTCGTAGGTGATCCGTACGGGCCGGCCGGTATGCAGTGCCAGCATGCACGCATGGATCTGCATGTGCAGGTCCTCCCGCGAGCCGAACGCGCCCCCCACGCCCGCCAGCGACAGGCGAACCTTCTCCTCTGGCAGGCCGAGGCACGGCGCGATCTGTTTGCGATCCACGTGCAGCCATTGGGTGGAGACGAACAGGTCGACTCCGCCGTCCTCGGCCGGTATGGCCAGTCCCGCCTCCAGTCCAAGCGCGGCCTGGTCCTGCATACCGGTCTCGTAGTAGCCCTCCACCCACACGTCCGCCTCGGCGTCGGGATCCCCGTGGACGATGCGAACGTGCCGCAGGACGTTGCCCCACTCGCGGAGCTTCGGCGCGTCGGGAGACAGCGCTTCCTCCATGTCGGTCACGGGCTGCAGGACCTCATAGTCGACGGCGATCCGGCCCACCGCCCGGCGGGCCAGTTCGGGCGTCTCGGCGGCAACCACGGCGACGGGCTGGCCGACGTACTGGACTTCGTCCCAGGCCAGGACGGGCTGGTCGGCGAACTCCAGGCCGTAGGTCCTCCTGCCCGGGACGTCCTCGGCCAGCAGGAGGGCGTGGACCCCCGGCCCACCCAGCGCCTCGGAGACATCGATTGACCGGATCCGCGCCCGAGGGTGCGGGCTACGAAGCGTATGGCCGAACAGCATGTCGTCGTGCCACAGGTCGCCGCCATAGGCGAACTCGCCCTTCACCTTCGGGATGCCGTCGACCCGGCGTACGCTCTCCCCCACCCCGCCGCCGAGACGCTCACCGAGGCGAACGCTCATCGGGCGGCCCCTGCAGCGATCCGCCGAGCCACGCGATGCCCCTCGGCTGCGATGTCCTCCTCGTCGGCCGTGACCAGCAGGCCGTCGCGGACGACGTCGCGGCCCTCGACGAGCAGATGCCTGGGCCGAACGGACCCGCACAGGACCAGCGCGGCCACCGGGTCGATCTCCGCCCCGGCGTGGGACAGGTCATCCATCGGGAACAGCGCCACGTCGGCTCGTTTGCCCGGCTCGAGCGACCCCACGTCGTCACGTCCGAGGCAGGCCGCGCCGCCCCGGGTGGCAACTCGGAGGACCTCGCGGGCGGACAGGCCCCCCGACGCGCCGCGCGCCCGAGTGACCAGCACCGCCTGACGTATCTCGGCCAGAAGGTTCCCCGCGTCGTTCGACGCGGCGCCGTCCACACCCAGGCCGACGGTGGCTCCCTCGCGCAGCAGTGACACGGCGGGCGCGATACCGGAACCGAGCCGGAGGTTCGAGGTAGGGCACCACGCGACACCCGTCCCGGTCTCCGCGACCCGGCGGACGTCCTTGTCGTCTAGGTGGACGCAGTGGGCCAGCCAGACGTCGGATCCCAGCCACCCCCATTCATCGAGCAGCTCGAGCGGCCGCCGGTCGAAGGTCTCGACGCAGAACGCCTCTTCCTCCAGGGTTTCGGCGATGTGGGTGTGCATGCGCGCATCCAATCGGCGCGCCAGCTCGGCCGACTCGCGCATCAATCGCTCGGTCACCGAGAACGGCGAGCACGGTGCCACTGCGATGCGGAGCATCGAGCCCGGTCCGGGGTCGTGGTGCAGGGTGACCGCCTCCTCCGTGGCCGCCAGGGCATCGTCGGTGTCTTCCACCACCGAGTCGGGCGGCAGCCCGCCCCGAGACTGCCCGAGGTCCATCGAGCCTCGACAGGGGTGGAACCGGAGGCCGAGCTCGCGGGCGGCGTCGATCTCGGCTTCCAGGACGCCCGTCCGTCCCGGCGGGAAGAGGTAGTGGTGATCGGTGGTGGTGGTGCAGCCCGAGAGCGCAAGCTCGGCCAGGCTGACCCGAGCCGCGGCCCGTTCCCACTCGGCGTCGACGCCCGCCCACACGGGATAGAGCTCACGGAGCCAGCCGAACAGCCCCTGGTCCTGAGCTCGGACGCGGGTGAGCGTCTGATACAGATGGTGGTGGGTGTTGATGAGGCCGGGGACCGCGACGGTCCCCCGGCCGTCGAGCCGCTCGGCGCCCGCGGCACCGCGGGCGTCGCTGGCGGTAGGCGGCGGGCCGGAGCCCACCCACGCCACCACGCCATCCTCGATCAGGATCGATCCGCCGGGCACCTCGGTGCCGGTGTCGTCCATGGTCACGACGACCTCGCAACCATCGATCAGCAGGCGACTCACCAGTCACCCCCTCGCTTCCGCTCCGCCGCAAGGCTCACGGCGTCCATGATCTTCTGGTAGCCGGTGCACCGGCACAGGTTGCCGGAGAGCGCCTCGCGCACGGCCGCCTCGCTCGGGGACGGGTCGTGATCGAGGAGGTCGGCCACGGCCACCACCAGCCCCGGCGTGCAGAATCCGCACTGCACGGCCCCCGCTTCCAGGAACGCCTCCTGGACCGGGTGCAGGCCTTCCTCGCCTGGTCCCGACAGCGATTCCACCGTGCGCACCTCTCGCTCGTGGGCCTGCGAGGCCAGGACCAGGCACGCGCACACGAGCTCGCCATCCAGCCAGACCGAGCACGAGCCGCACTCACCCTGCTCGCAGGCGTTCTTCGACCCGCGGAGCCCGAAGTCCTCCCGCAGGGCGAATAGCAGGCTCGCGCCGGGCCACACGTCGGCCTCCTGCCACTCACCGTTCACGTTGACCCGGATCAGCATGTCTTCGCTCTCATGCGAGCTGGGCCTCGGCGACCCGCTCCCCCAGCGCCCAGGCCAGAGCCCGGCGGGCCAGCACCCGGCAAGCGTGCCGGCGATACCCGGCGGTGCCGCGCACGTCGTCGATGGGGGCGGCCGCCCCGCTCACCCGTTCCGCGAAATCGTCGAGGTCGCCCGGGGTGAGGGGCGCCGAAGGATCGTCCCATCCCCCGACGCGCGACAACGACTCGGCGGCGAAAGCTTCGGCGTCCGGCGCGCGAAGGACGGTCGGGCCGACCGATCCGAGCGCCACCCGGATCGTCCTGGCCTCCTCGTCCATCACCATGCACAGGTTGGCCACCGCGATGACCATGGCGTTTCGGGTGCCCACCTTCGAGAACGTCTGGGGGCCTCGAGCCACCCTCCACCGCGTTCCCAGGATCAGCTCGTCGGAGGCCATCGCGTTCCGCTTGGGCCCGAGAAAGAACTCGTTCCAGGGCATCGACCGGATGCGATCTCCGGCCGCGACGAGGACCACCTCGCCGTCGTGGGCGACCAGGACCGGCACGGCGTCGCCGGCCGGCGACGCCGTGCCCAGGTTCCCCCCGATGGTGCCCCGGTTACGGATCTGGGGCGACCCCACCGACCTGGAAGCCTGAGCGAGCGCCCGCATCTCCGGAAGCTCGTGCAGCGCCCGCGTGTACGTGAGGCCCGCGCCGAGGAAGAGGCTCCCGTCCTCCCGGCGCCAGGTGTTCAACTCGGGCAGGCGAGAGACGTCGATCATGACCTCGGGCCTGCTCCGGTCGAAATTCAGGTCCACCATGAGGTCCGTCCCGCCGGCGATCGGCACGGCCTCGGGATGGGCCGCCTTCAGCTCGAGCGCCTCCTCCAGCCCGCGAGGCATGAGGACCTCCATCAGGGCTCCCTCCGCATCAGAACTTCCCCTCCGCGAAGGCATCGATCATCGCGAACACGTCGTCGCCGAGCGGATACAGGATCGGGCAGGTGCACCCGGCCTCGACGTACTCACGGACCTTGGCCCGGCACTCATCGGGCGTTCCCGAGGCCGTGATCATCTGGACCACGTCGTCGGGAACGAGCTTCATGGCGCCCCGGATCTCCTCTTCCGACGCCGGCCAGGTGAGGACCTTGCCGATCTCATCCAGGAGCGACTGATCGACGCCGCTCGCTTTCCCGATGTGAGGCTGCTGCCCCAGGTACTGCGTCACGAGCTCTCGGGCCCGGTCGAGCGCCGCCTTGCGGTCCTCGTCGAGCGAGCACACCACGAGCTGTGGCCGGTCCACATCCCCCACCGTCCGCCCCGCCCGAGCGGCACCGGCAGCCAGGTGCTCCAGCGCCGAGCGGTTGTACCTCGGTCCGACCAGGTAGTTGAGAAGCACCCCGTCGCCGATCTCGCCGGCCAGCTCCATCATCTTCATGCCGGTGGCCCCGATGTAGATCGGCACGTTCCTCGGCGAGCGATCACCGTGGACGATGTCGATCTCGATGTCGTCGACGTTGACGAACTCGCCGTCGAACGTCACCCGCTCCATGGCCATCAGCCGGCGAGTCGTTTCGACGACCTCCCGCATCGCCTGGAGCGGCCTGCGGCGGTCCACCCCGACCTTGGAGGCGAGCGGCTCCCACCACGCGCCGATCCCGAGCATCACCCTGCCCGGCGCCAGGTCGTCGAGCGTCACGAACGTGGCGGCCAGGAGACCCACGTTTCGTGTCCAGCTGTTCACCACACCCGAGCCCACCTTGATGCGCTCGGTCGTGGCGGCGAACGCTGCCATCGGGACGGTGGCCTCCCGGACGAGCCGGCTTTCCGCCTGCCACACCGCCTCGAACCCCCGGTCCTCCGCGTAGCGCACGTACTCGATGCCCTCGCGCAATGGATGCTTGTCCTGGAGGTACAGCGCCACCCGGCCCTCGCTCGACACCGCCATCACGAGGTCCCACCCGGCCCGAAGGGGTGCGCCGGGAGCTCGTCGATCCGACGCCACAGACGCTCCGCCTGCTCCCTGGCGGTGGCCGCCACCTCGTCCTGATCCACCCTGGTGAGGAGGCCTTCGGTCACCACCATCTCGCCAGCCACCATCACGTCCCGGACGTGGTGGGCGCCCAGGCCGAACAGCCAGTGCCCCGCCAGGTTCGTGTCGTCGAGCGGCGTGACGATGTCGTACTCCAGAACCGCCAGATCCGCAGGGGCGCCCGGCTCGATCCGGCCCAGGGCCGGCTGCCCGAAAGCCCGACCGGCGAGCATCGCCCCCCTGACCAGGCGGGCGAGCGGCCACGTCATCGGCGCGTCGAGGCTCTCGTCGCGGCGGCGCCAGTACGCCGTCGCCGACTCGGCGAACATGTCCGCGCCGATCCCGTCGGTCCCCAGAGCCACCCCGTCGCCCAGGGCGACCACCGGGGCTCGCCCCACCGAGTTGTTCATGTTCGATCGAGGGTTGTGGGCAACGGTGGCGCCCGCCTCGCGGATGACGTCGATCTCCTCCGAGTCGACGTGCACGCAGTGGGCCAGGAGCGCGGACCCATTCAATACACCCGCGCGGGCCAGCCGAGGAACGACCCGAGACCCGAACCGTGCCTCCGCGTCCCGCTGGTCCGCTTTGTCTTCCGCCACGTGGATATGGACACCGACACCGGCGTCCCGAGCCACTTCGCCGCAGGCCCCGAGGGTCTCCTCGGACAGGGTGAACGAGGCGTGTGCCCCGACCATCCCCCGGGCGAGGGGCCACCCGCCTTTGAGGAACCGGCGGTTCTCCTCGACACCCACTGCAGCCCGCTCCGGCCCGTCGCGGTCGGTGACCTCGTAGCAGAGCACCGAGCGAAGGCCGATGTCTCCCAGGGCCTGGGCGATCACATCGAGCGATCCGTCGATGGCCTCCGGCGACGCGTGGTGGTCGACGAGCGTGGTGGTACCGGTGAGCACGGCGTCCATCCCTCCGACGAGCGCCGATGCCCGGATCGAACCGGCATCCAGGGCCCGATCCAAGCGCCACCACACCCGCTGGAGGATTTGGACGAAGTCGTTCGGAGGGTCGAGCCGGTAGGGCATGCCCCGCGCCAGCGCGGAGTACAGGTGCATGTGCGCATTGACGTTCCCCGGCACGACGAGGCATCCGGTGCAGTCGATGCGGGTCGCTCCAGCGGGTGCCGGGCCGACGGACGTCACCGCTCCGTCCTCGACGCTCACGTCGGCGATCAGGACGGAGGGAGGGTCGAGCGATGTCAGGACCGTCCCCCCCGTAAGCGCGATCGGCACGACGCCCCCGGCTATCCCCCGCGGGACGCCGCGGCCGCCAGCTTGGGCACCGCCGATCGCGCCGCGACCGAGTCCTTCATCGGAAGCCGAGTCCTCCACTGTCCCTCGAACGCGTGGAGCGCTCCGGCGACGGCGGCGGCGGTGGGGACCAGGCCGATCTCGCCGAGGCCCTTGGCCCCGTACGGACCCTCGGGCTGCGGCACCTCGACCAGGATGCATTCGACGTCCGGCATGCCGGCGGGC
>DATDKZ010000089.1:0-2206 GCA_036519575.1 Actinomycetota bacterium | reverse complement strand
ATCGTTCGGTCGAAGGTCAACGCGTAGACCTCCTGCCCCCTGGGGTATTCCTTCGTCGGCCGGCTCTCCCGGGTGGCCGTCATGCCGAGCGCCTCGTAGATCCCGTCCTGCTCGTCGTGGAGGTGCTCGCCGAGGTAGACGTTCGCCACGACCTCCTGTGGCCCCGCTGCGGCCGTCACCATCCGGACGGCACCGACCACCGGGGGACCGACAACCGTGAGCTCCCCCGCGATCTGCACGAGGAAGCCCGGCCCCGCGTCGAGCCCGATCGAGAGTCCCACCCCGTCCGAGAGGTTCCGCGAGTTCCGTCGGAAGTCCTCGAGGACCCTGCTGTGGAAGAGCTCGATGAGCTCATGCGCCGTGTGCGCCAGATTGCCGGCGGACTCGACGAACCGCCGCTGATACTCCTCCTGGGGACCGGGCGGCACGATCCAGTAGGCCAGGAAGCCATCACCGGTGAACTTGTCGAACCATCCGCCCGGGGTCCCGATGCCACGCCGCACCGCGCTCACGAACTTGTCCATGGTCCGGGCGAAGAGCTCGAACCGAACGGCCTCCTTCATGAGCGTCGTGGATTCGCGGATGTCCGCGGCCATCACGAACAGCTGGAGGGGCTCACCGTCCACGATCCTGTCGAGAAGCTCGTCTCTGCGGAACCGCTCCTCCCAGTCGGGTGGCGCGTGGGCCGCCAGCAGCTCGGCGATCCGCAGGCGCTCTCGGTCCCGATCCGCGGGAGCGGACGAGTCCTCACCGACCTCCGCCACGGCCGGCCAGTCTAGCGGGGTCACGCGTTGAAGAACTCGCTCAACACGGGGGCGAGGACGCCTGGATCGACGTCGTGACCCTGACCCTCGAGGATCCGGACCTGTCCATCCGGAAGAGCGGCCGCCAGCGCCTGCGCCGTCTGGCGCATCCACGGGAAGTCCGCACCGCCGGCGATCACCATCGTCGGGACCTTGACCGAGGCCGCCAGGTCCTTCGGGATCGAGTAGTCGCCCATGATCCGGGCGTCGTAGGCGAGGGTGTGGGCCAGCGCCTCCGTCGCCGCCCACCACGGCTGTGTTCGCGCGCCCGCGGCGACCTCCGGGGGCATGCCGATCACCTTCGTCATGAAGTATTCGACGGCGTCGCCCCGCCGACCTTCGGCGATCATCGTTTCGTACTGTGACACCTGGTCCTCGGGCGGCCGCGGGACCCCTTCAGGGACGAACGGTGGCTCCCACAGCGCGAGCTTCGTGACCGGGACGCTCTCGGCCGCGATCAGCGCGAGCACCGCACCGGACGATGAGCCCCAGAGGAATGCCGAGCCGCCCGCCGCCCCGATCACGGCCTCGATGTCCTCGACCTCGCGATCGATGGCATAGGGCAGCGTGTCGCCGCTGTCCCCGCGGCCCCGCCTGTCGTAGTTGAACACCGTGAAGTTCGATGCCAGCTCCTGGGCGATCGCCGCGTCGGCCGTCCGATCCACTGACCCTCCGCAGACCAACACCACGGGCGGTCCCGAGCCGAGCCGGTCGAACGCGATCGTCGTGCCGTCCTTCGATGTGACCGTTTCCATGTCACCCTCCTCCCTCGTGCTGCGACCCTAGGAGAACAGGCCGTTCAGCCACGACCCCCAGGCGCGCTCCTTCTCGGCCTGGTCGAGGCCCTCGACGAAGATGTGATGGCCGACGCCGGTCGGACCGCCGAACACGCTGATGTGCATGAACCGGTAGATCCCGTCGTCCGTACGGACACCAAGGAAGTCCCGGGAGAGCCAGTCCACCTCGCCCTCGAGTTGCGGGAGCCCCTCGGGCGTGAGGCGCACGCGGTCGCCGACCTGCACCGGCCCGGGGAGGCCCAGACCGGCGTGGAAGATCTCCCAGGCCTTGTCGCGATCCGGGACGAGGGGCCCGAAGACACTCACCGGCGTAGCCGTCCGGCCCCGGAAGTATGTGAGGTACACACGGAGCTTGTCGAAGTACATCGGGTCGCCCTCGGAGAGACCCTCGTACTCGGCTTCCCAGTTCTCGCCGAGGAAGCCGCTGTGCACCCAGCGGACGACCGTGCTGCCCTTCTCGCGTCCCTCGACGAGGTACTCGAACGCGTGGAAGGCGCCATCGGCACCCTCCGGCGTGCGGTAGGCGAAGCGCGAGGGCGGCTCCCACGCCGTCACCGTCCCCTCCTCCGTGGAGTCGCGCAGCTTGGTGCGGGTCGTGCCGCCCTC
>DATDKZ010000088.1:0-10441 GCA_036519575.1 Actinomycetota bacterium | reverse complement strand
CGGTGTAGAAGGGAGGAACATGCTAGCGGCCGTCGGAGGGATCGGGATTGTCGGAGTCATCGTGGTCGTTCTGATCGTGATTGCAATCATCTACTTCGTGAGGCGTCGCTGAAGGAAGACGATCCGGCGGGACGGAAACGTGGGACTAGGGAGCGAGCATGAGACGCTTGTTCGTCGGATTAGTCTTCGTCGTCTACATCATCATCGGCGTGGTCGTGGCCTCTGGACACCATTACTTCGAGCATCTCGACGCCCTAAAGCCGATCGCCTCGGCAGTCCTCGCAGTGCTGCTGTGGCCCCTCATCCTCTTCGGGATCAACCTGCATATCAAGTAGGGGCGGTATCGGCCTCCGGGGACTCCGACAAGCGCACGGTTTGCGCGATGCTGAAAAACGGGGGAACGGCAGACCGAGTCGCGAGTTGCTTCATGGCAGGAACAGCGAGGTAGGCCGAAGGTAAGGCAAACAAGGTCGCAGGGTCCGCCAAGAGGGCGGTTGAAAGGCAACGAAGAGCTAGCTCATGAAAGGCTACGCTTGCCGAGAGGGCGCAGGGTGATGATGCCCTCTTGACGGCACACCTCGCGTCGAAAGGACGGAGACGGTTACTCCTCGGCGTCGACGGGCGTTACAGTCTCATCCGACGCGCGGCGCTCTACGTCGAGCCGATCGGCGTCCGCGGTTTGGAGCCGCGCGCCCTCGACCTCGTGGCCGCACGTGAAGGTCTCCACCTGACGGCTCTCGGGCTGCTGGTCGCCAAAGTCGATCGTGCGCAGGGTGCCCTCACCACAGATCGGGCAGGTAGTTGATTCGGGCTCGCCCATCGGCACCACGGTACACCGAGGCACGCGATCTGTCCGGTTGAGGTGCATGCGGGCGGGAAACGGTGTGCGCGAGCGGGAGGTGCGGATGTGGGGAAGGCATCGGCGAGCTCCGAAAGCGGCGGACACCGGGTGGGCGACCGACGGAAATGCTCGCTCAGGCCCTCAGCAACCGATCAAAGAAAGACCGGTACCGCTGCAGGGCGACCCTCAGGTCCTCGGTCGACACATCGGCGCCCTGCTCCCACTGCGATTCGAGGGAGGTTCGCTCGTCGGAGAATGTCTGGGCTAGGCGCTGCATGAGTTCCGCCACCAGTGCATCCGCCTGCTGGACGGAGCCGCGCGGCTCATCCACGAACCCAACTTGCACCGCGTCCCAACGGCCTCGGAAGCCGTCGAGCTCCTCGTCCGCGAGTAACGGACGTCGCTGCTCCTCGGCTGCTGTCGTCGCTGTGCCGGACACGGTTCCCGCGGTACCCGTTGCGGATCCGGCGCCCGACTCGGCTGCGCCCTCGGCCCTGTCTTCTTGTGGAGCAGGCGTGCCCTCGGCAACCTCTCCTTCTGGACCAGGCGCGACGCTCCCGGTGTCCGCAAGGTCAGCGGTACTCGGATCAGCACCGGTGGACTCGTCGTTCTCAGGCTGCATCTACCGCACCTCCCCACGATCCGTGTCGCTATCGGTCCCCAGGAGTTCCTCGAATAGCGCCCGGTAGTGGACCAAGCCCTGACGCATGTCCTCGGTGGTGGCTTCGCTGGAAGCTGCACTCTTGGAAACGGTCTGACCGGCGCGATAGTGCTCGACCAACTCCGGGTAATCCACAGAGATGTCGGCGGCGCGTTTGTCGAAGTCGTCCATCGGGTAGCCGCGCTCGCGCATGACCTGCAGGACCAGCTCGTCCGCTTGTCCGAGCGAGAGTGCCGGCTGATCCACGAACCGCGACTGGACCTGCTGCCACTGCGAGGAGTATCGCTCCTGCGCAGCCGTCGTAAGGGGCCGGATATTGAGCTGTTCCCGTCGTTCGCGGCGAGCGGAAAGATCTGCCTCGGCCTCGCGACGGGTATCGGTCTGCTGCAACGTGCGGTCGTACTCGGAGCCGAACTGGTCACGAAGCGTCGTGGTGCGCCGCTTGGAGAGGGCCAACCAGACGACGACCACAATCACGATGACCGCCACGATCGCGATGAGTACCCATACCCAAGTGTCCATGGTTCCTCCCTCCCTAAACGCAGGGCAACCTCTGCGCTTCCTGATTCTACCTCGCCGAGGTGGCGTCGATAAACGTGGGACGGATCCGAGTGACGGGCACATGTCTCTCAACGGCCTTCCCAGCAGTCTTAGCCCCGACGCGGCCAAGTGCCTATCGAACGGTCTGAATCGAGATGTATTGGTTCTTTTCTCTGTTTCGCGGCGCCAGCCGCAGACGAGGTTCGCGCGGCCGTGGAGGGCTTCGCCGACGGTGGATCTTCCGCCGCTAGGTTGGCGCGACCCCCCCAGCGGGGGTCTCTACAGCGACCCGCACGGACGGAGGAGATTGGCTGAGTCTCTGACCGTCTCCACGCCACCGAGGAGGGGATACGATGCATCGTGGGGCCGTATTTCTTTCACCCCGGTGGGCGGCGGTGCCGGGGACTCAGGGGTCCGTGTAGCTCACAACTTCGCCGTGAGGCGGGCCCGCGGCGTCGGCGGGGACCACGACAGCCGCGGATTCCGTGTCGCCTTTCGCCACCAGGTCCAGGTTCCCATCTGGTCGATCACCGACCTCGACACCGGGATGCGCCAGTTCTTCCTTCCGCCCGTCCCTCCCCGATACCATCCCGGTGGAAGGGGCGGCTCCGGGGGCGGCGGAGGGCGAAACTGTGATCCGCCGTATCCGACCGTGTGTATCCCACCGCCGCCTCCGGACCTTGACCGCTCGCAGATCCCGTATCGGGACTTCAAGGTGCTGCCGACCCTCACGGGTTCGACGGTGACCACGACGGCATCGGATGTGAGACATAGGGCGGCTCTGGCGCATGAGGCCGGCGAACGAGCGCGACCCGCAAGGCATCCTCATGGTCGCGTGGGGTACGATTTCCCGTGTAGAGCAGGGTGGTGTCGACCTGCGGAGTAGGTAACGGATGATGACCAACTCGCAGCTTGATCCGGAGACTCACGGGGCGGAGCCAGCGTCTTCACCCGCGTCTTCATCAGAGACGCCGACCGAAGTCGCGGGGGGAACGTCGGCCGAACGCGGCGTGAGGCGGACGCGCACGAGCACGGTGTGGACGGCTGTGGTCGTCCTGGTGGCATCGCTGGTGCTCGTGCTTGTCTTCATCCTGCAGAACCTTCAGGGGGTGGCCGTCTCCTTCCTGGCCTTCCACGGGAAGGTCCCACTCGGCGTCGCACTGCTCGTCGCTGCCACGCTCGGCGGCGTCATCGTCGTCGCAGCAGGCGCCGCCCGCGTCTTCCAGCTTCGACGCGCACGTCGTCGCAGCGAACACGTTGCCAGCCGGTAGGCTGTTCGTCGCCGCCCGATCATGGCAGTGGAGAATGCCGGGTTCGGCCGCCGGGCCATGTTCGAGGAGCTCGTTGGCGAGGAAGACGCCCGAAGAGAGGACGTCGAGCCCCTTTGTGCGTCCGGCCGCTCCCACGCCGAAGTCATCGAGGTGATCGAGCCCCACCTCGACGTCGCCTCCCTGGCCCTGGTGGGACACGAGCCCAACCTCTCGGAGCTCGCCTCGATCCTGCTCACCGGCAGGCCTACGTCCCTGACCATGGATGTGAAAAAGGGGGGCGTGGCGCACCTCTGGCTCCAGGACGGTCTCCGACGCGGGACGGCGTCGCTTCGTTGGCTCGTCACTCCGAAGGTGCTGCGCTCCCTGAGCGGGTGACCTGAAGGTCGTGCGGCTCGGACGCCACGGTCGGGTCGGCGCCCGCCACGTGGAGCTCCCTCATGCCCCGTACCGCCTCGTCGACGAAGTTCCGGAGGGCCTGGTGGATCTCGGTCACGGTGCCTCGGGCGTCGATCACCGTGAACCCGTGGCGCCGGGCCAGTCGGCTGAACTCCGCGAGCAGCATCTGTTGGTACTGAACGAAGCTCTCGTAGACATTCGATCCCCTGAGGAAGTCCCGGCCCGACTCCCAGTAATCGAATCCGGTGCTGGACAGTACCCGCGGCAGCAGGTGCTCGACGTCGATGTCGAGGTAGATCACGAGGTCCGGCACGAGGGCGAAGGAGTACAGCTCTTCCATCCACTCCAGTGAGACGCCGCGGACGGCCGCGCGCGCGATCAGGGAGAACACGTACCGGTCGGCGAGCACCACCATGCCGGCCCGAAGTGCCGGGAGGATCTGCCGCTCGAGGCGGTCCCAGAAGTCCGCCGCATAGAACAGGTTCAGCGTGATCTGGTCGAGGGTGTGACCCCCCTTCGCCCGCTGGATACCAGGCCCGGCCAGGTCGGATCGACGCAGGCCCGTATCGAGCACGGCGTAGCCCTCGTCCTCCAGCCATTCCTTTAGCAAGGCGACGTGGGTGGACCGGCCGGCCCCGTCGGTGGCCTCGATCACGATCAGGCGGCCCGGTAAGGTTTCCCCCTCGATGCCGGGGGGCCGGAATCCGTAGAACGAGAGCTCGGTCATGGGGTAGGCGGCCTCCCCGAGACCTCACCGAGGTACCGTCCGAGGAGGTCGGCATCCCGTAGGGCCTGGTGGATCTCACCGCCGTCGAACCGCATGACGCCCGAAAGATGAGGCCGGACCAGATCGCGCATCCGTTGTTGCTGACGGATGAGCGCCTCCGTGGCGTCCATGCGGACCAGCCCGAACTCGTCGACGAGCCGTTCGTACTCGTGCTTGATCAGGCCCTGATAGAGCCGGAACGACTCCTCCGGGTCGGAGGAAAGCTCCATGTCCAGCCCGGCCTCGTAATACTTCAGCTTCGGCCGGCCGTCCATGATCCGCCGGATCGACTCGGCGAGCGGGGTGTCGAAGTAGAACGCCAGGCTCGGCTTCACCGCGAACGAGTAGAGACGGTTCAACCAGTCGCGGCTCACCCCCCGGACGGCATCGCGAGCAAAGGCCGTGTAGACGTATCGGTCGGCCAACACGACGGCTCCCGCTTGAAGAGCCGGGAGGATCTGCGAGTGGACCCGGCTGGCGAAGTCAGCCGCGTGGATCAGGCTGAACGACATCGGTGAGAGCAGCCGACGTTTCTTCCCTCGCCTCGTCGTCTCCTTCACGATCGGGGAGGAGTTCCACTCACTGATCACCACCAGGTAGCCTTGGCTCATCAGCCATTTGTGGAGAAGATTCAGCTGGGTGCTCTTGCCCGAGCCATCGATGCCCTCGACGATGAACAGCCGGCCGGGGAGCCCGAGGTCATCACGCATCGCCATCGGACTGTAGCAGCAGCCTCTTTACTGCCTGGACGATCGGGTTCATCCTCACCGGTCATCGGTTCTAACCAAGCCTCGCTTGAACGATCAGACGGCCGGGCCAGCAACAGGCTCGACCGCTCAGCCCGACCCGGGGTTCCGGTGGGCCGCCTTCGGCTCGAAGAGGCGAAGGAGTCGAGCAAGGGTCTCCGGGTCACTCCGCCAGTGCTCGGTGAACACATCTCGCCCCGCCGTCCGAAGCAGGTGACGAAGGATCAGGGCGGCGACGACCGCGTCATCAAGGGGGCCGATGACGGGGATGAACTCGGGGATGAGGTCGATGGGCGAGGCCACCCACGCCGCGCCGAAGACGAGGAGCACCTTGGATCCGCGCGGTACCCGGGGATCCCGGATGAGGCCCCTGAACAGCATGAGCAGGTTCGGCAGCAGCGTCGCCACCTCCCGCGCGCCGGTGCGTCGCCCCGCGAGGTACAGGGCGGCGATCGCGACCATGTAGACGGCGGCGGCCGCGCCGAGTGCGACCAGTAGCGGGCGCACCTACGGCATCCGTCCATTCATCGTCTGGAGGAACTGCTCCCACAGCCGGTTCAGTACGCGAGGTGCCAGAGCACCGCCACGATGCCAACGAGGAGTAACGGGATCGTTATGGTCACCACCAGCAGGAGCGTCCGCAGCCGCCGAGTGTTGGAGTGACATGCGCGGGGACGTCCTCCGCTCGGTGCGCCAGGACCATACCGCAGGCGCCGACTGAGTGCCGTCGTCGTTGTGCCGTTTTACGTCGCCGGGACAAGTTGAGCCTTCGACGTTCTCACCCTCACCTCCCTACGCATAGACGCGCTCCGCGAAGTCCTCCAGCAACTCCCCGCACTCCTTCAGCCGTTGCTCCGCTCCCTTCTGCGACGGCGCCACGAAGACGTCTCGACGGCGCAGGTCGCGGAACCACCAGCGCAGACGCTCCAGGTTCTGCTCCTCCTCGTCGAGCTCGGCAGCGGTGAACTTCTCGGGATCTCTTTGTCGATCCGCTGGTCGAACTTGGCGCACTCCGCCAGGAACTCCGTCCACTCCTCCTCTCGGTCCGCGGTGAATAGCTGCTCGAGCCGCGCCTCCGTGTCTTTCCCCCTCGGGGCGGCGTCGAAGACGAACACGTTACCCTCTGCTCGTTCGACGAGACCGACGGCCCTCGACACTACCTCGACGAAGTCTCCTCGAGCCGGAAGAGCCTAGGCGGCTTGCTGGAGAGAGATGGCACCTACCTTGCGCAGGTCCCGCCAGACCGCGAGACGGTTCGGTCTGTAACCTTCGCCGGATCTGCTCTGTGGTCATGCTAATATTGGCTGTGAGCACACGCCGGGGCGTCCTGGAACCCAGCCCTGACGGCCTCGCTGTACGACTCGGCAGGCAGTTGCGAACACATCGTCCGGTCGTTGCTGGTAGTGGCGTGGTGTTCATCGGCTACATCGTCACGACCGCTCTCCTCATCGGGCTCGGTCTGATCCTCACGAAGCTGCTCGTGAGTGGGCCGGTGGGCGCCTGGGACAACAGCGTGAACCGGTGGTTCGTGACGCAACGGACAACGCCGCTGAACTCGGTGTCGAGTGTGGGCTCTACATTGGGCGCAACCTTGACGATCATCGGGATCGCAGTTGCGGCGTCCATCGTTCTTGCGATCATGCGTCATTGGCGCGAGCTCGGATTCCTTGCGGCGGGCCTCACCCTTGAGGCCTCGGTCGCCCTGACGTCGTCGATCGTGGTCAACCGAGCCCGTCCGAACGTTCCCAGACTGGACGCGGCTCCTCCCACCGGCAGCTTCCCGTCGGGGCACACGGCCGCCGCCATCGTCCTGTACGTGAGCCTCGCGCTCGTGATCACCTCGCACGTTCGAAGCGCGACCGTACGCGTTCTCGCCTGGCTGTTGGCGGTCGCGCTCCCGATCTACGTTGGAATCTCGCGCCTCTATCGGGGGATGCATCACCCCACGGACGAGATTGGGAGCGCCCTGATAGCCGCTGGAGCTTTGCTCTTCGCGCTGTTGGCCTGCCGCACGGCCGGCGCGGTCCTCCACGAACGCACCGCAAAAGCGGAAAGGGTGGCATCGGATCCGATCGAAACCAAGGCGGTTCCGTGACCTCGGTGGGTGTCCTTGCCCACTCGGCCAAGATACTCGGCGGTGGTCTCGAAGAGCTTCGCAAGACGCTCGCGACCTACGGGATCAACGATCCCATGTGGTGCGAGGTCCCGAAGAGCCGGTTCGTGCCCGAGCAAGTTGAGAAGCTGCTGAAGGAGGGCGCCGAGCTGATCTTCGTGTGGGGCGGTGATGGAACCGTGCAGCGCGTCATCGACGCCGTGGCGGGCGTTCCCGTCGCTCTGGCCATCCTGCCTGCGGGTACCGCCAACCTCTTCGCGACGAACCTCGGCATCCCGAAGGATCTGGAAGAGGCCGTCAAGATCGGGCTGAACGGGTCCCGACGTCAGCTCGATGTCGGCCTGATCAACCGCGAGCACTTCGGTGTGATGGCGGGAACCGGGCTCGACGCCTTGATGATCCGCGACGCCGATGCTGGTTTGAAGGACAAGATCGGACGGTTCGCCTACGTCTGGACTGGCGCCAAGAACGTGCGGAAGTCATCTGTCAAGATGCGCATCGAGGTGGACGGGACGCCTTGGTTCAAAGGCAAGGTGAGTTGCCTGCTCGTCGGCAATGTGGGCGATGTCATCGGCGGGATCTCCGCGTTCCCGGACGCCCAGCCCGACGACGGTCTCTTGAACCTCGGTGTCGTCACGGCATCTGGAGTATTGGACTGGGTCCGAACGCTGGGCCGCTCGGTGATCGGCGACGCCGAGGGGTCCCCTTTCGTGGAGACGACGACCGGCCGGACGTTCGATATCCGGTTGGACAAGGCCGTCCCATACGAGATCGACGGGGGCGTTCGGAAGAAGACCAAACGCCTGAAGTGCCAGGTGGAGCCTGGAGCGATCACCGTCTGCGTACCTCGGGAGGAGGCGCCATGAGTACGGCGAATCAGGTTCCGGAGACGTGGGGGCTGACCGGAGATGAGGCGCGAAAGACCTTGGAGCGCACCGGTCGTTGGACGCTCATCCGGGACGCGTTCAAGCGGCTCCGGTTCGCCGACGGCTTCAGCCACGCGAGATCGATGGCGTATGAAGCCACCCTGGTCTTCCTCGAAGGCATCATCGCCCTCATCGGGCTCGCCAGCGCGCTGGGTTCGGGAGGGTTCAGCAACACCATCGTCAAGACGCTCCAGAAGATCGTCCCAGGGCCCGCTGGGAGGATCTTGACGGACGCCGTCCAGCAGGCCCACAAGACGGGGTCGTCGCACGGTTCCCTCGCCCTGTTCATCGGTCTGGTTGCTGCCCTGATCACGGGAACGACACTGATGGGCCAGATCGAGCGTGCGCTGAACCGCATGTACGGCATCGAGCAGGATCGACCGACCGGGCGGAAGTACGGCCGCGCGTTCGTCCTGACAATCAGCGCCGGCGTCCTGTTGGTTGCGGCCTTCGCCGCTCTCGCGCTCGGCCGCGCCATTAGCTCGTCTCTGAGCGGCCACACCGCCTCCACTGTATGGAACGTGTTGCGGTGGCCCTTGGCGCTCGGCCTGCTGATCGCGGCGATCGCGTTGCTGTTCAAGTGGTCGCCTCGGAGGCACCAGCCCGGATGGTCATGGCTGGCCTTCGGCGCGATCGTCGCGGTCATCTTGCTGACGATCGTGACGTTAGGCCTCGATGCCATGTTCCAGATCAGCTCGACGTTCGGGAAGACATACGGACCCCTCGCGGGGATCGTGGCGCTCATGCTGTGGGCGTTGCTCGCCTCGATATCGCTGCTCTTCGGCGGAGCTATCGGCGCACAGCTCGAAGCAGTGCGAGGGGGCCGTCCTGCTCCGCAAAGTGCTCAGAAGGTGATGGAGTCCGAACCCGACGTGGCGCACCGGGTGGCCGTCGGCGATCAGAACCGGTGAGATCGTCGGAGGGCGCGGGGGCGGCCGTCAGGGTCAACGATCGCTCGATACAGCGGCCAGGCCCAGGCGCGCTGCCATGCGGGCACCGGTCGTGGACGGTGACGCCGGATCCGGCCGGAGGGTCGAGGTCCACGCTCATCCCCGTCGTGCCAGATGTCGAGCGCTTCTGCTGTATCGCGCCAGCGTTCGAAGCCTTCGTGGGGATCCAACAGACCGTCGTCGGAGGTCGCGCCCAGGTGCTCCCGCCAAAGACGTAACCGGAGGTCCCGGGCGAACCGCCGCGCGCCGTCGCCGAGCCCGGCCGGGTCGCCTGGCTCACGCTCGTCTCGCTGCTCGTCGAGGACGGCGATCGACAGCTCCGAATCGTGCGTCCACGATCGTCGGTTCGTGTTGTCCGAGCCAATCATCGCCAACACGTCGTCGATTACCACGACTTTCGCATGGACGTAGATCGCAGTTCCTCGTTCGTTCTCGAGGTCGTACACGGCGAAGCGATCGCCGCCGGCCTCGGAGAGGGTTTTCATCATGGTCAGTTGGCCGAGCCTGTTCGTCGGTCCCGAGATCCTGCCGTTGCGGTCTGGGTGCCGGGGCACCACGACGATGATCCGTAGATCCGGCGCCCGTATCAAGGCAGCTTCGTAGAACGCGGCGATCTCCTCGGACCAGAAATACTGATCCTCGACGTAGATCAATGAGCGAGCCCGCTCCAGCGCCTTGGAGTACATGCGAGCGATGCTCCTCTCACCGTCGGGAGCGAAGGGATAGGCGGGCCGCTTAGCCCCATACGTGCGAAGCACCTGTACCGCATGAGTTCCCGTGGCTAGCGGCGAGGGGCCGTACGGCGGCAGCGGGTCGGGAAGCCCCTGCTCGCGGGTGGCTCGTCCGGTGATCCCGCCGAGCCGGAAGTGGGCCCGCTCGAGCGGGGTCTGATCGTTCCACCGTTCGCGGAACGTCTCCACGAGATCGGCGACGGCCGGACCGTGAACCTCGGCCTGTATGTCGTGCCACGGCGGTCGCGGGCCGAATGCGGGGTCGATCACCTCAGCCTGCGGGTCGCCTTCATGGCGCTCGTCGTCGCGACGCCCGTGGCAGAGGTCGATGCCACCGACGAAGGCGAGATCCTCATCGCGGTGGGCAGGGTGCAGGAGCAACACCAGTTTCTGGTGGTGCGATCCGCCGCGCCGGATACGCGCGTCCAGGAGCAGGACTCCGCCGGCATCATTCACGACGCGGGCCAGAGCGCTGGCCTCCCCTTCGTTGAATCCGAACA
>DATDKZ010000087.1:0-25795 GCA_036519575.1 Actinomycetota bacterium | reverse complement strand
CTCCACGCCCGTAGCCCAGGGAGACTCCACGCCCGGAGCCCAGGGAGACTCCACGCCCGGAGCCCAGGGAGACTCCGAGCCCGGAGCTCAATCCGACGGAGGCTCCAAGACCGGAGCTCAGTCCGACGGAGGCTCCAAGGCCGGAGCTCAGTCCGACGGAGAGGGCGAGCACACGAGGCCCGCGAGCGGTCCCAGCCATCCCGACCTCAGCGGGCCTCATGTTCCTGAGTCTGCCCCTCCCGTCCTGAGCGGCCCGGGTCCGGAAGTGATCCTGACGCCTGTAGATCGTGGGAGGCCTGAATTGGATCGATAATCCTGGGTACCTTTCGCCCGGAACGACGTTTGAATGTTTAGTGGAGTGGGCCGCGAAGGTTCCCGCAGCGCTCACGATCGGTCGGATGGACGCGGAGGGCCGCAATGCGCTGGTACGTGCTGGAAAACCCACAGGAAGCCGACATCCCCACCCACATTGTGGCCGAGGTGGTCGCGGAGGTAGGCGAGGACGGAACCTCCACGCTTCGGGAGAGCCCGGTGCTCTGCGACGACCGCACCCTCGTGTCGCGGGATGAGCTCCTGACGACCGACGAGGGGCGGCGCGCCCTCGGTGCATGGGAATCGGGGGAAGACTCGGCCTTCGAGGAGGCCACCCGCCGCCTCATCGCGACTGCCATCGAGGAGGACGAGCGGCTCTTCTCGACCGGCTCGGGGTGATTGGCGGGGGAGGCCCCCGGCGTGGGACCATCCCCGGGTGCGTCTTGCCTTCCCTCGACGGTTCAGGCCGTGGCGGCGCTCCGTTGCGGCGTTTTGGCTGTTCCCGGCACTCGTGCTCGGCCTGTACGCACGGCCGGCGGGAGCGCAGGTGGGGGCGCCCCGACCGCTTCAGCTCAAGGTCCTTGAGTTCAACATCGAGTACGGAGGGGTCCACGTCAGCTTCGACAAGGTCGTGGAGGCGATCCGCAGGAGCCGCGCCGACGTGGTCGCCATCGAGGAGGCCCAGGGCCACACCCTGGCACTTCAGCGCGCCCTTGGATGGCCGTACGCGAGCGGTCGGCTCCAGATCCTGTCGAAGTACCCGCTGATCGACCCCCCCGGGGCGGACGGCGTCTACCTCTTCGTTCAGCTCGCGCCGGGGCAGGTGGTGGCCATCGAGAACATCCACCTGCCCTCGAACCCATACGGCCCCTTCGAGGTCAAGCAGGGCGAGACCAAGCGCTCCGTGCTCGAGCTGGAGCGCAGGCTGCGACTCCCAGCCATCCAGCCGTCCCTCCAGGCGGCTGAAGGCCTTGGGGCTGAGGGCATCCCCGTGTTCCTGACCGGCGACTTCAACGCTCCGTCCTGGCGGGACTGGACGCCGGAGATGGTGGGCGAGCGGTTCCAGATCCACTACGCGGTCAAGTGGCCGGTGAGCGTTGCGGTGGAGGAGGCAGGGTTCGTGGACTCCTACCGGCAGGTGTACCCGAGCCCTAAGCGCCGTCCCGGCCTGACGTGGTGGGCGGCCCGGCCGCACCTTCCGTTCTGGAACCCGGGGAAGTACGCGCCACAGGACCGGATCGACATCATCTACGCGCTCGGTGAGGCGAAGGCCACCGCCGCGGAGGTCATCGGCGAGGCCGGAGCACCAGTGGACCTGAGCGTCACGCCCTGGCCTTCGGATCACCGGGCCACCGCATCGACGTTCACCGTCACCCCTGGCGCGCCCCCGGTCATGGTGGCGGCCGACGAGCGGCTGGTGGCCATCGGCGACGACGTGCACGTGACGTTCCACTCGCCGGGAACGGGCGGGGAACATGTGGCCATCGTCCCCGCGGACGGTCACCCGGCATCCGGGGCCATCGCCGACAAGTCCACGGGCGCAGGCGACCCCATCGACGGGACGCTCGCGTTCCCCACCGACGGATGGACCCCCGGCGCGTACGAGGCCGTGCTGGTCCGCGGGGGCGGCCAGGAGCTGTCTCGGATCCCGTTCTGGGTGAAGAAACCGGGCACGGAACCTTCGATCTCGACGGGGAAGGACACCTACGCGGTGGGCGAACCGATCGACGTCTCGTGGGAGAACGCCCGGGGCGAGCGGTGGGACTGGATCGGCCTGTACAAGCGGGGGCGGGATCCCCGCATCGCCTACTACCTCCTGTGGACGTACACGGGGTCGACCGTGGCCGGCTCGACCCTGATCGACGAGTCCGTCCATGGACCGTGGCCACTCAACGCCGGGAAGTACAGCGTGTACCTGCTCCGCGACGACGGCTACCGTAAGGAGGCGGGCGCCGACTTCGCGATCAGCGGCTAGCGCGGCACATGGGGCGCCGATGTTCGTAGACTGAATGGCCGAACCATCACGCGAACGAAAGGGGCGACCGATGGCTGACAGCGCAAAGGAAGCGTGGAACGAGGTCGGCGACAAGTTCGGCGAGTGGAGTCGGCTCCTCGGCGAGAAGTATCGCAAGCGCGGCGAGGAGCTGGGGACGACCGCTGACGAAGACCGCAAGAAGCTCGATGACGCGATCCAGACCGTGACCCGCCAGCTCGACCAGGCGTTCACCTCGTTCGGCGAGACGCTCCGGGACCCCGAGGCCAAGCAGCATTTGAAGGAAGCGGCGAAGTCGCTCGGCGACGCCCTCTCCACGACGTTCTCGGAAGTCGGGGATCAGATTCGAAGCAAGCTCGGCTCGTCGGGTTCGACCGGTTCGACGGGTTCATCGGGTTCGTCCACTCCGGCGGACTGACCACTCGTTTCCATTGGGAGGTGGCAATGGATCGTTCGGATGATCGCTCCGAGGTCTCGGTGGTAGGTCCAGGGACGAAGATCGAAGGCACGGTGATCGCGGCCGGCTCCCTGCGGGTCGAAGGGGAGGTCAAAGGCAAGATCACTGCCGAGGGTGAGGTATCGCTCACCCCTCAGGGTCGGGTGGAAGCCAACATCCAGGCCGGGAGCATCACGGCTGGGGGCCAGGTCAAGGGCAATTTGACCGCAAAGGGCAACGTCTCGCTGCCCGCCGACAGCCGACTGGATGGAAACATCCGCGGCCATAACGCGGACGTCGGCGGCATCGTCATGGGCAGCATCCTGGTGAAGGGAACGGCCAAGCTCGGCCCCCGGGCCCGGGTGGAAGGCGACATCACCTCGAAATCCCTGGCGATCGCCGAGGGGGCTGTCTTCATCGGGCGGTCCAACATGGGCGAGGAGGCCACACAGCCGGATGAGACGGCCCTGCGGGTAGAAGCCCGCCAGGGCGTTCCGTAGACCCGCCGACGTGGCGCGCCCGCTCCGGGTTGGGATCCAACTCCCCGAGGTCGAGCGGGACGTTCGGTGGCCGGAGTACGTGGCCATGGCTCGAGCCGCCGAGGCCGCCCGGTTCGACTCGATGTGGTTGGGCGACCACCTGCTGTACCGGGGCGACGGGCGACCCGAGCGTGGGCCCTGGGAGGCCTGGTCCCTGCTCTCCGGCCTCGCCGCGGTCACCGAGCGGATCGACCTCGGGCCCCTGGTGGCCTGCCTGGCGTTCCACCCCCCCGGCGTGATCGCCAAGATGGCCGCGACCGTGGACGAGGTGAGCGGCGGCCGGCTGATCCTCGGGGTCGGTGCGGGGTGGAACGAGCCGGAGTTCCGGGCATTCGGGATCCCGTTCGATCATCGGGTCTCCAGGTTCGAGGAATCCTTCGAGATCATCCGCCGGCTGTTCTCCGGCGAGCGGGTCACGCTCGATGGCCGGTTCTGGCGGGCCGACGACGCCGTGATGCTGCCGAAACCCGCACGACGCCCGCCGATCATGGTTGGGAGCGCGGGCAACCGGGTCCTGTCGATCGCCCTCCCTCACGTCGACGCCTGGAACACCTGGTACGACAACTACGGCAACACCCCGGAAGGGTTCGCCTCGCTGAACGCCACGGTCACCGACGCGGCCGCCCAGGCGGGGCGTCGGCCGGAGGAGATCGCTCGAAGCGCATGCGTCCTGGTTGTGCTCGACCGGGCGGCCGGCGATCGCGCGGTCGAGGATGGCGTCACGCCGCTCGTGGGCTCCCCCGAACGCATCGGGGCGGGCCTCAGGGAGCTGGCGGAGGCGGGCGCGGACGAGGCCATCGTCGTGGTCAACCCCATCACCGAGCGCTCCATCCTGGCTCTCGGCGAGATCGTCGCCACCCTGGATGTCTGATCCGTCTCGCCGAAAGCGTCCCGCCCGGTAGGCTACGAGCCGGACCGGCGCAGGCCGCGGGCCAGGACCGCCAGGCCAACCAGCGCGCAGCCGGCACCGATCCAGCCCCAGGTTGCCTCGCCGGTCATGAAGCTCCCCTCCAGCACGCCCAAGCCTTGCAGGATGAACACTCCACCGACCACGATGAGGCCGATCCCGACCCCGACGAGCGGCACTCGCATCCCGCCAGTGTGAGGGATGAGCGACGATCAGGTGGCCGAGCGGTCCGATGACGGCGGCGCGTAGATCCGGGGACGTGAGGGGCGCCTCCGCCGTTCCAGCCGCACCGCCCAGATCCCGACGGCCAAGACGATCCCCGCACCGGCGAGCTGCACCCACGGCCCGATCCCCATCGACACCGTGACGAGCGCCCCGCGGGCGCGCAGCACCGACCTCAACTGACCGAGCTGGTCCGCCAGGTACAGGAAGGTGAACACTGAGGCGATGAGCGACCCGAGGCCCAGGCTGCGGAGCAGCTGAGGGCTCGTCTCGCGCCGACCAAATAGATAGAGCAACGCCACCACCACGATAGCGATCGAGAACCCGATGCTGAGGATCGGTGCGCCGCCATCGGACCCGGTGAGATTGTGCGTCTCGGCTCCACTGACAACGATCCACGGGAGGAAGTAGCCAACCGTCCGGACGAGGCCGCCAACCGCCGCGAGCACGCCGATCGTGGTCCGATTCGCCTCCAGGCGATCGGCCTCGAGGGGATCGAGGGTGGGCGCGCTGGGTGAAGGGGCGCGTAGCACGTCGGGTGCAGGGGGTAGCGCCCCGACCGTCAGCACGCGGACGACCTCGGCGGCGGCCCCTCGCTTGGACGTTGCCGCCTCGAGCTCGACACGCCGGTTCTCCGACGGGATCTCGATCGTGAGCCGGACGGTCACCGCCTTCGACTCCGTGCTGACGCGGAGCGCCGCCCGGGGCCACACAGCGAGCTCCCGCTTCGCTTTCCAGCCCAACCCGGAGCGCGCATCGAACAGGTGCAGCCGGGTCGGCGTGACCACGAGCATCAGGTAGCGGCGGAAGGCAAGGCCGCTCGCCTCTCGCTCCTCCCGGGCTCGCCTGCGTGCCGAGATCTCCCCGAGGTCCGCATAGCGGGCTGCGAGCGTGCCCGCCGCCTGGAAGATCCCGGCGGCCAGGACCTCCTCCCCGGGCACAGCACGGCGAGCGGAGGAGATGACGCTCATGATGGCCTATCGGGCACTGACCAACTTCCCTTGAGCCCACGAATATCCCGGGGTGAGGCACAATCGAACGGTGAGGCGGAGCCGGACTTGGTGGCCGAGCGCCGTGGCTGGCCTAGCCGGTGGGGCGGCCGTCACCATTGCGGGCGCGCTCCTTCACACCGTGGTCTCCGCTGTGCCGTTCCTGCCGATCGCCATCGCGCAGGTGCTGGTTCGGACGACGCCGGGGCGCTTCGACAGCTTCTTCATCGATCGCCTGGGCCATGGAGCGATGCAGCTCGCCATGATCGGCACGTGCATCGCTTACCTACTCCTGGCGGCGGCGCTCGGTGTGGCCATCCCGTGGGTGAGGCGGATGCTCCTACCCCTCGGCGCGGTGGCCCGAACCGCCGCCGGCCCGATCGCCTTCCTCCCCCTGTGGGTCGTCTCGGTGGTCCTGTACCCGTCCAACCCGCAGTGGGTGGCCCGGCTCGCCTTCGCGTTCATCACGCTGCCGCTGTACGTGGCCGGCGGCGCCGTCGCGGGGTGGGCCCTCGACCGACTGACCGCCCAGCGGGCCGAGCAGGCCGCCGATCCCACCCTCAGCCGCCGCTACTTCCTGCGGGCGGCCTGGTTGGGTGCCGCCGGCATGCTGCTCGGCGTGTCCCCCCTCGGCGCCCTGATCTTCCGGCGCCCCGACCCGGGGCGACAGCGGCTTCGCGGCGTGTCGGCGACGCCGTCTCCGGTCCGTCTGACGCCGCAGGATGCGCAGTTCGTCCGGGTGGCCGGGCTCACGCCCGAGGTCACCTCGAACGACGAGTTCTACGTGGTCAACGAGGACGTGATCCAGCCCGACATCGATCCGGCCGAGTGGCGACTCTCCGTCGGCGGCCTGGTGGACCGCCCGCTCACCCTGACCTACGAGGACCTGAAGTCCCTCCCGGTGGTGGAGCGATACCAGACGCTCGAGTGCATCAGCAACCAGGTCGCCGGCCATCTCTTGTCGAACGCCGCGTGGGTCGGCGTGCCGGTGGCCGAGATCCTGGATCGCGCGGGCATCGGCTCGAGCGCGGTCGAGGTGGCGTTCGGCTCCGCCGGCGGCTACTCCGACAGCATGAGCGTGGCCAAGGCGCTCGACGAGACCACGCTGATCGCGTTCGGCATGAACGGCTTCGTCCTCCCGCGGGCGCACGGGTTCCCCGCGCGGGTGCTCGGCGTGGGCACGTACGGGATGAAGAACCCGAAGTGGTTGACGAACATCGATGTCGTGGATCGCCCGTACCAGGGGTTCTGGGAGCAGCGGGGATGGTCCAAGCCGGCCCTGGTGAAGACGACCTCCCGGATCGACACGCCCGAGGACGGGGCCACGCTGAGCGGCGACGTCGTGCCGATCGCGGGGGTGGCCTTCTCCGGCGACGAGGGCATCGTGCGGGTGGAAGTGTCCACCGACGGGCGGCACACGTGGAACCAGGCCCTGCTGAAGACGGCGCTGTCGCCCTACACCTGGCGGTTGTGGCTGTACCGGTGGGTCCCGCCGGGCCCCGGGCAATACTCCATCTTCGTCCGGGCATACGACGGGACCGGAGCGGTGCAGGTCAAGGTCGAGGCTCCGCCGTTCCCCACGGGAGCGAGCGGCCTCGACGGGATCAGTGTGACCGTGGCCTGAGCCGTTGCAGGACTGCCCCTCAGGGAGCGCAAGGGATCGAGTTTGAACTCCGCGGTTATCCCCCATTACCCTTTCGGTAACGGAACGGAGGAGGCGTAGATGATCGGGACGAGGTTGCGGCGGCTACGCCTGGCCAGGGATCTGACCCAACGAGAGCTTGCGGAGCCAAAGTACACGCACGCTTACGTGAGCACCATCGAGGCGGGCAGACGGAACCCATCGCGGGAGGCCCTGGAGCATTTCGCGGGCAAGTTGGACATCGACCTCGAGGAGCTCCTCACCGGCAAGCCGGCGGACCTGGAGGCCAGGCTCAACGCCCGGTTGCTGGAGGCCCGGATCGACCTGTCGGCGGGACGACTCGAGGGGGCCGACGAGGCTCTCGGCTCGATCGCTCGGGAGGCCAAGCGATACCGCCTCTCGAGGATCGAGGCCAAGGCCGAGGATGCCCGGGGCTTGCTGCTCGAGCGCCGCGAGAAGCCCGAGGAGGCGCTTCAGCATTACCAGCGAGCGGAGGAGATCGTCCGGTCCGGGCCGGCCGATGCGCTGGCGGATGCCGTGGCGGGGAAGGCCAGGTGCTTCCAGGCCCTCGGGGATGGTCGATTCGCCATCCACATCCTGGAGAGCCTCGTCGACTCGCTCGATCGCGACGGGATCCGAGACCCGAACGCGCTGGCCCGCCTGTACTCGGCCCTGCTCGACGCGTACATGGACGCCGGACTCGTGGAACGAGCGGCGGCATCTGCGACGGAGCTGGAGCGGCTCGGGCCCCTGCTGACCGACCCGGTCCGGATCGGCCAGATGCACATGCACGTCGCCCACATCTACCTGATGCAAGGCCGAGTGGAGGATGCGCAACGCGCGCTCCAGCGAGCCGAGGATGCGCACCGTCAGCTCGGTCTCCAAACGGAGACCGGGCACGCCTACCTGGCCAAGGGCTACGTCAAGACGCGGGACGGGAGGCTGGACGAGGCCCGCCAGGATCTGGAGCGCGCGCTGGCGATCTTCGAGGAGACCGGGGACCAGAAGGACCTCACGCGAACCCTGAACGAGCTGGCGAGGATCGAGCGGCTGAAGGGTCGTACGGATCGGGCGCGGGAGCTCCTGGAACGGTCGATCTCGATCATGGGCGAGAACGACACGCCCATCCTGGCCTGGGCTCACCGGGAGCTGGGGCTCGTCCTGACCGACTCGGAGCCCGATAACGCAGAGAAGAGCTTTCGTCTGGCGATCGATCTGTTCGAGCGGTCCGAGCAGGCCGTGGAGATTGCGGTGACCTATCGGGCACTCGGCGACCTACTCCACGCCCGAGGCGAGGGCGAGGCGAGCTGCGAGGCATACCGAACGGGGATCCTCGCGCTCGAACCAAGGCTGTAGAGAGGCTGACGCCGCTCAGGTCGCTGAGCGGCGCCCGGCCGGGACGACCCCGGACCCCACCCCGGGGACGTCGAGGGGTTGGGGGGCCTGGAGGGCCGAGCGGATCGCTCGGTCTCCGGCCCTCCTCCCCGAACCCTCGGCCCGTGCCAGCGTGGTGATGCTCTCGACCACTCCCATAGGGATGTGCGTCACGGCGCGAAACCCTTCCCCGCCCGGAAGGAGCTCCTGCGCCACCGAGATCACGCCGGCGTCGCGTCGAACCAGGAACCCCACGGTCTGCACGACGTAGGCGTCCCGCCATCCGGTGGTGCCGTGCTCGAAGTCGAACCAGGCATCACGCCACCGGACCATGACCAGGTCGAGAGCCTTGTGGTGCAAGGGCCTCCGAGTGGGCGCCGGAGGCGCCGAGGGCGCAAGGACCGGTTGGCCGGGAACCTCTTCAGCCCTCGCGCCCATCGGAACCTCCTTGTCCTTGAGATATCGGCCGCAGTTCGGCGCGGCGTATCGCCTCGCCGACTCATTTCCTGGAGACGTGGGGGTTACGGCTGGCGCGTTCCGGGGTTACGCCCTTCGACCACCGCTGCCGGGACGAGCACCGCCGCGCCTGCGGCGGCACCCGAGCGAACCCATCCGACCGCCTGGTTCGCGTCCTTCAGGGGGAACGCCCTTGCCGAGGAGCGAACCGGAACCCTCGGTGCGAGCGCGAGGAACTCCACGCCGTCCGCGCGGGTCAGGTTCGCCACCGAACGCAGGACCCGCTCCTGCCACAGGAGCTCGTAGGGGAACGAGGGGATGTCGCTCATGTGGATCTCCCCGCACACCACCGTTCCCCCCGGCGCGACGGCCGCAAGCGCCGCCGGCACCAGGTCCCCCACAGCGGCGAACAGGATGGCGGCGTCGAGCTCCTCGGGGGGTGGCTCGGTCGAGTCCCCGGCCCACTCCGCTCCCAGGTCGAGGGCGGACTTCTGGGTCTCCTGGTCGCCGGGTCGGGTGAGCGCGAAGACACGGCGCCCCTGGTATCGCGCCACCTGGGCGATGAGGCGAGCCGCCGTCCCGAATCCGTAGATGCCGAGGAGCTCGGCGTCGCCGGTCATCTTCAGGCACCGCCACCCGATCAGCCCGGCGCACAGGAGCGGCGCCGCCTCGAGGTCCGGGTAACCCTCGGGCACCGGAAGGCAGAACCGGGCATCGGCAACGGTCCACTCGGCGTACCCACCGTCGAGGTGGTAGCCGGTGAACCGCGCGTTCGGGCACAGGTTCTCCCGACCGCCCGTGCAGTACCGGCAGTTCCCGTCGGTCCACCCCAGCCACGGCACGCCCACCCGGTCGCCGGGCGTGGCCGTATCGACCCCAGGGCCGGCCTCTGCGACCTCGGCAACGATCTGGTGGCCCAGGACGAGCGGAAGCTTGGGATCGGGAAGCTCGCCGTCCAGGATGTGGAGATCCGTACGGCAGATGGCGCAGGCCCGGACCCGAAGGAGGACCTGCCCCGGTCCGGGCTCGGGCCGGGAAATCTCGGCCGGACGAAGCGGTGCCCCCGGCGCGTCGAGCACCACGGCTCGCATCGGCCCGGCCCGGCGGGCCGCCAGCTTCATCTGCCGGCGGGGACGACCTCCCGGACCTTCCCGGTCTTCACGTCGTAGACCCACCCCGACACCTCGACGCCGGCTGGGATGATCGGGTTGTCCCGGATGCGCCGCACGTCGTCACGGACGCTCTCCTCGACATCGGAGAACGGCAGGAAGTCCATGTGGGAAGCGTCCGTGCCGGTGTCGGCGGCGATCTTCCCCCGAAGGTCGTCGTTGCTGAAGGTCAGCATCCCGCAGTCGGTGTGGTGGATGACCGCGTACTCCTGCGTCCCGAGGAGGCGGCTGGAGATGATGAGCGAGCGAAGCGCGTCGTCGGACGCGCGCCCGCCGGCGTTTCGGATCACGTGCGCGTCGCCGATCTCTAGGCCGAGGAACGTCTCAGGATGGAGCCGGGCGTCCATGCAGGTGAGCACGACCAACCGTTGGGCGGGCGGCAAGGTCTTTTCACCCTTGTCGAAGTCCCTGGCGAACTTCTCGTTCCGCTTCCTGAACCGATCCATGATGGACATGCGCTTCTCCTTCCTCCGGACGACGTGACGAGACCACCGCATCACGGTGGGGGAGAAACGTCAAACGGGCGCCCTCGACGGTCGCCCTCCCCGAGCCGTCGGCCGGCTAGGCCGACATGAGGTCGAGGCCCAGGATGGCCTCGGCCGCGCGCATCGAGGCCATCAGGGCATTCCGATCGCCCTTCAGCGCCCCTTCGGCTCCCCGGTCCAGGGCCCCAGCCACCGCCCAGGCCTTGATCTCGGCCTCGCCGAAAACGATCCTGTCGTCGGAACGTGCCGCCTCGAACAGCATCTCGAAGGTGGCCTGCATGTAGAGGTCGATCAGGGCCACGATCCGCTGGGAGTCCTTTGCCGCGGGCAGCAGCGAGTCTCGCAGGGCCGCGAGCACCTGGTCTCCGCGGGCTGCCAGCGCCACCCGGGCCTTCTCCGGGTCGGACTGAGCGAACCTCAGCATGGCCGAAACCGACTCCACGAACACGGCGTTCTGGCTGGTCATGCCTCCTCCTGACTGCCCGGCCCACCCCCTCTCTGGGCCGGACCCGTGCTTATCCTCCAACCGGGGGCCAAACTGCGCCATCGGCCGATGGTCCATTTCCCCCGACCGACGGACCGGCCACACGGCACCGGGGTACACCTTTCGATGGGGTCGAGGGCGGTCGAGGGCGGCCGGGCTTGGCGACGCCATCGGAGCGGAGCCCCGCTCACCGCGAGGCCAAGCGCTCTACGAGCTCCCGTTGCTCGCGGTCGAACCACGGTGGCTGCCCCGCCGCCGCGTTCGAGGCGGCATGCGTCGGGTCGGCCGTGGCGGGGATGGCCACGTGGACCCGCAGATCGGACAGGGTCCACTTCAGCAGGGCCTGGGCCCAGGTGGCCACGCCCAGTTCTTCTAGGCCTCCGGGATCGGGCGGGGGAAGGAGGTCGCCCTCGGCGAACGGACGCATGGCGATGACCCCCAGGCCCAGGTCCTCGGCGAGCGGGAGGATGTCGCGCTCGGCTCTGCGTTCCAGGGGGTTGTACGGGACCTGGACGGCCTGGATCCGTCCGGTCCCCATGACCTCCGCGAGCTCGCCGAAGGCCGACTCCGCGTAGTGGGTCACGCCGACCAACCCGATCCGTCCCCCTTCACGCTCCCGCTGCATCCAATCGAGGTGATCGCGCCAGGAGACCAGGTTGTGGACCTGCTCCACGTCCACCGTTCCCCCGAAGTACTCGAGCTGGCGCCGGAACTGGCGGGCGCCCTCATCGGCCGAAGGGGTCCAGATCTTCGTGGCCACGATGGCCTCGCGGCGAAGGTCGCTCGCCCCCAGCACGCGGCCGACCACCGACTCGGCCCTTCCGTACATGGGCGAGGAGTCCACGAACCTGGTCCCTGCATCGAACGCGGTCTCCACGACCGCCCGAATGCCCGGCTCGGCGGAGGATCCGACGTCGAAGACCTTCCACGTTCCCAGGCCGATCACCGGAACCTCCAGGCCGGAGGTCCCGAAACGGCGACGTTCCATCAGCCCTCGACGACGAGGTCCGCTACCGGTAGAGGACGGGGCAGGTCATGGTGCGGATGACGCCGTCCACTTCCTGGATGGGCCGGAGCACCCGCTTGCCCAACTCGTCGATGCTGTCGGCCTCCGCCAGCACGATGACGTCGTAAGGACCGGTAACGAGATCCACCCGACTCACGCCGTCCAGGTCGCGGATGGCTCGGGCGACGTGGGCCCCCCTTCCCACCTCGTTCTGGATCAGGACGAAGGCTTCCAGCATGGGTTCACCTCCCGGGTGGCATGACCTGGCTTGGCGGCATGATGGGCCGCGCGCCGACCCGGCACAAGCCACGGGCCAGGGAGTTCACCCAATCGTTACCCGCCCACCAGGCGCGAACCGTCGCATCCGATGTCGAGGGTCGGCAGAACGAACCAGATCCATCCTTGAGCGCGCGGCCTCGCCGGGGCACAATCAGTCCCCGTCCCGGCCCGAGGAAGGAAGCCCTGCACCCCGCCCGCACCCTCCCGACCGCGCTCCTCACCGCGTGTGTGCTCCTTGCCGTGGCCGCGTCCGGCACGGCGGGGGCCGGCGTGACGCCGACGGCCATCCTGGTGGCGTCGCCATCTACCATCACGGCCGGCGACTCGGTCAAGCTCTCCGGCTCGGTTGCAGCGGAGCAGTCGTGCCTGGGCCCCCGGCCCGTGGTGCTCGAGTGGCTCGGAGCGGGCTCGGCGGCCTGGGCCGCGGCCGCCTCGAGCACCACGGCAGGGGACGGCACGTTCTCGTTTTCCGAGAGTCCGCAATACAGCGGCGAGTACCGGGTCAGCCTCGTTGCCGTCGGCGGATGTCTGGCGGTGAGCTCCGACGCCGTGGCCGTGGGGGTGCGCGTACTCGTCGACTCGTCACTCATCGCATCCTCGCTGACTGCCGGGAGCTGCCCGGCGATCCACGCCACGGTCTCGCCGGACAAGTCGGGGCAGGACATCGATCTCCAACGACTGTCCGGCTCGGGGTGGCAAACGGTGGAGACGCTCCGGCTCGACGCGTCGTCCTCGGCATCGACGAGCCCGTGCTTCGGATGGGAGGACATCGGAGTCGTCCGGCTCCGCTTGCGCTTGCCGAAGCAGGACGAGTTGAACGAGCCGGGCATCGGCATCGTCCTCGCCCTTCGGATCGAGAAGGCAAACTGGATGCGCAAGATCGATCACCTTGTGGCCGGGCGGGCCGTGTCCGTCGCGGTGGGCTCACCCGGATCCGTTCTGTATCGGCGGGCCGACACCGCGCCGCGGATCCCGGCATCGAACGAGAAGCTCCTGTTGTCGATGGCGCTGCTCGACTCACTCGGGCCGGACCTTCGCATCGTGACGCATGCGGCGACGGCCTCGCTCCAGCAGGGAGTGGTCCAGGGCAACCTGTGGATCCTGGGCCGCGGCGATCCGGAGATCACCGCGGCCCGCATGGGTGCCCTGGCCCGCCAGCTCGTGGCCGCCGGCGTGGAGAAGGTCCGTGGCCGCGTGATGGGATCCACCGGCTACTTCGCGCACGACTGGTGGGCCCGAGGATGGAGGCGCCCGCAGAGCCGCCAGAACGTGGCGCCTCCCACGGCACTCACGTTCCAGGGCAACGTGGTGAACGGCCGGTACACCCGGGAGCCGGAGGCCTTCGCCGCGCGATCGCTCACCAAGCAGCTGGAGAAGCGGGGCGTGGCCGTGGTCGGCAAGGCGGGCGCGGGCGAGCCGCCGGAGGGACTGGCTGACGTCGCCGTCGTCCAGTCGCGGCCGCTGCGCTCCATCCTGGTGGCGATGAACCGGCCCTCGGACAACTTCTACGCCGAGGTCCTGGGGAAGCTCCTGGGGGCCAGCGCGGCAGGGCCGCCGGGGACGATCTCCAAGGGAGCGGCTGCTCTGCGGGGTTGGGTGGCCGGACACGGCGTGGACTTCAGCCTGTACGACGGATCGGGCCTTTCCTATGCGAATCGGGTCACGGCCCGGGGCATGGTCCAGCTGCTGTGGGTGGCCGAGGCCGCCCCCTGGGGCTCGATGCTCCGACAGGGTCTGGCCACCGGAGGACAGGGCACGCTGGAGGACCGTCTCCACGGGGTGAAGGTTCGGGCCAAGACCGGGAGCCTGGATGACATCTCCGCCCTCTCGGGCTGGGTGTGGCTGGAGAAGGAGGAAGGGTGGACCGAGTTCTCCATCCTCTCCCGGGGAATGCCGAAGTGGATCGCGTCCTCGATCGAGGACGCCATCGTGCGGATCCTCACGGCCAACGCCCGCTGACAGGCCAAGGTCCGGAACGCGTAAAGCGTGTCCCCCGACCGGCCGATGCTTGAGCCGATGATTCCTAAGCTGACCGAGCCCGAAAGCGAGGGCCTCGCGGCCCGCGTCTTCAACCTCAGCTCACTCGGGATCCTGCTCGCCCAGCTCGACGGGATGATCCTGGATGCGAACGACGCGTTCCTGTTCCTGGTGGACCGGGACCGAGACGATGTAGTGGGCCACACCACCAAGGAACTCGGGTTCTTCTCATCGATGGGGGACGATCGAGCCAGGGACCTTCTGCGCGAGCGCGGAGCTATCGACGGATTCGACGCCCACGTGCTGACGCCCTCGGGCGAGGCCCGGGTCCTTCGGCTGTGGGCGGAGTCGGTCACCGACGGGGATGACCGGATCGTCGTGGTGCGAGCCTTCGACGATGCCGGACGCGTGGCGGCGGGGGCTCGCTACTACGAGTTCCGTGAGGCCGAAGTCCGGTATCGGGCCCTGGTCGAGCAGATCCCGGCCATCACCTACACCGAGATCGAGGACGAGACCAGTCCCATCGGGTACCGGGACGTGTACATCAGCCCGCAAGCCGAGTCCATCCTGGGCTACACGCCGTTCGAGTGGCAGGCAGACCCCGAGCTGTGGATCCGGGCCATGCACCCGGATGACCGCGATCGGGTCGTCAAGGACGATCGGGGATCGCTCGAGACCGGCACGTTCACCTCGGAGTACCGCATGATCGCGCGGGACGGCCGCGTCGTGTGGTTCCAGGACGTGGCGAACGTGGTGGAGGATCCGATGTCCGGAGTTCGGTTCTGGCATGGCGTGATGCTCGACGTCACCGAGCAGAAGCTCGCCGAGGCCAGCCACTGGGAGCTCGCGGCGAAATACCGGACGCTGGTGGAGCAGATCCCGGCCGTGGTCTACCTGGCGGAGTACGGCGAACAGGGCGACTGGTTGTACATCTCACCCCAGGTGGAGCGGGTCCTGGGGTACACCCCCGAGGAGTGGCTGGCGCATCCTCATCCGATGGCCTCGTTCACGCATCCGGAGGATCTGTCGGCGGCGCGCCAGGAGGAGGAGCGGTCGCTGTCCTCAGGCGAGCCGTTCCGGGCGGAGTACCGGATGCAGACCAAGGCCGGCCGATGGCGATGGATCCTGGACGAGGCCACCCCGGTTCGCGACCAGACCGGCCGTCCGTTCGTGCTCCAGGGAGTCATGTACGACATCAGCAAGCGCAAGCACACCGAGCAGGAGCTGGCGGAGGTGCTGGAGAAGCTCCGGGCCATGGACCGGCTCAAGAACACCCTGTTGCACACGCTCTCGCACGACTTGCAGAACCCACTCACCGCGATCCACGGCGCGGCCAGCACGCTGGAACGCCTCGATTCCCAGCTGTCAACGGACGAACGGCGATCGCTCCTCAAGTCGCTCACCGATCGAACCCAGCACCTGAGGACCCTGCTCACCGACCTCCTCGACCTGGAGCGCCTGGACCGCGGCATGGTCGAGCCCCGGCGATCGCCGGTGGACCTCCCCGCGATGATCCGTCGCCTGGTGGTCTCCTCTGAGGCGCTCACCGGACGAACGGTGGAGATCGACACCGAGCCGGTGACCATCGCCGTGGACCAGGCCAAGGTGGAGCGGATGGTGGAGAACCTGCTTGCAAACGCGGCCCGGCACACGGTGGACGCGCGGGTGTGGATCCGTGTCGCAGCGCAGGACGGCGGCGCGCTCATCTCGGTGGACGACGAGGGGGCCGGCGTTCCCGACGACTTGAAGGAGAAGATCTTCGTGCCGTTCAGCCGAGGGCCCGAGGCCGCCGACATCCCCGGCAGCGGGATCGGCCTCTCCCTGGTCGCCGGGTTCGCCGAGCTCCACGGGGGCCGGGCCTGGGTGGAGGACCGCTCCGGCCGGGGCGCCTCCTTCAGGGTGTTCCTGCCGGATGGGCCGGCGTCGAAGGATGCGCCCGGCCGGGTCGGCTAGTCGTTCTTCTCCTGGCCCTTGTGCTTCCCGTGGTCATGGTGCTTGCCGGGAGGCTCGTCCGTTGGCTGCGTGGTCCCGCCGACGATCAGCGTGACCGAGGTGTCCCGCCGTACGCGATCGCCGGCCGGCGGGTCGCTCCTGATCACGATCCCGGCCTCCCCGGGCCGAACCCGGACATCGCCCACACCCAATCCCACTTCCTCCAGGGCATCCTGGGCCTCGGAGATGGTCTTCCCCGACAGCTCCGGAACGGTCACTCGGACCCCCCCGCGAGCCTCCCGCCCGGCCCGTTGGAGGATCGATCGGTCCCTGGCCTCGACCATGAGGATCGCCAGGATCAACAGGAGCACCGCGGCGATCAGCACGACCGGGATGAGGATCCGCCGGCGGTCGCCGTGATGTTGGACCGGCGACAGCGGGACGGTCTCCTCCGGGACCGGGGCCGCGGGCGCGACCTGGGTCGTGTCTTCGGGGCGCGGGGCCACGGGCGTGACCTGGGTCGTCTCTTCCCGACCCCCGGCCGCGGGCGCGAGCGGGGTCGTCTCCTCGGGGGCGGCGATCGCCTGGAGGGGAAGGGTCGGTTCTCGGAGCATGGAAGCGAATGCGGCGGCGGACGGCGGCCGCTCGGCCGGGTCCTTCGCCAGCGCGGCCATGGACGCAGAGGCGACGTTTGGGGGCACACCGTCGGCCACCTGGTCGAGGGGTCGAGGGTCCTCGCGGATATGTGCCAGCGCAAGGGCGACCGGGGATTCGGCAACGAACGGCGGACGGCCCGCGACCATCTCGTACAACATGGCACCGAGCGCGTAGACGTCGGACGCCGGCGTGGTCTTCTCGCTCTTCGCTTGTTCGGGCGCCAGGTATGAGGGGGTGCCGAGGACGAGGCCCGACGTGGTGACCCGTTCCGCCCACGCCGCCGCGGCGATCCCGAAGTCCATCACCTTGACATCGCCGGCCGGGGTGAGCATCACGTTGCCGGGCTTCACGTCCCGGTGGACGATCCCGGCCCTGTGGGCCTCCTCGAGGGCCTCGGCGACCCGTGTGGCGATCCGGGAGGCCTCCAGCGGAGGGAGTGGACCTTCCCGGGCCAACCGATCCGCCAGGGTCTCTCCAGGGACCAGCTCCATCACGATGTAGGGGCGGCCGTCGGAGCGACCGAAGTCGTAGACGGCGGCGATGTACGGCCCGGAGAGGCGGGCGGCCGCCTGGGCCTCGCGTTCGAACCGGCGAACCGCGTGTTCGCCCGCCGCCAACGACTCGGAGAGCACCTTGACCGCCACGGGACGGCCCAGGGTCTCGTCCTCGGCCTCCCACACCGTCCCCATGCCTCCCGAGCCGATCATCCGGACAAGCCGGTATCGATCGCCGAGTAGGACGTCCGCATCCAGCTGCTGCATAGTGGTCTCCGACGGGAACCCGCAGGTCCCTAGAGGATACCCGGGGGTTCGGCGCGCGAACCCTGGCCGAGCGAGGCCCCGACGGCCTCTTCGATGTCCCGAGCCGCGGCCACGACGGCGGACACGTACTGCCTGCCGGGCCTGGATCCCAGGCGCTGCGCCGGACCGGACACCGACACCGCCGCTAGGACCGAGCCAGCGGCGCCGAATACGGGCGCGCTCACGGATGCCACGCCCGGCTCGCGCTCGCCCGAGCTCTCGGCCCATCCACGGCGGTGGGCTGCGGCCAGTTGCCGCCGAAGGCGATCCACCCCGGGGGTGCGATCCGTGTACGGCCGGACGAGGCCCAATAGGCGCTCCCGGTCGGGTGCCCAGGCCATGATCACCTTTCCGGCGGAGCCTGCGGTGAGGGGGAGCGACGCGCCGACGGGAACGATCGTTCGCAGCTCGCTCTCGGACTCCACCACATCGATGCACAGTCGCTCGTCACCGCGGCGCACGAAGAGCTGTGCGGTCTCCCCCGTCACCCTGGCCAACCGCTCGAGGGCCGGCCGTGCCAGGTCGCGGAGCGGGAGCTCTCGCATCGCCGCCGACGCCAGACGAACCAGCCGGGGACCGAGTCGGTAGCCGAACCCCACGTCGAACGAGAGCAGCCCGTGCGCCTCGAGGGCCTTGATGAGCCGATGCGCGGTCGAGCGGGCGAGGCCGGTCGCCTCGGCGATGTCGGAGAACGTCCGGGAACCGGATCCCACCGCCTCGACGATGGCCACGGTCCGGTCGAGGACGCCGACCCCGGTCTCGACGGCGGGGGCCGCCGAGCGGGACCCGAATGGGCGTGATACAGTCATTCCACATATTGGTACCATGTTCCACTATTTGGAACAAGTTTGGAACAAGGGAGAAGGTGATCACGACGGGCACCACGCTCTCGCAGAAGGTGTGGGACCAACACCTCGTCCACCGCGCCGAGGGCGAGCCCGACCTCCTCTACGTCGACCTCCACCTGGTCCACGAGGTCACAAGCCCGCAGGCGTTCGACGGTCTCCGCCTCGGGGGACGGACCGTGCGCCGGCCCGACCTCACCCTGGCGACGATGGACCACAACGTCCCCACGGCGCCTGGTCCCCAGGACCCCGTCTCCGTTCGCCAGATGGAAGCCCTCGAGCGAAATTGCGCGGAGTTCGGCATCGAGCTCTACCCGACGGGCCACGTCGGCCAGGGCATCGTCCACGTGATCGGTCCGCAGATGGGCCTGACCCAGCCCGGACTGGTCATCGTATGCGGCGACTCTCACACCTCGACCCACGGCGCGTTCGGCGCGCTCGCGTTCGGGATCGGGACGAGCGAGGTGGAGCACGTCCTGGCCACCCAGACCCTCCCGCAGCCCACGCCGGGATCGATGGCCGTCACGGTGGACGGGGACCTGCCACCGGGAGTCGCGGCCAAGGACGTCATCCTCGGCGTGATCGCCCGGATCGGCACCGGCGGTGGCGTGGGCAAGGTCATCGAATACCGAGGCTCCGCCATCCGGTCGCTGTCCATGGAGGGCCGGATGACCGTGTGCAACATGTCGATCGAGGCCGGGGCCCGGGCCGGCATGGTCGGCCCGGATGACACGACCTTCGCGTATCTCGAGGGCCGGTCCCACGCGCCGAAGGGCGCAGCGTGGGAGCGGGCTGTGGACCATTGGCGCTCGCTCCGCACCGACCCCGATGCGCCGTTCGACCGGGAGATTCGGATCGAGGCGAGCGAGCTCACCCCGTACGTCTCCTGGGGGACGAACCCGGCGCAGACCGTCTCGATCGACGGCGCGGTCCCTGACCCGGCCTCGTTCGACGATCCGATCCACCGGGAGTCGGCCGAGCGCGCCCTGGCCTACATGGCTCTTGGGCCGGGTACGGCCATCCGGGACATCAGGCCGGACACCGTGTTCATCGGCTCCTGTACGAACAGCCGCATGGAGGACCTCCGGGTCGCGGCCGACGTCGTACGGGGCAGGCGCGTCCGCGATGGCCTGCGGGCGATGGTCGTGCCGGGGTCGATGCTGGTGAAGGCGCAGGCCGAGCGGGAGGGCCTGGACCTGGTGTTCCGCGCAGCAGGGTTCGACTGGCGCGATGCCGGGTGCTCGATGTGCCTGGGGATGAACCCGGATCAGCTCTCCCCCGGCGAACGGTGCGCCTCGACATCGAACCGGAACTTCGAGGGCCGCCAGGGCAAGGGTGGCCGGACCCATCTGGTCAGCCCCGCCGTCGCCGCGGCCACCGCCATCGCCGGCCACTTCTGCACCCCGGCCGACCTGGGCATCCAACGACGAGTAGCGGACGGAGGGTAGCGGGATGCAGCCCTTCACTACCCACACCGGCACGGTGCTTCCCATCGACCGCTCCGATGTCGACACCGACCAGATCATCCCGGCCGAGTTCCTGAAGCGGATCGAGCGCACCGGCTTCGGCCCGTTCCTGTTCGCCGAGTGGCGCAAGGATCCCGCCTTCGTCCTAAACCGGCCGGACCACGCCGGCGCCTCGATCCTGGTAGCCGGGCCGAACTTCGGGACCGGGTCCAGCCGCGAGCACGCCGTGTGGGCGCTCGAGGACGCGGGGTTCCGCGTTGTGATCGCGCCGTCCCTCGCCGACATCTTTCGGACGAACTGCACGAAGGTGGGCCTGTTGCCGGTCACGCTTCCGTCCGGTGCCGTTCGCCGGCTGATGGACGCGGTGTCCGGTGATCCGACGACTCAGGTGACGGTGGATCTCGAAGCGAAGGCGGTGAACGCTCCGGGATTCGACGCGGCCTTCGACATCGACGACTTCACCCGGTGGCGGCTGCTGGAAGGTCTCGACGACATCGGCCTCACGCTCAACCACGAGGCGGCGATCGCCGCGTTCGAGGCGACCCGGCCGTCCTTCCTTCCGAGAGCAACTCGGTGAGCGTGAGCGCGTCCCGTACGGCCGCGCCCCCCGTGTCGTTGTTGAAGTAGGCGAACACGTCGCCGGCTGGGAGCGCCCGGATGCGATCGGCCCATCGCCGGAGCTTCGGCCTCGCGTAGCCGGGTGCGAGCGTGCGGCCCTGATGGAACCGGATGTACGCCCATCCTCCCGTGACCACGTCGCGGACCCGGGCGCCCGGCCGGTCGGCCAGCACGAACGCCGCCCCCGCCGCGTCGAGCGCCTCCAGGACCTCCGCCGTCTCCCACGATGGATCACGGAACTCAAAGGCCGCCCGCATTCCGCGAGGAAGCACCGGGAGGAATCCTGCGAGCCGTTCGAGGTCCACGGGGAATCGCGGAGGGAACTGGAACAGGACCGGCCCCAGGCGAGGCCCCAGCTGCGTTGCCCTGGCCCACAGGAGCTCGACCGGGTCACGGCAATCCCGCATCCGCCGGATGTGCGTGATGAACCGGCTGGCCTTGACCGCCACGACGAACCCGTCAGGGGTCTCGTTTCTCCATCGACCGAAGGCCTCGGCCGAGGGCAGCCGGTAGAACGAGTTGTTGATCTCCACGGTGTGGAACCGGGTGGCGAAGAACCCCAACCAGGCCCGCTTGGGCAACTCAGACGGGTAGAACCGACCCCGCCAGTCGTCGTACTGCCACCCGCTCGTCCCGACCAGCACCGCCACACGGTGACGCTAGCGCCCGGCGGGTCAGGGCGCCGATCGTCCACCCACCCAGGGAACCGGTTGACCTGGCCCTTCCAGTGCACAGGGTGTCGGTCGACCAGGTGGCTGCCGCCCGTTCGGGGCAGAAAGATGCCTGAATTCGAGTAGCCCGCGATCGTTCAGGCCACCGTTCCGGCCACCCGATATTGACCACATGAAGCGAGGGTGGCTTCTCTACATCCTGGGCAGCACCCTCTTGCTGCTGGGCTGGGAGTTGGCGCCGCCGCTCAAGATCGGTTTGGTCTTCAACGTCATCGCGTTCTCCTCACCGGTTGTGATCGTCATCGCTGTGAGGACGTGGCGACCAGAGCACCGCCTGCCCTGGTATCTCTTCGCCCTCGGCCAGACGTTGTTCGTCGCAGGGGACGTCATCACGCACAACTACGAGAAGCTCTTCGGCGCGGAGCTCCCCTATCCGTCGATCGGCGACATCCTGCATCTCTCCGGCTACCCCTGCCTGATCGCCGGTGTGTTGCTGATGGTGCACCGCCGCAGCCCGGGGCGAGACCGAGAGGGGTTGATCGACTCGCTGATCGTGGCGATCGGTATCGGGACGATCTCGTGGGTGTTTGTGATGTCCCCCCTCGCCCGGACGCCCGAATCGAACTCGATCCAGAAGCTCGTCGGCATGGCCTACCCGTTCATGGACCTCGTGCTGCTCGTAGTCATGGTCCGTCTGGCCATCGGTCCGGGGAGGCGCCCTCAGTCCTTGTCTCTCATGACGGGTGCGGCCATCGCCTTGTTCTGCACCAACTTCGTCTACAGCTACCTCTCGGTGCAGGGGATCGTCTACAACCAGGCCGGGTACCTTGAGGCGGGTTGGGCCTCGTTCTATCTCCTGTGGGGCGCAGCCGCGCTGCACGGCTCGATGCGGAGGCTCTCCGATCCCGCCCCTGGACAGGAGCACCGGGCCACGAAGGCCAGGCTCGGCCTGCTCGCGGGGGCATCGCTGATGGTTCCTGCCGTTCAGATCATCCAGGAGATTCGGGGCGAGCGGGTCGACGCGCCTTTCGTGATCGGTTCGTCGATCGCGCTGTTCCTCTTGGTGGTGGTCAGGATGGCAGGCCTTGTGCGACGGGAGGAGCTGTCCGCCGCGCGCCAGAAGGCCTTGCAGGACGCCGGGCAGGCGTTGATGGTTGCGACCGATCGCGACGGCATCCATCGAGCAGCCATGCAGTCGGCAGGCAGGCTGGCGGGAGAGACCGCTGCGGTGGTCCTGCTGGTGAATATGGACGGGAGTCCCCCCCAGGAATTCACCGTCGTCGGTGCTTCTCACGATGACGGCACGACAATCGGAAGGGCGGTGAATCTTCCAGCCGTACGGACCTGGAAACGAGCGGAACTGATCGCGCTTGATTCGATCATCGAACCTTCGGCGCGACGCGAGCTCGGCGGGCTCATTCCGATGCCGGACGAGACACGCTTCGTGTTCGTGGCGCCGCTCTTCATGCTGGATGAGATGAAGGCGCTGCTTTGCATGGGCAGTGAAGCACCCTTGTCACGCTCGACGTGCGAGGCGCTTGTGACCCTCTCGTCTCAGGCGGCGCTCGCCCTGGAGAGCGCAGCGCTCACAGAGGACCTCCTCCGCGGGAGGAGCGAGGCCCGGTTCTCATCACTGGTCCAGAACTCCTCGGACGTGGTCATGGTTGTCGCCGCAGACTCGTCGATGACGTACGTCAGCCCTTCGGTGGAGCGCGTGCTCGGCCACGAGCCCGCGCAGCTCACGGGCTCCAAGCTCACCGAGCACGTCCATCCCGATGACAAGGCCCAGGTGCTCCAGTTCCTAACAAGCGGAGATCGCGACGGGGACGACCTCAGGCCGGCACTGACAGAGTTCCGCCTCCTTCATCGCGACGGACACTGGCTCCATGTCGAGTCGCAGCTCACGAACCTGCTCGGCGACCCCAACGTGAACGGGATCGTGCTCAACACCCGGGACATCGGCGAGCGCAAGGCCTTCGAGGAACAGCTCGAGCACCAGGCCTTCCACGATCGCCTCACCGAACTGGCCAACCGTGCGCTGTTCCGCGACCGGGTCGAACACGCGCTTGAGCGCCAGACCCGCGATGGCCGGCCGGTCTCGGTCCTATTCCTCGACCTCGACGACTTCAATACCATCAACGACACGCTCGGCCACGCCCTTGGGGATCAAGTGCTCAAGGAAGTCGCCGAGCGGCTGACGGGGTGCCTGCGCGCCGCAGATACGGCGGCCCGGCTCGGGGGGGACGAGTTCGGCATCCTGTTGGAGGATGGCGGCGTCGGGTTCGAGGCCGCCGAAGTAGCCTCCAGGATCATGGCTGCGTTGGAGACTCCGATCAGGCTCGGGGGGAGGACAGTGTCCGTGCGCGCGAGCATCGGCATCGCCGCGGCACGTCCCGGCGAGGTGGGCGCGCCGAAGAGCGGCGAGGAACTCATGCGGAACGCCGACGTCGCCATGTACATGGCCATGGAGGCAGGCAAGGGGCGGTACCAGCTCTTCGAGCCGGCCATGCACGACACGGCGCTGCGCCGCCTGGAGCTGAAAGCGGACCTCCAGCGCGCCATCGACAACGACGAGTTCGTCTTGTACTACCAACCGGTCATCGAGCTCGAGACGGGCGCGATCATCGGCTTGGAAGCCCTGATCCGCTGGAACCACCCCGAGCGCGGTCTCGTCCCCCCGCTCGAGTTCATCCCCCTGGCGGAGGAAACCGGCCTCATCGTCCCCATAGGCGGGTGGGTGATCAAGGAGTCCTGTCGCCAGGCGGTGCTCCTCCACGGCCGGCTGCCGGTCGAACCTCCGCTCCACATGGCCGTCAACCTGTCTGCTCGACAGCTCCAGCGGCAGGAGATCGTGGGCGAGATCGGAGAGATCCTCGCGGAGACTGGGCTGGACCCCGGCTTGCTGATCCTGGAGATCACGGAGAGCGTGATGATGAAGGACGTGAAGCTGTCCGTTCAACGCCTCACCGAGCTCAAGGAGATCGGCGTGAAGCTCGCCGTCGACGATTTCGGAACCGGGTACTCCTCGCTGAATTACATCCAGCAGTTCCCGGTGGACATCCTGAAGGTCGACAAGTCCTTCGTCGACGCCGTCAGCACGGACCCCCGGAAGTCGGCGTTGACCGCGACGATCATCAAACTCGCCAGCGACCTCGAGCTCCTGCCAGTGGCCGAGGGCATCGAGCGGGCCGACCAGCTCGAACAGCTCCTCGACCTGCATTGCGACCTGGGTCAGGGCTTCTACTTCGCCAAGCCGCTCCCCATGGAAGGGGTCGACGAGCTCCTGGCGGCCAGAAGGGCCCTCGCCCACCGGGAAACCGAGCTCTCCTCCTAGCGATCAGCGGGAATCGACTTTCGGCCTAGGGCGAAGCCCCTTCCTGTCCATCGCCCATCCCTCGTACGATTCCTTTCGTAGCCGTTCGGGGAGGGCGGTAGGATGCGCGTGCTGGGCCGCGGGGGAGAACGGGTCGGATGAGGGAACGGACGGCTGGCGACCGGGTCCGCGTCGCCATCGCCGGGACCATCTACGCCAAGCGAGCCCTGGTCAGGCGGTTCCTGGAAGACGACGGCTTCGCCGTCGTAGCCGAAGCGAAGGACCCGGAGGGGCTGTTCTCCGCGCTCCGATCCGAAGAGCCCGATGCCGTCGTCCTCGACGACGACATCGCCGACTGGGACGTCGAGGAGATCCGACAGTCGTCCCCGGACGTCAAGATCGTCCTGTTCACATCGGCAGTCCCCGGCCAGCCCGAGGTTCCAGGCGCCGACGGGTATCTCCAGAAGGGCGTGGGGCTTGGGGCGTTGACCGCGCTCCTGCGTGAGATGTTGGCCGAACCAATCGCGCCGATCCTGCCCCCGGCACCGCCGGTCAGGCTTCCGAACGGTGCGGCGCACGAGCGCCGGGTCGTCCTCCGACTCGCGGCTCTCGTTGCGGCCCTGGTCCTGATCGCCACTGGAGCCCTCGCCCTCGTCGGCCAGGTGCCGACCGGAGATGAGGGGACGCGGGCGCGCCCCACCATCCAGCCCACGCCTCCGCCTGAGGCAACACGAAACGCCATGGATCAGGCCATCGCCGATCTCCGCGATCTCCGGGCGGCGCTCCGCGACGGCAGATACGCGCAGGCCTCGGCACTGGCCCAGGCCCTTCTCCTCGACCGCCGGCGGGCACTGGCCGTGGGGTTCTCAGTGAGCGAGCTCGACCGGGCGATCAGCTCCACGCTCCAACCGCTCATGGCCCTCCTCGGCCCAGGCATCCTCTCGACCCTCCAGTCGATCCTCGGCGACCTCCTTCCCGCGATCCCCCAGCCACCTCCGCTGACCGGTGGGGGCGGCATCGTTCTGCCCGGGACCGGCGCGGCTGGAGGAACCGTCGGGACCGGCGGTGGTGGCGGTGGCACGGGCGGCGGCGGTGGAACGGGCGGCGGCGGTGGCACGGGTGGGGGCGGTGGCACGGGCGGCGGCGGTGGCACGGGTGGGGGCGGTGGCACGGGTGGTGGCGGTGGCACGGGTGGTGGCGGTGGCACGGGTGGTGGCGGTGGC
>DATDKZ010000086.1:0-17035 GCA_036519575.1 Actinomycetota bacterium | reverse complement strand
GGGCGCCTCGACCGGCGCTTCCACGATCCGAGGATCCGGTACGGCCTCTACCTCTCGGACGATCTTTCCGATCCTCATGGCGACCTCCTTAAGGTGAACGTATCGACCGCTTGGGCTTCGGAGTTGATACCCGGGGGGCGGTTCGACAGCGGATCTCAGGAATCCCTGGTGCTCCTGGTACCCCGGCGCGGAGGGGTCAATCAGGGGATCCAAGTTTGGGCCAGTACGCTCTCGGGAATCCCTGGCCTGAGGAAGGGAATCGGGGGGTGGCCACAGGAGGGGCTGACGACAAGGCGCTCAAGTGCGGGATCCGGCACGGTTCGTAGCGCCGCGAGGATCGGAGCTCGCGGTCTGTTTCGGCGTGCAGGGCAGGACCCGTGACCACCCGAGGGGGCACGCGCGCATCCGTCCGGCGGTACCCGGTCTTGCCGGACAGCGTGGCCCGGGCTCGTGCGGAGATCGAACAGCTCCTCCCCCCTATCCGGCCGGCGTGTCTGGACACTCTTCGACTTCTGGTCAGCGAGGTCGTAACCAATGCCATCCGGCACGGTCCCAGAGGATCCGACGCAGCGACAATCATGCGGGTCGAGATCCTGGGGGATCGCGTCCGCGTCGAGATCGAGGACACGGGAGGGGGCTTCTCACCTCCCGGCCCTCCGAAGGCAGACGGGAGCGGCGGGTGGGGCCTGTTCCTGGTCGACGAGCTCGCCGATCAGTGGGGGATCCGGGATGGGCCGCCCACCCGAGTGTGGTTCGAGGTCGACGCCTGCCTGATCCCCGAGCGGGTGCGCCCGCCGGGCGCGTGGCCCGACATCCAAGACGCGTTCGTCCTCGAAGCCGCCCGGGCTGCGGTCGTGGTCACCGACGTGGAGGGGATCGTGACGCGGTGGAACCCACAGGCCGAAGCCTTGTTCGGCTGGAAGATGGACGAAGCCGTCGGCCGCGATCTCGGCGCTCTCATCTTCTCCGACGAAGCCGATGCGAGATCGACGCCCTTCGCCAAACACCTTCGCACCGGAGGATCCTGGGAGGGAGACTGGGAGGCACGGCGCAACGACGGGACGATCGCGCTGGTCCACGTGGCGGCATCACCCCTCCGTGATGAGCGCGGGGCGCCCGTCGGCGTGGTGACGGCGTGGTTCGACGTCGGCGACCGCAAGCGGGTGGAGCAAGAGTTGGAGAAGCGTGTCGCCGAGCTTCGGGAATCCGAGCGCAACCTCCGACTCATCACCGAGAACTCGCCGATCGCCATCCTGGCCTACGACCTCGACGAGAAGCTGCTCTACGTGAACCCGGCCGTGGAGGAGCTCACCGGCTTCTCCCCCGAGGAGATCGGGGAACGAACCTACCTCGATCTCGTCCATCCGGGGGACCGCAAACACGTCGAGGAGCGATGGCGATGGCTGCTCGCCGGGGGCCACATCGATGACGAGGAGGTCCGCCTGATCACCAAGGGAGGGGCCGTCAAGTGGTCCCTCTCCTCGTGGGGACCCCTCATGGACGAGAGCGAGCGGCGCATCGGCATCCAGGGGCGGGAACGGGACGTGACCCAGCGGAAGCGGACGGAGCTCGCCCTTCAGGAGAGCGAGCAACGACTTCGGATCGCATTGTCGGCGGGAAGCATGGGGACCTGGGATTGGGACATCCGCAAGGGCCGGGTGGGCTGGTCGATGGAACTGGAGAAGATCCACGGTCTGGAGCCGGGCACGTTCGGGGGGACGTTCGAGGACGCGACTCGGGACATCCATCTTGAAGATCGCGAGCGCGTGCTCGAGTCCATCCAGAAGGCCGTGACAGAAGGCGCGGATTACGTCCTGGACTATCGGATCCTTCGCCCGGATGGCGTCGTTCGGTGGGTCAGCGCGCGAGGGCAGGCCTTCCACGATGAGACGGGTCGGGCGGTGAGGATGGCCGGGGTCTCTTCCGACGTCACGGAGCGCAAGGAGACGGAACGGCGGCTCGCCCTCCAGTCGGCCGTGTCTCGTGTCCTGGCCGAGGTGTCCGGCGTGGAGGAGGCCACCCCGAAGCTGATCGAGGCCGTCGCCGAGGCACTTGCGTGGGAGCTCGGCAACCTGTGGCAGGTCGACGAGGAGGCGGGCGTCCTCAGGTACGCCGGAGGCTGGTGCTCGCAGGCCAGCCGGGCCAAGGCGTTCCTGACCAAGTGCCGCGAGTTCATGTTCACGCCGGGGGTCGGTCTCCCGGGGCGGGTGTGGCAGTCGAGCGCCCCGGCATGGATCCCCGACGTGGCGCTCGACGAGAACTTTTCTCGAGCTCCGTTCGCCGCGCAGGCCGGATTCCACGCGGCGTTCGCCTTTCCCATCACGCTCGGGGACCAGGTCCTCGGCGTGATGGAGTTCTTCAGCCCTCGGATCAGGGAGCCGGACCAGGCCCTGTTGGAGACGGTCGCTGCCATCGGCCGCCAGATCGGCCAGTTCTTGGAGCGCGGGCTGGCGGAGGCGGCCGTGAACGAGAGTGAGGCGCGGAAGTCGGCCATCCTGGAGTCGGCACTCGAGGCCATCGTCACGATGCGGGAGGACGGGGCCATCGTCGAGATGAACCCGGCAGCCGTCCAGATGTTCGGGATCAATCGTGACGAGGCGATCGGTCGGGAGCTCGCGGAACTGATCATCCCCGAGGGCCTGAGGGCCAGACATCGCCAGGCCCTGGCACGCTTCCGGCGGACGGGCCACGGGCGCATGCTCGGCAAGCGGTTGGAGCTCTCCGCTCTTCGTGCCGATGGGACGGAGTTCCCCATCGAGCTCACGGTCACGCGAGTGGACCTTCCCGGCCCCGCGCTGTTCACCGGATACGTGAGGGACATCACGGATCGGCGGCGAACCGAGGAACTCCGATCTCGTCTGCTGGAGAGCGAGCGGAGCGCCAGGGCGGAGGCCGAGGCCGCCCGGGAGCGCGCGGCCTACCTTGCCGAAGCGAGCGTCATCCTGGCCTCGTCCCTCGACGTGCGACGGACCCTGAGGCAGGTCGCCCGACTCACGGTCCCGCGCTTGGCCGACTGGTGCAGCGTGGAGATGGTCGAGCCCGACGGCAGCATCCGGTCCGTGGCGGTGGCCCACGCGGATCCCAAGAAGGTGGCGTTGGCCCGGGAGTACCGGCGGCGCTATCCACCAGACCAGTCCGCGGATTCCGGTATCGGCTCGGTCATCCGGACCGGCCGTTCCGAGCTCCTTGCGGACATCCCCGAACAGGTCCTCCAGGAGGGGATGGACCCCGAGCAACTCGAGTTCGCCCGAACGCTCGACGTGCGCTCGGCCATGATCGTCCCGCTCGTGGTGGAGGGTCGTTCCCTGGGTGCGATCTCATTCGCTTCATCGGAATCCAGGAAGCGTTTCGGGCAGTCCGACCTGGAGTTGGCCGAGGATCTGGCCCACCGGGCGGCGGTGGCCATCGTGAACGCGCGACGGTACGAAGAACGGAGCCACGTCGCCCGAACGCTCCAGCGGAGCCTCCTTCCTCAGCGGCTTCCCGACATCCCCGGCGTGGAGATCGCTGCGTTCTACCAGCCCGCCGGCCTCGCCAGGACCGAGGTTGGGGGTGACTTCTATGACGCCTTCGAGGTTGCGGAGGGGGCCTGGGGCATCGTGATCGGCGACGTCTGCGGAAAGGGGGTGGAGGCGGCAGCCATGACCGGGACCGCCCGGCACGCGATCCGGGCGGCGGCCATGCACCAGACCCGCCCGAGTAGCGTCCTGGCGGACCTGAACGAGGTGTTGCGGCGTGAGGACGGAGAGGGATTCTGCACGGTCGCCATGGGGCGGCTCGAGTCGCACCACGGGAGGGCCACCCTCACCGTCTCGAGCGGCGGCCACCCCCTCCCGGTCGTGCTTCGCCACGATGGCTCGGTCGAAACCGTCGGTTCCCCCGGCACCCTCGTCGGCATCTTCGAAGACGTGGAATTGCATGACGGGAAGGTGAAGCTGCGACGGGGTGACACGGTGGTCTTCTACACCGACGGCTTGATCGACGCGCGCCGAAGTGAGCCGATCGACGACGTGGCGCTCGACGCGCTACTAGCCACCTGTCGAGACCTGGACGCCATGGGGACCATCGAGTGTTTCCGCGATGCGGTCGCAGACCCCGAGGGCGAGTCACCCGACGACATCGCCATCCTGGCGCTTCGGATCGTTCCCTAGCCTGACGTCCCCTTGGGAGGAGGCACGGTGTCCTCGGAAGCACGCCGCTCCACGTGCAGGGACCGGTCGGCCCTGGCCAGCGAGGCGCCCGTCACCTCGTGGCCGCAAGTGTAGACGTCGACCTCGCTTGAATCGGCGAGCTGCGTGGGCGTTCCCTCGAGCTCGCCCGTCCCCCCATCGAAGACCACGTCCGTCAACTCTCCTTGCCCGCAGACGGGGCACCGGGTGGCCCGGGCCTCCCGTCCGGGGGATCCCTCGGGTGGTGGCATGTTTTCGTCATTCCCCTCCCGGGTAGTCGTCAAACCGCCGTGCAACAGCCGTCTCGGATCCGACGCGTCCACACCGCCGCTCCCGGCTTCACCAGACGCCGCCGGGGCCGGGGATTCTCCTACGTTGACGAGCGGGGGCAACCGATCTCTGATCCCCGGGTCGTCGACCGGATCCGCACGCTCGCCATCCCTCCAGCCTGGACGAACGTGTGGATCTCGCCGGATCCGCTCGGTCACCTCCAGGCGTCGGGGACCGACGCCGCGGGGCGGAAGCAGTACCTGTATCACGAGCGCTGGCGGAGGTGGCGGGACCGACAGAAGTTCCGCAAGATGCACGACTTCGCCAGATCGCTTCCGGAGCTCCGCCGTCGGGTGGAACAGGATCTGAACGGCGACGGGCTCACCAGAGAGCGCGTGCTCGCCTGTGCGGTGCGCCTGCTCGATTTGGGGTTCTTCCGTATCGGATCGGAGAGCTATGCGGCCCGAAACGGCTCGTTCGGCCTGGCCACGATGCGCAAGGAGCACGTCAAGGTGACGGGTGACGAGGTTCTGTTCGACTACACGGCCAAGGGGGGAAAGCGACGGGTCCAGGCGATCACCGACCCGGACGTGAAGGACGTGCTCCGCGGGTTGAAAGCCAGGCGGAACGGGGGATCCGAGCTCCTCGCCTACTCGACGAGCGAGGGGTGGAAGGATGTCCGGTCCCTGGAGATCAACGACTACATCAAGGAAACGGGTCGGGGGTCGTTCTCCGCCAAGGACTTCAGGACCTGGCACGGCACGGTGCTTGCCGCCCTGGCCCTGGCCACGGCCGATGACGTCGGGTCATCCCTCACCGTGCGCAAGCGCGGCGCTGCCCGGGCCATCCGCGTGGTGGCGGAGTACCTGGGGAACACGCCGGCCGTAGCTCGCGCCTCGTACGTGGATCCTCGGGTCCTCGACCGGTTTCTGGAAGGGGAGACCATCCGGCCGGCTCTCGGGAGCGTCTCGCCGGAGGAGCTTTCCGACCCGTCAGTGCAGCTGAAGGTCGAGAGGGCCGTCCTCGATCTGATCGAGACCGCGCCGCACCGGGGCGAGCGCCAAGCTGCGTGAACCGTCCTGGTCGGGAGATCGCTGCGGCGTCTGAGCGACCCATGTTTGGGCGCATCGCGCACCGGGAATGCAAGCCACGACCAAGGAGGTACGGATGGCGCACTCGGAGGAGCACACACACTCGCCCGAGGTATCGGAGCCGGAGGGTTCCGGGCTCGTGGGGGTACGCCGCGATCAAGTACGCGGCGATCGTGGTCATCGTGCTCGCGATCCTGGCTTTCGTGGCCTGGTACATCCTTCCCCGCATCGGCTGAGTAGGAGGTACACATGTTCGGAGTCCCTGCGCTAACCGGTGGGGCGGCGACGTTGCTCTGGATCCTGGCGGTGATCCTCGTGATCGCCGGCATCGTCACGCTCGTCCGGGGAGGGGTCGTGGCCGGCGTGGTCCTCATCATCGTCGGCCTGCTCATTGGCCCCGGAGGTGTGAGCATCTTCAAGTAACGCACGCCGCGCTTGCACGTCTCGACGTCCATTCGATCCGGGAGCCGTCCTACGGCTCCCGGATCGCTTCTCGTAGGCGAACGAGTGTCTGCGACAGCAGACGAGACACGTGCATCTGTGAGATCTGGAGTTGTTCGGCGATCTCGCTCTGCGTGAGGCCCTTGAAGAACCGGAGGTACAGGATCCTGCGTTCTCGGGTGGGCAGCTGCTTCAGCTTGGGTGCGACGCTTGCCCATGCCTCCATCAGCTCGAGCGACTCGTCGTCTTTGGTCAGGAGCTCGGCGTGGGACGGGCCCTCGTCGCCGACCGGCGCCTCGAGCGACGTCGCCGAGTATGCCTGCATGGCCTCGACGGCCTCCAGGATCTCTTCCTCCCGAAGGTCGAGGCGAGCAGCGATCTCCTTGACCGTGGGCGAACGTCCGAGCTCCTGCCACATATTGCCCATGGCCCGGCTGACGCGAAGGCCGGTCTCCTGGAGGCGCCGGGGGACCCGAACGGCCCACCCCTTGTCCCGGAAATGCCGTTTGAGCTCACCGATGATCGTGACTGCCGCGTACGTGGGGAACTGGACCTCACGCCCGGGATCGAAGCGGTCGATCGCGTTCAACAAGCCGATCATGGCCACCTGGACGAGGTCCTCGACCTGCTCGCCTCGTCCGGAGAACTTCCTGGCCAGGTACTCGGCAAGCGGCTGATAGACCCGGACGAGCTCCTCGCGCGCCTTGGGATCCGGCAGTTGCCGGAAGAGCTCGGCGACGCGTTCGTCGGATCGCTCCTCATCGCCGGATGATTCCACGCTCACGCCCGGCTCCTCGCGGACGATCGCTTCACCAGGCGGATAGCCGGGGCGCCGTCTGGCTGCTCGAACGAGAGCTCGTCGCTCAGGCCGGACAGCACATTCCAGGCGAGTGACTTGTGGAACGCGGGCGGTGGCCACTCGGCCGGCGCCGACCCATCGACCGAAACGACCGCCTCCACCCCCTCGTCGAGCGCGCGCAGCCGAAGCGTGAGCGTCGCGGAGCTCGGCCCCAACATGAGCAGCTGCGAGCTGGCCTCATCGATGGCCATCCGAAGGTCGTCGATGTCGTCCACGGGAAGGTCGTTGCGCGCGGCGACGCTCGCCGCGACGGACCTCAGGACATGAACGAAGGCTGCTTGCGAGGGCACCGTCACGACGACGTCGGAATCAACAGGGGTATTCACGATCACCAATGGTAGGCCCTCCACGCAGCCGGGTGCCGCGTGACCCCGACGGGCTATCCTGAGGTGTCCTGAACCGAGCGAGCGATGCGCCGTGCCTCCCCCCGGAAGGCGACCGGAAGGCCTGGTCACCCGGCCGTGATCGTGGTTGAGCGGCGCCGGGACGGACAGTCCGCCGGGCACCAACCCCGTGGAGGTTTTCCTCGACGGCGACGTGGATATCGCCTCGGCCGATGAGATCGAGGCGCGGATACGTAGTGCTGAGGCGGAAGAGCCCTCGGTCATCCTGATCGACCTGCGGCAGGTGTCGTTCCTGGACTCGAGCGGCCTGCGCCTGATCCTGGGTGCCGCCGTCAGGGCCCAGGCGGCCGGCCGCCGCCTCGTGCTGGTGCGCGGACCCGAGCGGGTCCAGCGGGTGTTCGAGCTCACGAACCTCCAGTCCAGGCTGGAGTTCGTGGACCACCCATCCCTCTTGGCCCATCCTTCGCCGAAGGGCTGACCGGTCGCGGAAGTCGGGCGGGCCAGGGCAGTTTGCGCAACCCCGATCGTGGGTACCGGCTACTCGTCCTTGACTCGTTGGAGCAACGCGAGGCCGAACCACAGCCAGAGGTATACGGCCGTCACCAGCGCCGCGAACAGGCTCGCGAGGGCAGAATGGTAGAGGAGATCGGCGATCAAGAACACGGCACCGCCGACCGAGACGATCGTGAACGCAAGACCGGTCACGGCTGCACGGTTGCTCACCCGCAACAGGCGTTCCTTGTCCGCCGCCCGGAAACGAAGGCGGTGGTAGGCCGTTGGCGTCATGAGGAACGCCGTGCCGATCGCCGTTGACAGCAGCGTGCCGAAGTACAGAACGCGCTGCGCGCTCGTGAGATCGCCGAACCGGCTGGAGAGCGGCATGGTGAGAAGGAACGCGAAGAGCACCTGCACCCCGGGGAGCGCCACCCGGAGCTCGTTCAGCAACTCGATCAGCTCGCGGTCGAGGCGCTGCTTGGGGTCCTCTCGTTCCTGGGTGCCGTCAGACCTTTGTGACACGGGACCTCCCACCTTCATTGGGTCGTTCGACATGTGTACCGCGTCGAGGGGGGAGCCAAACGCGGGTATCGGCGGGGATGGCCTCCCCTATACTGGCGCCCCCGAACGTCCTTGCATCGAGCGACGAAACGGGCGGAGGTGATGGCCTTGGATCTGGTGCTCGGATCTCGGAACGAGAACGGTTGGGCCGTGCTCGAGGTCCAAGGTGAGGTGGACTTGTACACGTCCTCACAGCTTCGAGAGGCCATCGTCCGGCTCACCGAAGAGGACGAGAACCGGATCGTTGTCGACCTCTACAACGTGAGCTTCATGGATTCGAGCGGTCTGGGCGTCCTCGTCGCCGGGCTGAAGCGGGCCAGAGAACGAGGCGGAGAGCTGGCGCTCGTCTTCGGGGAAGGATCCGTCCAGAAGGTCTTCGGTATCACCGGGTTGGACAAGATCTTCCCCACCCACCGCTCAGTCGGCGAGGCGACGGGAGGAACATGAGCATGGCCCAACGCACCACCGATCGGATCGACGCCGGCTCGACGACGACGCTCGCCATACCCGCCGACCCTGCATACGTGGGCACCGTGCGGTACTTCGCCGCAACCATCGCTCGTCACGAGGGCCTGCCTGAGGAGCTGATCGACGACCTCCGGCTCGCTGTTTCGGAGGCCTGTGCGGAAGCTATCGATTCCGGGGTGACAGGATCGATCCGCGTGGCCTTGTCCCTCGAGCCCGAGAGGATCGACGTGGAGGTGACCAGTGGTTCCGCCCAGTCGGAGGGTGAGCCTCATGCAAGGGAGGCGCTGGTCCCGATCTACCGGATGCAGGTCATCAGGGCACTGTTCCCAGACGCGAAGACTGATCCGGGTCATGGGGTGAGGGTCGTCCGCTTCACCGTCCCGCACGCGAGCTCGCGCGGAGCCTGATGACCCGCCGAGACACCCTCCTAGACTCAGGTGCGATTCGTACCCATGCAGCTGGATAGGCAATCGTGGATTGCCGTCAGGGCTTGACCTTGGCCACGAGGATGGCCAGGTCGTCGGGCAGTCCCTGGTTCTGGTCGCCGAGGACCTCCCGCTCCAGGCTTCGGGCGATGTCCTCGACGGATCGGCCCACGTTCCTGGCCAACACTTCGGTCAGCCATTTCTGGCCGAATTCCCTGCCCGTCCGGTCGGCGTCGGTGAGGCCATCCGTGAAGAGGACGAGCGCGTCGCCGGGCCCCAGACTCACAGAGGTATCCGTCAGCTCGATGTCCCTGAACACGCCGAGCAGCGTTCCGGGCGTTCCTGCGAACTCGACGGTGCCGTCGGCGCGGAGGATGGCAGGAAGCGGGTGGCCCCCCGCGCACACGGTCAGACGCGCGCCCCCGGGCCGAGGCCGGAGACGGACGTAACACACCGTGCAGAACCACTGCTCCCGAGATTGTCGCTGAAGCGCCGTATTCAACGTCGTAAGCACCGCGCTGGGCCTGTGCTCGCGAAGCGACGCCGCACGGATCGTGTGACGGGCCGTGCCCATCAGCGCCGCCGCCTGGGGTCCCTTGCCGCACACGTCCCCCACCACCAACGCCCAAGCGCCGTCCTCGGTGTCGAACGCGTCGTAGAAGTCACCGCCCACATCGATCCCTTCGCCGGCCGCCTGATACCTGGCGGCGAGCTCGACCCCCGGGACCTCCGGGAACGGCCCGGGAAGCAGGCCTTCCTGGAGCGTCCTCGCGATGTCGTCGCGTTCCCGATAGAGCCTCGCGTTGTCCAGGGCCAGGGCGGCCCGGGACGCGAGATCCTCGGCGAGCACCAGGTCGGCCTCGCCGTAGGACCTCCCCGACCCGGCGAAGACGAAGGAGATCGTGCCAAGCGTGCGCCCGCGTGCTCGAAGCGGCAGGAGCATGACCGAGCTCAGCTGCAGCTCTCGGATGACCTCGAGTTGCTCCTCGTCGAGGCTCGCCTCCAGGAGTGCCGAGTCGATCGACGGGTACATCTCCGACTTCCCGGTGCGGATCACGCGAGGAAGGCCGGTGGGCGCAGTCATGTCGATGGGGAACGCGCGACGGAACTCCCTGGCCCATTCGACCTTCGAGGACTCCGGGTGGGCGATCGCCAGCAGTTTCAGCGACCCGTCGGGCTCGAGGATGTCCACGGCACACCAATCGGCCAGCTGAGGCACGGCCATCCGGGCGATCTGTGAGAGGGTGGCGTGATAGTCCAGCGACGAGACGAGCTCCTTCGTCGCCTGCGCAAGGAAGCGCTGTCCTTCTTCGCGCTTGCGATCCTCGGTCACGTCGCGGAAGTACCCGATCCTTCCGTAGATCGCGCCGGTCTCGTCCTCCAGCGTCTTCGAGTATCGTTCGATGACCCGTCCATCCTTCAAGGCGATCTCATCCCGCACGCCCTCGTCCGTGTGATGTGAGAGATACCGTGCGCGTTCGGCGAAGGCGTCGGGGTCCGCAACCTGCCCCTTTACGACCTCCATGGCCGCCTCGTTCGACCTGGTGTTCAGGATCTCCTCGGGGATGTTCCAGAGCTCTCCAAACCGGCGGTTGGCGGAAACGATCTCTCCCTCGGGTGAGATCAGCACGATCCCGACCTCAGACGCCTCCGACTGAGCCTCGAGCAAGGCGTTCTGGACCTTGAGCTGTTGCTCGGCGCGTTTCTGCTCCGTGATGTGGTGAAACAAGTTCACGACGTAGTCGACGGTGCCATCGTCATCGCGCATGGGAGCCGCACGCACCAGGGTCCAGTTTTCTTCTCCCGTTTCCCGCACCACCACGCGGATCAGGGCCTCCGCCTGTTCCTCCCCCCGCAGGATCCGGCGATCCGGGAGCTCCTCCGGCGAGAAGGGCCGGCCGTCCTCGTGCAGGAGGTCGAATCGGGCAAGGACCTGCTCGACGGTGGCGGACACGAAGGAGCGCGCGTCCGGATACCCCGACATCCGTGCGGCGGAGTCGTTCGCGTACACGATCCGGCCTGACGCGTCCTGGATCGTGATGCCGTCGGCTCCGGCCCGGGTGATGATGGCAAGCTGCTGACGGGCGATGCGCAGCTCCCGCTCGGCCAGTCGCTGTTGCGTGATGTCGCGGGCGATCGTGGCGGCGCCCACGATACGGCCGTCATCGTCGTAGACGGGGGAGATCGACAACGAGACGTCGATCGTCCTTCCGTCCTTGGTTACGCGGTTCGTGGAGAAGTGCTCGACGCGCTCCCCGCGGGCGATCCGTTCCAGGATGTAGGTGATCTCGTCCTTGCGGTCGGGTGGCGCCAGCGTCGAAACCGGATGACCGATGATCTCCTCGGGCCGGTACCCGTAGATGCTCTGCGCGCCTGCGTTCCAGGACTCGATCACGCCATCCAGGGTCTTTCGGAAGATCGCGTCCTGCGACGATTCGACGATCGCGGCGAGGGCCCCGGTGAGCGCCAGCCTGGCATCGTCGGTCTTTGACATGGCCGCTCGGTTCCTCGGCGATCGGGCCTCGTTCCACCAGGAGGATACGCCTGGCTCACGTCGAGGTTAACCCAGCGCCGGATGCGGTCGCCGATGTTCGAATCCCGTCCTCACGGGGTATCAACGTGGCAACGCCGTCGGAAGGAGGAGACCGCGATGGGAAAGGGAACCGAGGATCGGGCCGGGGGGACATGGGACAAGGCCAAAGGCAAGGTGAAGGAGACGGCCGGAGAGGCCACCGGCGACCGGGACATGGAGCGGGAGGGCCGGGTGGATCAGGCCAAGGGAGCCGGGAAGCGGGCCCTGGGGAACGTGAAGGACGCCGCCCACAAGGTCAAGGAGGACCTGGGGGACGCCGCGGACAACCTCAGTGAGGGAGACCGCCCGGACGATCGGTAGGCAGAGCCTTACTCGAAAGGGGGCGGCGCGTCGCGTCGCCCCCTTTCGACGTTCACGTGATCCTCGACACACGTCCCCACGCGGAGGAAAGGTCCCGAAGGCAACCAGCGTCAGCCCGGCCCGGCCGGAGTCGGGGTCGGCATCGGGCTGGGAAGCGTTGCATCGGCGATGGATGCATCCGGCTCTGGTGTGGTGGATGCCGAGGGCGAGGCCGTCGGCGTGAGGCTCGGCGATTGTGACGAAGCCAGGGAAGGCGTCGGCGTTGGGGAAGGCGTCGGTGTTGGTGATGGCGTCGGAGACGGTGTTGGTGATGGCATCGGAGACGGTGTTGGTGTCGGGAACTCCGCGAGCGAAGGTGGCTGGAAGGGCTGCACGGGCATACCGTCCGTCGCGATCGACATGAACCGGTGCCAGATGAGCGCGGGGATCGACCCGCCATAGACGGCGGGGAATCCACCGACGTCCCGCATGGAGATGTTGCCTCGCGGGTACCCGACCCATACGCATGCGGCGAGCTGCGGGACGTACCCGCAGAACCAGGCATTGGTGTAGTCCTGGGCGGTGCCGGTTTTTCCCGCCGCCGGCCGTCCGATCGCAGCAGCGGACCCGGTGCCCGACGTGATCGCGTCTTCGAGGATGCTGGTGATCATGTTCGCGTGATTTGGCCACAGAGCCGCCTGACCGGCCGGATCGATCGGGCGGTCGATCACGTTCCCATCGGGCCCCCGCACGACCGCCACCGGCGTTGGTTCGTGTCGGACGCCCTGCGCGGCAAGCGTCGCGTACGCCTCCGTCATCTCGAGTGGCGTCACCTCCTCCGTACCGAGGGTGATCGAGCAGTACGGCTCCAGGGGGGACTGGATCCCCATGCGGTGGGCCATCTGGGCCACGTTCTCCGGTCCCACCTGGGTCACGACCTGCGCGAAGATGGTGTTCACCGACTGTGCGGTCGCCTGCGCCAGCGTCATGGTGCCCACTCCTTCGTCGGCGTAGTTCGCGACATGCCACGGCGCGCCGTTCGTATTGCAGCGACGGTCGGGGATCGAGATGCTCGGCGGTCCGTCCCACATGGACCACGGCGAGACCCCGTCCTCGAGCGCGGTGGCGAGGGTGAAGACCTTGAACGCGCTACCCGCTTGCCGATGGGCCTGGGTCGCCAGGTTGAACTTGGCGACCCGGAAGTTCCGCCCGCCCACCATGGCCCGGATGGCGCCGTCCCGAGGGTCGATGGCCACGACGGCCGCGGCCGGATCGTTCCGCCCACCCAGATACATCCGAACCGCGCTCTGCGCGGCACGCTGCCATGACAGGTCGAGGGTCGTCCGTACCCGTAGGCCTCCGCCGAACACGCGTCCCGGCCCGTACCGGCTCTCGAGGAACCGACGCGTGTAATCGGCGAAGTATGCGGCAGGGGATCGCAGAACCGCCGGAGCGACCGTCCTCACGGGTTCGTCCCAAAGGGGAGAGGCGCGCGCTTCACTGATCGCTCCGACCTGCACCATCTGGCGGAGGACGTAGTTGCGTCGCACCTTCGCCGCCCCGCGATCGACGATGGGGTCGTACCTGCTCGGCAAGGCGATGGTGCCGGCAAGCGTGGCCGACTGGAGCAGCGTGAGATCCTCGGCGTCTCGCCCGAAATAGGTTCGGGCGGCGGCCTGCACGCCGTAGGCGCCGTGCCCAAAGTAGATCGTGTTCAGGTACTTGGCCAGGATCTGGTCCTTGGTGAGCTCGTGCTCGAGCTTGATGGCCATGACCCCCTCGCGGATCTTGCGTCCCAGCGACGGCTCACTGCCTGTGAATACCGTCTTCACGTACTGCTGTGTGATCGTGGAGCCGCCCTGGTCGAACGACCCATCCTCCAGGTCGGCCCAGGTCGCCCGGGCGATGGCGAAGGGATCGACACCGTCGTGGGAGTAGAACCGCTTGTCCTCGACGGCCACGACGGCCTGTCGAAGGTGCAGGGGCATCCGCCTGAACGGGATGATCGTGCGGTTCACTGCCGCGTGCAGCTCGGTGATCGGCCTCCCGCTCCTGTCCACCAGGTAGGTCGTCTGTCGAAGGGGTGGTACCGGGGGGAGGTCGATCGTCCCGTAGACATAGGCGAATCCGACGGCCCCAGCTCCCAGCAACAGCAGGGGGATGGCCGCAACCACAGCCGCGACCCTGCGAAAGGTCCGAGCCCTGGCGCCGCGATCCGCCGACGGCGAGCTCCAACCACCCGTCCAATCCCAGTTCGCCGGGTGGTCCACGGGAGTCGCCAACAGGTCGAGACCTCCACAGCCCGATCGATCGGGTGACGGACAGGTACCCCGCCGGCCGGAGTGACAAACGGCTCTACGACGGCCTTTCGCTCCCGCCCCCGAGGAGCACCGGCCATAACTCCATTCTGAGGGATGCAGGGGGCAACGATCGTGCTGAACGACGAACGGCTCATCCTCCGCGGGAGACTGGCGCCAATGAAGCGCCCCCCGCGCCGGACCCACCCCGGCGACCGGACGTGCGAGTGGGAGGGCTGCGGTACCCGGTTGTCGATCTACAACCCATTGGCGCTGTGCTGGCAGCTTCAGCGGCCTGCGCGATTCATCCAGCGAGCGGAGCGCCGCACGGCGTGGTCGCGTGGAACGACCGAGCCCACCGAAGGCCGTGTGGCGTTCGGCCTCGGCCGCTCGTGATCGAGGTAGGAGGTCAGGGGGTCCTGGTAGCCGCGCCGGCGAGGCCGGCGCTCACGGTTGGTGACGGGCTCGGCGTTGGGATCGGCGAGGGGCTCGGGGTCAGGATCCCGAACTCCTGCTCCACCAGGTGGCGGGTGACGGTGAGGGCCCCGGTCTTCGGCGATTGCTCGATGAGGTCGTAGGCCACCAGGCGTGGCGGAGTCCCCGGCTCGAAGTACAGGACCTCGGCGGAGAGCGGGATCCCCTCGTCGGGAACGAACGTGCCGAAGTTCGAGCCGCCGGTCGTGCCCACCCGGAGGTAGAGGGTGCCATCCTGCGCCCTCGAGCCGTTCACGTGGAAATGGCCCGAAATCACGAGCGGTACGTGACCCGCCACACTTTGCGCCATGCGGTCGTCGTGGACCGCCACGATGTCGACGGGCTCGGCCGAGCGCTCGACGTCCGACAGCACGAGTGGGTTGACGGCGAGGACGCGCGTCTCGAACACGCTGTCGGACAGGCGCTCGATCGTCGGGGGCTTGATCGGGTCGCCCTTGCCGTAGAGACGAAGGCCGTTGAGCTCGGTGGTGGTCCCGTCCAGCACGATCGCGTTCGGAAGCTCCTTCAGGGCCTGCTGGAAGGCTCTGCTGTCATGGTTGCCGCGCACCCAGACGTAGGGCTTGCCCATCGAGGCGATCTCATTCAAGACCACATTCTCTGGCGGCGTTCCGAACGACGTGGTGTCGCCGGTATCGACGATGAAGTCCACGTCGAACCCGCTGGCGATCTGCTTGGCGAACTCCAGGCCGAGGGGGGACAGGTGGATGTCGGAGATGTGGAGCACCCGGATCTCGCCAACCTCGCCAACCGGGCTCGTCTGGATGGAGGTGTAGACCTTGATCGCACCGTCGACAACCCGTTCGAGCTGAGCCCGGAACTCGTCGAACTTGGTCGCCGCGGAGCGGACGGGTGGGATGACGTCGGCCGCCAGCGCGAGTGAGCCCGAGAAGGTTGGCGTGGCGAACGCGGAGCTTCGAAACGTTGCCATCGCCAGGATCTCGGACCCTCCCACGAGGATCACGGCGACCAGGACGGTGGTGGTGAGCGAGACCCAGCGCTTTCGGAAGGCCAATGCCCCGAGGATCAGGGCTCCGAGCCCAGCCACCGCGATGGTCCGGAGCGCGTGCAGCGGCAGCGCCCGCGCGGAGTCGGACTGGACACGAGCGACGAGTCCGTCGATCCCGCCGGCCGACAGGTCCCGCGTGAGCTCGTTGATCCGCACGTCGAGGAGGGTGGCGCTCAACCGGAGCGGGGCCGAGTGGCTGTTCGCGGTCAGGTGACCGAACGGGGGAAGCACGATGTCCGTGACGCCCCTTCCGAACTGGGTGTCCAGCTTGACCACGAAGGGGCCCATGTCCACCCTCGAGGCCCCCCACACCGCCATGCCGAGCCACGCGCCGGCCAACCCAACCACGAATGGGATGGCGGGGCGGAGGCGCTGTCGCACATCGGCGGCGCGTTCCGACCGGAGGATCCCTCGAAGTCTTCGGATCGGTCGCATCCTGGGGGCATCGGCGATGCCTGCATCCGACTGTACCTGCGGGGCTTGTTACAGTCGGGCGCGGTGCAGGCCTCCACGACCCGCAACGCCGCCATCGCCGGCTCGATCGCGTCCGTCGTGTTGGTCGCGATCGTCGCATCGGTCCCCCGATCGCCCCTGCAGCCGGCCCTGCCGGACTCCGCCCAGGCCACAGGCCCGTTCCGATGGCTGGCCGAGCTGACGACCCTCGACGGGGTTCACGGGAACGCGCTGGTGGGGGTGTCCGTGATCGCCGTGGCCTTGGCCGCGGCGGCGTTCCTTGCCGTCCTCCGTGAGTCCTGGCGGGGGACGATCTCGCCGGGAACGGTCATCGGGCTCGCGGTGGCATACCACGTCATCGTCCTCTTCCTGCCGCTGCTGTTCTCCCGCGACGTGTATTCGTACGCGTACTACGGAAGGATCGCCGGCGTGTATCACGCGAACCCATACGTCACCACGCCCTCGGACTTCCCGTCCGACCCGCTCGCGCTGTACGTGGGGCCCCGGTGGGTCGACACGCCGGCCGTGTACGGCCCCCTGTTCACGTTGTTGTCGTCGGGAGTGGCGCGGATATTCGGAAGTATTGCCGCGTCGATCGCGGCGTTTCGAGCGATCGCGATCGCCGCCAGCCTGGCGACGATCGCGGTCCTCGCTCCGCTGGTTCGCAGGGTCCGGCCCGACCGGGAAGCGTTCGCCGTCGCCATCATCGGGCTGAACCCTGTAGTGCTGTTCCAGTCCGTGGCGAGCGGTCACAATGACATGCTCGTCGCGCTTGCGATCGCCGGGGCC
>DATDKZ010000085.1:0-2263 GCA_036519575.1 Actinomycetota bacterium | reverse complement strand
CGAAGGCCCGACCCGATAGGTCGGCTCCACGACACCCTCGAGGGCCGACACCGTCTTGTAGCCGTTGCCGGTGATCAAGGCCACGGTCTCCTCTTTCGGGCCGATCGTCCCGGATTCCCGGAGGCGCCGCAACACGGCCACGGTCACCCCGCCGGCCGTCTCGGTGAACACCCCCTCGGTCTCGGCCAGGAGCCGGACCCCGGCCACGACCTCGTCCTCGGGACAGGCCTCGACCGTCCCCCCCGTGTCCCTGGCCGTCTGGATGGCGAACCACCCGTCGGCCGGGTTTCCGATTGCCAGCGACTTTGCGATCGTGTTCGGCTTCACCGGACGGACCTCGGTCGCTCCGACGCGGAACGCCTCGGCCACCGGCGCGCACCCCTCCGCCTGGGCGCCGGAGATCCGGTACGGCCGGTCCTCCACGGCGGCGATGTCCACGAGCTCGCGGAAGGCCCGGTGGACCTTGGTCATGAGCGCACCGGACGCTACCGGCACCACCACGTGGTCCGGGAGCCGCCACCCGAGTTGCTCGGCGACCTCGAACCCCAATGACTTCGATCCCTCCGCGTAATACGGGCGCAGGTTGACGTTGATGAACGCCCAGGGAAGAGCCTCGGCCACCTCGGTGCACAGCCGATTGACGTCGTCGTAGTTCCCCTTCACGGCGACGATCTTCGCGCCATAGGCCTCGGTGGCCAGGATCTTGGGCGGCTCCAGGTCCTCAGGAACGAACACGAACGCAGGCATGCCCGCCTTCGCCGCGTGCGCCGCGGTGGCGTTGGCCAGGTTGCCGGTGGAGGCGCACGAGACCACCTCGAACCCGAAAGCCCCGGCCATGGTGATGGCCACCGAGACCACGCGGTCCTTGAACGAGTTCGATGGGTTCACCGAGTCGTCCTTGATCCACAGCTGCTCGATGCCCAGGCGCTCCCCCAGCCGCTCCGCCCGGCGCAGCGGGGTGAAGCCGGCGCCGAGGTCGACCCGGTCGATGCCCGGTCCGCCGGGCAACAGGCCCTCGTATCGCCACAGCGTGGCCGGGCCAGCCTCGACGTGCTTTCGGAAGTCCACTCCCTCCATGGTCTCCAGGTCGTACGCCGGCTCGAGCGGCCCGAAGCACTCCTCGCAGATCGTGAGCGGCTCGACCGGGTACCGCGCGTGGCACTCCCGGCACTCGAGCGCAGCGGGGTTGCTGATCTCGGGGACGCTCACGACGTGACGGCCCCCTCGGATGCGGAGGAGACTAGGCGCGCGTACTTGGCCAGCGCGCCGCTCTGGTATCGGGGAGCGGGAGCCTTCCAGCCGGCGCGACGCCCGGCCCAGTCTGCCTCGTCCACGAGTACATCGATGCGGCGGTTCTCGGCGTCGATCTCGATGCGATCCCCGTCGCGAAGCAGGGCGATCGGCCCGCCCACGAAGGCCTCCGGCGAGATGTGGCCAACCGAGAACCCCTTCGTGGCGCCGGAGAACCGGCCGTCGGTGATCAGCGCGACGTCCTTGCCCAGACCGGCGCCCGCCACCGCGGCCGTCACGGCGAGCATCTCAGGCATCCCGGGCGATCCCTTCGGCCCCTCGTATCGGATGGCGATGACGTCCCCGGCCTTGATCCTCCCCGACGTGAGCGCCTCGAATGCCTCGTGCTCGGAGTCGAACGGCCGGGCGGTGCCGCTGAACGTGAGGCTCTCCGCCCCGGCGATCTTCATCACGCTTCCTTCTGGCGCGAGCGATCCGTACAGGATCGCCGTGCCGCCGGTCGGATGGATCGGGCTCTCGACGACGTGCACCACCGTGCCATCGGGAGACGGCGGCGCGGCGTCGGACAGGTTGTCGGAAATGGTCTTGCCGGTGACAGTGAGAGCGTCCCCGTGCAGGAGCCCCGCGTCGAGCAGCTCCTTCATGATGACGGGCACGCCTCCCACCCGGTCCAGGTCCGACATCACGAACTTCCCGGCCGGCCTGACGTCCACGAGGTGCGGGACGCCCCGGGACAGGCGGTCGAAGTCATCGAGCGACAACTCCACGTGCGCCTCCCTGGCGATAGCCAGGAGATGCAGCACCGCGTTCGTCGAGCCGGCCAGGGCCATCACCATCGCGATGGCGTTCTCGAACGCCTCCCTGGTCATGATGTCGCGGGGAAGGATGGCTTGCTCGAGCAGTCGGGTGACGGCGACGCCGGACTCGCGCGCGAACACCTCGCGCCGGTAGTCGACCGCGGGTGGCGAGGCGGCGCCCGGGAGCGACATGCCGAGCGCCTCTGCCGCGGCGG
>DATDKZ010000084.1:0-4611 GCA_036519575.1 Actinomycetota bacterium | reverse complement strand
CCAATAGGCTCGACCTATGCTGATGCAAGAATTCCCGCCGCCGGTGGATGCCCGGGTCACGCTCGCGAACTGGCAGGAGCCGCCGTACAACCGGTGGTCGTTCTCGCACACGCGTGAGCTCGTGCCCACCCAACGCATCTCCAGGGGTCCCGGGCCAGTGACGCCACTGCTCGCCGACCCCCTGCCGCTGGGCGAGATCGCGCTGCACCGCGTCGATGGCGCCGAGGCGATCGTGGACGAGGTGCTCGACGACACCTACACCGACGCCGTCGTCGTCGTGCACGGTGGGAGGGTGGCGCTCGAGCGTTACGGTGGGGAGACGGCCCTCGACACCCCGCACCTGCTCATGTCGATCTCCAAGTCGGTCGTGGGCTGCGTCGTCGGCAACCTCGTCGAGCGTGGTCTGCTTTCCCCCACGCACCTCGTCACAGACCACGTGCCGGAGCTCGAGGACGGCGGCTACCGGGGAGCCAGCCTGCGCGATGTCCTGGACATGCGCTCGGGAGTGGACTTCAGTGAGGACTACACCGATCTGAACGCCGAGGTGCGCGTCATGGAGGAGGCCATGGGCTGGCGCCCCGCGTCGCATCGTAAGGTGCCCAGCTCGATGTACGCCTACCTGACCACCCTCGGCGGAGCGGGCGAGCACGGCGGGGTCTTCGACTACCGTTCCTGCGAGACCGACGTCCTCGGGTGGGTCTGCGAGCGGGCGACGAAGACCAGGATGGCCGATCTCGTCGGCGAGCTCGTGTGGTCGCCAGTGGGTGCCGAGCATGACGCCGAGATCACCTGTGACGGCGTGGGCACCGCGATTCACGACGGAGGGATGTGCGCCACGGCGCGCGACCTGACCCGTTTCGGCGTGATGCTGCTGGCTGGCGGCGAGGTGGCGGGCCGCCGCGTCGTCCCCGCCAGCTGGCTGCGCGAGTCGTGGACGGCCACTCCGGACATCCGCGACGCCTTCGCCCAGTCCGTGTCCGGGCCGTACCTTCCCGGCGGGTGGTACCGCAACAAGTTCTGGTTTGTGCCGCGGAAGCACGGCGACGTCCTGCTCTGCCTGGGCATCCATGGCCAGATGCTCTATGTCAACCCCGGCACTGGCACGGTGGCCGTCAAGCTGTCCTCGTGGCCGGACGCGCAGTCGCCGGCGATGCTGCTCGACACGCTGCTCGTCTTCGACGCGGTCGGCGCGGCCCTCGCCGGCATTGCTGCGGGTGATCCGAATCGGCGGCACGGACCCCCAGGAGTAGTGGCGGGCCTTTCACGCGGTCGGATCGGTGGGTCGCCTCAGTGACGGGCAGCCGGGATTCGAGCTAGGCTGATGGGTGATCCTCCCTCTTGCCCGAGGAACTCATGAGCGAGTCGTCGCACCGCGTCCCGGCCAGCGCGCTGCATCGCCTCAACGGGATCTCCGAGATCCGCGGCTTCTGGCGCACGAACACCACACCGGTTTACTTCTTCGGGCCGACCGCATTCAACCTGCTCGGTATCGACCGCTGGGTCCGCAACTTCAGCTATGTTGCCTACTTCGACTCCTGGGACGGCGGCCACCCGCGAGTATTCAGCCCGAAGCACAAGCCGTACGTGAGGTTCGAGAGTAGCGAGGAGATCAACAATTACCTGCTCCGAGATCCGGAGGTGCAGGCCTTCATCGCCGCCCGCGGCGGCCGCCCGAAGGTGGCGATGGTGTTCTTCGACGAGGAGACAGAGCGGATCTGCGCAGAGCTCGGGTACGAGATGGTCCTCCCGTCCGACGCGCTGCGCCGACGCCTGGACTCCAAGATCGTGACAACGGTTCTCGGCAACGAGGCCGGTGCCCAAAGCGTGCCGAACGTGCTCGTGGAGGTCGACTCGTGGGAGACGCTGGTCCGCGTTGCCGTCGATGCGGGACTCGGCACCGACCTCGTCGTGCAGACTCCCTACGGCGATTCCGGGAAGACTACCTTCTTCGTCGCCTCGGAGTCTGATTGGGCCTCACACGCCGACGGCATCGTCGGCTGCCAGGCGAAGGTGATGAAGCGGATCAACAACAGGGCCGCCGCGGTAGAGGCCGTGCTGACCCGGCACGGGACTGTTGTCGGGCCGTTCATGATCGACCTCACGGGCTACCCCGAGCTCACCCCGTACAAGGGGGGGTGGTGCGGGAACGACCTGTTCCCCGAGGCGCTGTCGGATGAGCACCGTGCCAAGGCGATCGAACTCGTCCGGCGGCTCGGTGGCCGACTCGGCCAGGAGGGTTACAAGGGCTTCTTCGAGGTCGACGTCCTCATCGACCTCGACACCGACGAGGTCTACCTCGGTGAGCTGAATCCCCGCATTTCCGGCGTGTCGTCGATGACGAACGTCACTGCGGGCGCGTACGCCGACATCCCGCTCTTCCTCTTCCACCTGCTCGAGTACATGGACGTCGAGTACATCATCGACGTCGCGGAGATCAACGAGAGATGGCGCGAGCTGGCAGCGGGGGACGTCTGGGCGCAACTGATCATGAAGGAGCCCAATGACTCCGTCGAGCGTATCCTCAGCGCCCCGCGCACCGGGACCTACCAGCTCAGCAAGGACGGGGAGCTGACCTTTCTGCGGGTGTCGCATGACTGGCACCAGGTGACCAACGAGGACGAGTGCTTCTTCCTGCGCGTGTACGCCCCCGGCGACTACCGCTTCAAGGGCGCAGACCTGGGCATCCTCGTCACCAAGGGTCGCATGCAGACCGCCGACGGCCTCACCGAGCGGTGTCGGCGTTACATCGACGGCATCCGTTCCCTGTACGTCAGCGAGCCAGTCGAGCAGCCTCCGGCCGTTATGCCCCTCGCGTACGTGAAGTGAGCGCCGGCTCGTGACCCTGGGGTCGGTCGCCTCAGCCCCGAGGACGGCGCCGCGCCCGGCCCGGCTTCGCATTGCGGCCAGGGCGAAGACGCGGCAGCCGAACTGGGCGAGGCGGCCCGTGATCCCGCGAGTGTCCAGAGCGGACATAAAGCCGGGATCTCCAGGGTCACGACCGGGCCGGGCATGAGAATCGGGAAGCCAGGCGGATACGGTGTGACGAACATGGCCGACACCACTTCTCCGCCAGTAGTCATATGGGCGGCCGATCCCGTCCGGTCCGAAGGCTAGCCCGGACGAGCCGCCGCGCATCCCGGCTACTTCCTGCCGACCGTCGCTGACGGGCGAGTCGGCGTCTTCGCAGCAGCCCACGTCGACCTGCACGCCATCGCCCGAGGCATCCCGAACTCATCGAGGATCACGCGGTGGCCGCCTCACATCACGACGCCACGCCTATCAGCGGGAAGATCGGACACCACACCAGCGGACGCAGCTCGGCTCGGCGGGGTTCGTCACAACCAGGCCTGCGGCGAGGCAAATCGTGCAGAGAGCTTTGTGCGTGCCAACAAGGCCTGCCCGGAGGTGGTTCCATTGCGGGCCAGGCCGAGTCAGAGTGTTTGCATGACAACTACGCAGCCGCGGGTGGGCGGGATCGAGGTCCGCTCGATCGACTACGTGCCGTTGAACGAGCGGCATGGCAAGGTCTGGCATCTTGGCCCGTTGTGGTTCATGTCGAACGCGCAGATCGCCACGCTGGCGGTTGGTCTGATCAGCATCGGCGAAGGCGGATCGCTGTTCTGGTCGGTGCTCGCCATCGTGTTGGGCACGCTGATCGGCACGCTGTTTATGGCGTTTCACTCCGCGCAGGGCCCGCAGCTCGGCCTGCCGCAGATGATCCAGTCGCGCCCGCAGTTTGGTTACGTCGGCGCGCTGCTGGTCTGGCTGTTCGCTTACGTGCAGTACGCCGGCTTCAACGTCTTCAACACCATCCTCGGCGGCGACGCGATGAGCCGCACCGCGCACGGCTCCGCCAAACTGTGGGTGGTCATCTTGACGGTCGCCGCGCTGGTCATCGCTGTGGTCGGATATGACCTCATCCACAAGGCCGAGCGATGGCTGACCTATTCCATGATCGTCATCTTCGGCATCTTCACGATCGCGCTGTTCCTGATCCACTACCCCGCGGGCACCTTCGACGTCGGCACCTTCAAGGCCAGCCCGTTCCTCGGCCAGTTCGGTGTGGTGGCCGGCTACCAGATCAGCTGGGCGATCTACGTCTCGGACTACTCGCGCTACCTGCCGCCGGACGTGCCCGTGCGCAAGACCTTCTACTGGACCTACTGGGGATCTGCGATCGGCGGCGCATGGATGATGATCATCGGGGCCGTCCTCGCGGCCTGGGCAGGCAAGAGCTTCGACGGCACCGGCATCGCCGAGCTCGACCAGGTCGGCGACCACGTCTTCGTGGGCTTCGGGGCCATCGTGCTCATCCTCGCCGCGCTCGGCCTGGTCTCTGTCACCGCGCTGAACATGTACGGTGGCTCGCTGACGCTTATCAGCGCGATCGACTCGTTCAAGAAGGTGCGGCCGACCCTCAGCTTGCGGACCGTCACCGTGGGCTTCACGGCGGCGCTTTCGCTTGCCGGGGCGCTCGCCGCGACCGCGAACTTCCTCGGGAACTTCAGCAACTTCCTGCTGCTGGTCCTCTACTTGTTCGTCCCGTGGACCGCGGTGAACCTGGTCGACTACTACATCGTGCGGCGAGGTCACTACGCAATCGCCGAGATC
>DATDKZ010000083.1:0-6412 GCA_036519575.1 Actinomycetota bacterium | reverse complement strand
GGCCCAAGGCCGGCATGGACGCCGGTGGCGCCGAGGTGAGCCCAGACTCGCGAAGCTTCGAGCCAGACCCCGGGTACAGCGCGCAGCTCGACGCGTTCATGCGCGAGCACCTCCCGGGCGGCTTCGGTCCGCACATCGCCGTGCGGACCTGCCTGTACACGATGACCCCGGATCGCGACTTCGTCATCGACCTGATCCCCGGGCACGAACACGCCGCGGTGGGCCAGGGGGCCGCCCATGCGTTCAAGTTCGCTGCCGCGTTCGGCAAGTCCCTGGTCGAGCTGGTCTTCGACGGCAAGGCCGAGTCCGATGTCTTCGCCTGGCCCCTCGACCGCGAGGTGCTGACGATGCCGGACCCGCCGAGGACCTTCCACGTCTGAACCGATCGGCCCGGCCCGTCTTGGGGCGCAACGCGCTCGGGCGGCCGGCCCGGCGGCTGGCGACCGGCGCCCGGCTGGACATGAGGCGGCCCTCAGGCGCAGAATCCAGCGGTTCGCCGTTGAGGCTTCGGGGCGATGGAGCGCTCGTGGTCGGTGCGCCCTCGCCACCGCCGTCAGAGGGGGTGGATATGGCGACGCAAACCGAGGAGCAGATGCTCTCGGAGAAGATCGCTCCGGTCCTGGTCGCGAGGACGCTCGGCCCGTTCGACCTGGTCGTGATCTTCGTGGCGATTGTGCTGTTCATCATCAACTCGGCCGGCCTGCAGTTCGCCGGGCCGTCGGTGTTCATCTTCTGGATCGTCGCCTTCGCGACCTTCCTCATCACGGGCGGCTTCGTCACGGCTCAACTCGGTCGGATGTTCCCTGAGGAGGGGTCCCTCTACGTGTGGACCCACAAGGTCCTTGGACCCTTTTGGGGGTTCTTCGCCGGGTTCGTCGCCTGGTGGCCGGGCCCGATGGTGATGGTGGTCTCGGGGGTCCTGGTGGCCAACTTCATCCAGCAGATCGGCGCGTTCTTCGACATGGCGATCCTCACGAAGAACTGGGAGATCGGCATCGTGGTCCTCGCCGTCCTGTTGTTGAGCGGGGCGATGTCGCTCCTGCGGATGCGACTCACGCAGAACTACGTGAACGTCCAATTCTTCGCCTACGGGCTAGCGATCTTCCTGATCGGCCTGGCTGGGGTGGTGTGGCTCCTGAAGGGGAACCCGTCGGCGACGGACTTCGGATCGGGTTGGAACCCGTTCAAGGGAGACAAGCTCGCGCTGGGCCTCCCCGCGAACCTGACGTTCTTCTCCTTTGCCATCCTCGCGCTCCTCGGCATCGAGACCCCGTTGAATATGGGCGTCGAGGTGCGCGGCGGGGAGAAGGCGATCAGGACGTACCTGCTGTGGGGCTGCCTCATCGTGATGGCCGCGTACCTCTGGACCACCTGGGGGAACATGGTCGCCATCGAGGCCGGAGGGGCGAACGGCGTGACCGGCGGGGCGCAAGCCGTCGAAGTCGCCATGGGCAAGTGGGCCGGGGTCTTGGTGGCGGGAATCCTGGCGTGGGTCTTCCTCATGGCCACTGTCGTCTACAACTACGCGTTCGCGCGACTGCTGTTCGTCTCGGGCCTGGAGAAGCGCCTGCCTCACCAGTTCGGAAAGGTGAACAGGAACAAGGTCCCGGCGAACGCCGTGATCCTTCAGACGGTGATCGCGGCGATCATCACTATCCTCGTGTTCTTCGTCATCGGTGCGGGTGGAGGAGACTCGAACAAGCCCTTCTACGGCCTGTACGCCGGGCTGACCATCGTCTGGTGCATCTCAACCGCCCTGCTGTTCCTCGACATCTTCTTCGCGAAGCGAGCCGCGCCCGCCAAGTTCGCGGAAGCGCAGAGGATCTCGCTGGGGTGGCTGTACCTGTGCGGCGCCGTGGGGACGGTCGTCAACATCCTCGCGGTCCTCTTCATCTTCGTCGGCTCCTGGTACCCGGCCGGCTACCCGACGCTCGCGGAATGGAACGCATGGATGGTCGGGATCACCGCGATCTCGGTGATCACAGGGATCCTCATCTATGCGATCTCTCAGCGGACGAGGCGGGGCAAGACCGACGAACAGCTGCTCACCGAGCTCGCCCCGGCCGTGGGCGGAGGTGCGGGAGAGTAGCGCGCCCACCGACTCACGCCTGGCAGTCCTTCATATCGCCCGCGTGAGATCAGTCATCGACGGGTTAACAGAAGAGGCTTACCCCGCCCGGCCCGATGAGCAGCCCAACGATGATGAGGACGGCTCCAGCGAGGACCCCGCCGCGTACGAGGGTTACGATGCCTGCAATGACTAGGACCACTGCGATGATCCAAAGGATCGTGCTGACGCCAGACCCACACCCTTTCGCTGCTAGGACCAAGTCCACTTCTTCCTCCCCTTGTCGAATGGATCATTCATACCACGACGAACCCCCGTTCCAAAGCCTCGAAGACACATCCGGGGCTAGGCGGAAAGCAGCCGCTCGAAGAACGAGCGGTAACGCTGGAGCGCGATGCGGAGATCCTCCGTAGAGACGTCGTCCCCGCGCTCCCACTGGCTCTCCAGCCTCGTCCTTTCCTCGGAGAACATCTGGGTGAGCCGCCCCATCATCTCGGCGACGAGGCCGTCGGCCTTCTGCACCGAGCCCCTGGGCTCATCGACGAAACGCACCTGGATCTCGTTCCATCGCGACCTGAACCCTCCGGCATCCTCGTCGGCCAACAGGGCCGAGGCGCCTCCCTCGTCCCCACTCGGGGCGACCTCGGCCTCCGACACTTCGGCGACCTCGCCGCCCTCCGCCGCGACCTCCGCCTGGGACTCGACCTCGGGCCGAGCCTCGTTGCCGCCGTCCTCGTTCTCGGGAACTCGGTCCACGTCCTCGCTGCTGAACTCCTCTCGGAGCTCTTCTCGACGTTCGGTCATCAGCGGGCCTCCAGCCGTTCGGCCTCTGGGGTCTCGCGCTCCAAGAGCTCCTCGAACAGGGATCGGTAGTGGACCATCGCTCGGCGGAGGTCTTCCGTGCCCGCCTTGCCCTGCTCGTTCGCGATCCACACCATATGGGCGCCGCGGTAGTTTTCGACCACGTTCGGATGATCCACGGAAACGTCCGCCACCCGCTGTTCGAAGTCGTCCGTCGGATAGCCTCGCTCCTGCATCAAACGCGTGACGAGCCGGTCGGCATCTTTCACGGCCTCGTTCGGCTGGTCGACGAAACGGGCCTGCACGTCCCGCCACTCGTGCGCGTACCGATCAGCTGTTTCGGGCGATACGGGTTGAATCTCCAGCTCCTTGCGATGTTTCATCCGCGCGCTGAGCTCGGACTCGGCCTCCCTGCGAGACTCGGCCTGCTCCACCGTCCGTTCGTATTCGGGGCCGAACCGGCTTTGGAGCTGGTCCCTCCGGCGCTTCGTCACAAGGGTCCACGCCACGAATCCGAGTAGCGCAAGGGCCACGACGACGATGACGATCCACACCCAAGCATCCATTGGGGTCCCCTCCTCTCGGGATTACCTTCCTAGGTACCCGAGGCGGATGAGCCGAAACACGGACGTTCTCAGAAATTTAGCCGCTTCGCGTCGAGTGGACCCCCGAAACGTCAGAGATACGATCGCCGGGCTGTCGTGATCAACCGTTCCCTCGAGTTCGCCGAACCGAACCGGATGCGGTCCCACGCTGCGAACGGCCGTTCCAGCGCGTCGAGCTCCTCCACCATTGAATTGAGCTCGTTCCGCCAGTCGGGATCGTTCGCTCGCGGTTCTCGCATGAGCTGTTCGATGCGAGGCACCAGCCAGCCCTTTTGCACGATGTTCTCTGGGGTCGCTCGCTTCAGACACACGAAATACTCACCCGACAGGTACTCAACCCAGGCTTGCCGAGTGTCCCTCCGAGACGCAGGATCGCCAAGCCGGCGTGCTGCCGACTCGAACCGCTCGACGAAGTGCTGCCGAAGTCTCTCGACGTTCCCCGCGTCATGGATCAGCTCGAAGTAGTCGTCGGGCACCATTTCCGTTCCATCTGGAAGGACATATGGCGGCTTGGGCGACTGTCCCGTTGTGCACCAAGTCCCGGACACTGGCAAGAGGAATCCCCTCACGGGCACAGACCGCCCCGAGCGGGACGAACTCCCGACGAACATACGCGACATCGTCATCCTCCAGAGGCATCGGTGGCCCGGTTGGGACCCCTTCCGGGTGGATGGACGAGAAGCAGCATGGGCAGGACTCCTGCCAGGTCCGTAGCCCGAGGAGGTAGCCCTCCCGCTCGACCTGCCCGCCGTTCTCGGAACGACTGCTGGGCGCGGTCTCGCCCGGCTGGTACCGACAGGAGGGGTTCCGTGTGGGTGACCTCATCCTCTCCTCCTTCCCTCGATCCATCAGTTTCTGCCGATGGGGACGCGCATTTCATATATCATGTATCCATGATTAGAGGAAATCATGCCGAAGGCGTGGCCCGGGCGCTGGGAAAGCCCACACGGATCCGGATCCTGGCCCGGTTGCTTCACGGCCCGGCCGCTGTCACCGACTTGGTGGCTCTCACCGGCTCCACGCAGCCCAACGTCTCCAACCACCTGGCAGTATTGAGAGACAACGGGCTCGTCAAGGGGGATCGGACGGGACGCCAGGTGAGGTACCGGCTAGCGAACCCGTCCGTCGCTCAACTGGTCGAGGCCATCGTCGCGGTCTCGGGTGCTGCGGGCCGTCGTCCTCCATCCAACTCACCCCTGGCCGAAGCTCGTACCTGTTACGACCACCTGGCCGGACGCCTGGGCGTCGCGCTTCTCGATGCGTTGGTGAAGGAAGGAGCGATCGCCGCGCCGGGCCGGGGCGGCGTCATCGATCTCGGCCCTCGCTCGGAGGTCTTCGACCGGCTCGGTGTGGACGTTGCTCGAGCCGCCAGGGCGCGAAGGAGGTTCGCGTTCGGATGCCCGGACTGGACGGAGCGTCGGGCACACCTGGGAGGAGCGTTGGGCGCAGCGGTTACGAATCGCCTCCTGGAGGGCGACTGGCTCCAACGTCAGCGGGGGACTCGAGCGCTGCTCATCACGTCGAGGGGACGGCGAGGGCTGAGCCGCACGCTAGGGCTCGAGTAGTCCGGTCGCGAGTGAGATGCCGCTCAGGCACGGGTGCCGATTGAAGAGCGGGCTTATGCTTTCTGGCCTGCCCACTTGACGCTCACGGGCATGTGCTTGATGCCGTTCACGAAGTTGGAGCGCATCCGTTCGACCGGGCCAGCGAGCTCGATCGAGTCGAGCCTGGGCAACAGCTCCTCGAACAGGATCCGGGTTTCCAGCCGGGCCAGGTGAGCTCCCAGACAGAAGTGCGGACCTCCTGGCCCGAACGTGACGTGCTCGTTCGGGTGGCGCGTGATGTCGAAGCGGTTCGGGTCGGGGAATGCCTCGCCGTCCCGGTTGGCGCTGATGTACCAGGTCACTACCTTGTCGCCCTTGCGGATCTTGACCCCACGAAGCTCGGCATCTCGGGTCGCCGTTCGGCGGAAGTGCAGGACCGGCGTGGCCCACCGGAGGACCTCCTCGACCGCGCGGGGCATCAGCGACCGGTCCTCCTTGAGCCGGCGCAGCTGGTCGGGGTTCTCCATGAGCGCCAGCATCCCGTGGCTGATGGTGTGCCGTGTCGTCTCGTTGCCGGCGATCAGCAGCAGCGCGAAGTAGTTCTGGAACTCGCGCTCGGACAGGGCCCCCTCCGACTGCGCCACTGAGAGGGCCGTGATGACGTCGTCCCGTGGCTCGTCAAGGGAAAGGTCCCGTTGCGCCGCAGCGTAGTCGAACACCTTCTGCGCGACGGGGCTCCGAAACTGGAGGTACTTGAACTCCTCGGTGTCCACCTGGTCCACGACCGCGGCCGAGTACTCAGGGTCCTGGTTTCCGATCAGTGCGTCACCCCACTCGATCAGCTGTGGAGCGTCCTGCTGCGGCACCTCGAAGATCGCGCACAGGAACCGGATGGGAAGCTCACGGGAGATCGCGGGGACGAAGTCGAACTCCTCCTGCTCCAACGCTCGGTCGAGGACCCGGCGGGCGACATCCCGGATGAAGTCCTCGTAGCTGCCCACGGCTCGGGCCGAGAACCGCTTGTTACAGATGTTGCGGAGTTCCCGGTGCCGCGGTGGGTCCGTCTCGAGCAACGTCTTCCTGATCCGCAACTGCTCCTCGTCGAGCTCCTCGAGGGCTACCGCCCCGACCTCCGAGGAATACGTCTCCCAGTCCATGTGGACGGTCACCAGGTCGTCGAACCGGGTGACGGCCCAGAAGCCGTGGTTCGGCGTTGGCTCGTCGTGCCAGGAGACCGGATGCTCGCGTCGTAGGAAGTCGAACCATTCGAACGGCACGCGCTCGACGTAGCTGTCGGGGTCGACCAGGTCGATCTGCTCGAGCGCCACGGTGTTCCCACCCATCAGAAGAACGGGAGGTAGTACTGAAGCTCCCACTCGACCGGCTCGATCGTC
>DATDKZ010000082.1:0-2592 GCA_036519575.1 Actinomycetota bacterium | reverse complement strand
GAATCTGGCCGCCCCGGCGATGGAGGGGACGCGCGCGGGATCGAACCCCATGAGCCGAGCGGCCGTAACGTCGGTTGCCACCGGATCGGCCCCGAACACGAGCAGGCCGGCTGGCATCGGCGTCCCCTGGATGGGGCCATTGCCCTGCATCCCCACGATGCCGTCGACGATCTGCAGGTGTGGATGAACCGCGGCCGAGACGTCGATGATGGCCTCGTTGAGTCCCGCCCAGTGCAGTACGTTCTTCGGCCACCCGTAGACACGTCCAGGCACGCATCCGAAACAGTTCTTCAGCGACAAAGTGACCCCGGCCCAGTGATGGGTTTTCATCTTCGGCATGGACACCACGACGTCGGCTTCGACGATGGCCTGGGGGAGCCACAGCTCGCCGAGGTCTGTGAACGAGCTGTGGAGTCGGCGGGCCACCAGCGCCGCCGTGTTCAGGTCGACGAACGGCGCGTCCACGTCGTGCAGGGACTCGAGCAGACCGGAGGTCTGGACCGCGAACTGCGTGTCGCGTCGGTGGCCGGGCCCCTCGGCCACGGTCACCTCGGCCGCCCCGAGCCTCCTCATCGCCAGGACGGTCGCGGCGATCACCCTGGGGTCGGTGTTGATGGCCGCGCCCGGGTCGTACTCGACGAAGTTCGGCTTGAGCACGACCCTCTTCCCCGCGACGTCGGCCCCCACGGCCCGGAGCCCGTCCAGGACGATCCGTTCCAGTGCCGCGTCGTAGGAGGTCGCCTTGACCACCGCAACCCTCGGGCGGCCAGGTAGCGGGAAGAACGAGGTGTCCCAGGGTTTCCGGGCCCGGTCGACCAGGACCTCCGCCGCGATCCCGGCGCCGGTACCGACGACGAGGGCGCCCACGCCGACCTGTGCAGCCCGCTTGAGGAAGGTACGGCGGTCCATCGGAGTGCTCACGCCGGCCTCCGGATCGCTTCCAGCCCCGGCCCCGCCGCGATGGCCGTCCACGCCAGGGCCACGACGTCGTCGAGCAGACCCGTCCGGTCGAGCTCGGCGTCGAGTTGACGTTCGACCTCCCCGGCGATGGGCTCATCGGCCAGGCGGAAGGCGGCCAAGGCCATGGCCAGGGACAGCCCCCCGTGCCGCTCGGCTCGCCACAGCCGATCGAGGGCTGCCAGGCCCCGGGCGAAGAGCTCGGGCTCGGCCCCTTGGAGGGCAACGAGGGCCACGGCCGTCGTCTGCGCATACGGGGGCAGATCGACCCCGAGGACGACCCGGTTCCCATAGTTCCACCCGCCACCCGCGCACTCCCGGTCCGCGAGGACGGCCAGGCCGTCCTGGAGCGGGCCCCCCGCGGAGGGCCGCAGGACCTGGAGGGCCAGAACGGCGTGCGCGGTCGGCTCGACCCACCCGAACGTGGCCGGCGTCCAACCCCAGCCTCGGAGCTTTGGATCGTGGGGGGCGTCCGGGTTGGCGGGTAGGGGCTGGGCCTGATTGGTGATCACGTGGTCGAGCGCCCGCTCCCGGGCCTTCCCCGGAGCGAGCGCCAGCGCACCCAGCGCGGTTGCCGCGTCGCTCACGACGTCCCCGGCGACCAGGGCGAATCCGCCGTCGGCGCGCTGATGGCCGGCGAGCCAGCCGCGCGCCTCCTCGTCGCCCAGGGCGATGGCGGCGAGGGCGGTGGGCTCCGGCTCCGCCGCCATTTCGGGCCGGGGGCCGAACCCACCGTCGCCCCGGGCTGCGGAAAGGCGCGCCGCAGCTCTCGCAAACAGGCCGGTGGTCATGGGGGGATTATCGGAGAGGTCGGGCGGGTTCTGGACCATCTGCTGCCCGCAGGGCGGGGAGTCCCGGCGGTCGCCCTAGCCCGCCAGGGCCCCCTCCAGGCGAAGCAGGAACTCCTTGCGCCACTCGCTCCCGCCGTACTTGCCGATCCCGCCGGTGGAGGGGACCACGCGGTGGCACGGGACGACGATGGGGATCGGGTTGTCGTGGAGCGCGTTCCCCGCTGCCCGGGCGGCCCGAGGGCTCCCCGCGCGCTTCGCCATCTCCCCGTAGGTGGAGACCGATCCGAACGGGATACGAGCCGTCGCCTCGAGCACCTTGCGGGAGAAGCCGCTCGGGGCGAGCGCCCAGTCCAGCCGAACATCGAACCGGTCTCGCCGTCCCTCGAAATACTCCTCAAGCTGCCGGCGCACGAGGTCCAGGGCACGGGGATCCTCCAGGACCCTGGGGGAGAGCGCCTCCGCCAGGTCCTCGATCACCAGGTCGGGCCGCTCGTCCGGATAGGCCACCCGGACCAGCCCCCGCCGGGTTCCCGCCACGAGCAGATCGCCAACCGGCGAACCGATCGTCGCCACCGCCACGTCCTCCAGGCCCTGGCGCCTGGCGGCATCGATCACGCCCTGGGCGGCCATCAGAGAGGCGCCCTCCACGTCCGAAAGCCGCATCGAACCGAACTCCTTCGTCATCGCTTTCCTCCGAGATGCTCGAGTTCCCTCATGGCCCGCAGCTTCTTCCGCCCCTCGTACGCGCTGGCCCGGGCGGCTTCCTCGGTGCACCCGAGGGCCCGGGCCACGTCGGCGTAGGGGAGATCCAGCACGTACCGGTGGACGACGGCCGCGCGCTGCC
>DATDKZ010000081.1:0-9940 GCA_036519575.1 Actinomycetota bacterium | reverse complement strand
GTGTGCGTTGTCTCCGCACCCGAGGGGATCGGCAAGATGCAGGCCGAACACCCGGATGTCCCCATCTTCACCGCCGCCGTCGACCGGCAACTGAACGACCGCGGATATATCCTGCCGGGCCTCGGCGACTTCGGGGACCGGTTGTTCGGGACGGAGTGAGATCGGCCCCGTCCGCCCGGACGGCGCTTGCGTATGATTCGTCGGGAAGGGGAGAGAGGAGGGGCTGATGACGAAACTCGCACGGTTCGTCGCCGTCTTCGGGCTGTTCGCGCTGATCGCGGCGGGGTGCGCAAAGAGCAGTGAGGAGGGCGCGAGCCCGACCGGCGCGGCCAAGCCCGGCGTCGGGATGTCGGGTTGCGAAGTCACCGACACGGGTGGCATCGATGACAAGAGCTTCAACGCCACCGCATACAAGGGCCTCACCGATGCCGAGACCGACCTCGGCATCAAGCCCAGCTACCTCGAGTCGCAGACCCAGCAGGACTACACGCCGAACATCCGGGCTTTCGTGGGCAAGTGCGACCTGATCGTGACGGTAGGGTTCTTCCTGGGCGACGCCACAGCAGCCGCGGCTAAGGCGAATCCCGACCAAGATTTCGCCATCGTCGACTTCGCGTACGACCCGCCGATCAAGAACGTCCTTGGGCTCACGTTCCAGACGGATCAGGCGGCGTTCCTTGCCGGCTATCTGGCCGCGGGGATGACGAAGTCCGGCAAGATCGGGACCTTCGGCGGGGCGAACATCCCAACGGTCACGATCTTCATGAACGGGTTGGCGGCGGGTATCGGACGATACAACCAGGACAACGGCACCAGCGTGCAGCTCCTGGGTTGGAACCCGGCCAAGCAAGACGGCACGTTCACTGGCGACTTCGAGAACCAAGACAACGGCAGGCGGGTGACCGAGGACCTGATCTCGGAGGGTGCGGACATCATCCTGCCGGTTGCCGGCCCGGTCGGTCTCGGGGCTGCCGCGGCGGCGCAGGACGCCGGTGGCGTCAACCTGATCTGGGTCGACGTCGACGGTTGCGTCTCGGCCCCCGAGTTCTGCAGCCTGTTCCTCACGAGCATCGAGAAGCACATGGATGTCGCCGTCCATGAGGCCATGAAGAGCGTCGTGGATGGAACGTTCCAGGGCGGCATCTACTCGGGAACGCTCGAGAACGACGGCGTCGGCATCGCGCCGTACCACGATTTCGAGAGCCAAGTCCCTCCCGAGCTCAGCAGCAAGATCGATGAGCTCAAGCAGGGGATCATCGGAGGGACCGTCTCCGTCGATCCCAAGGACTACCTGAAGTACCTGTAAGCGTGCACGATGGGGGGCGCCGGGAAAATTCCCGGCGCCCCCCGTATGCTTTCCGCTGACCGGATGGGAGGCGGCCGGTGCGGCTGGAGTTGAGGGGGATCACCAAGCGCTTCCCTGGCGTCGTGGCCAACGATCACGTCGACCTCGAGGTCGAGGAAGGCGAGATCCTGGCGCTCCTCGGCGAGAACGGCGCCGGCAAGACCACCCTCATGAACATCCTCTATGGCCTCTATCACGCCGACGAGGGCGAGATCCTTGTCGACGGGGAGCCCGTCAGGTTCCGCGACCCCGGCGACGCCATCCGCGCCGGGCTCGGCATGGTGCATCAGCACTTCATGCTGATCCCGGTGTTCACGGTCACCGAGAACGTCATCCTCGGCATCGAGCCGACGGGGCCGCTCGGCTGGCTCGACCGCCGGCGGGCCCGCAAGCGGGTCTCGGAGCTCAGTGAGACCTACGGCCTGGCCGTTCCACCGGACGCGATCGTGGAGGAGTTGCCGGTCGGTGTGCAGCAACGCGTGGAGATCCTGAAGGCGTTGTACCGCCAGGCCCAGGTCCTGATCCTGGACGAGCCGACCGCCGTGCTGACGCCCCAGGAGACCGAGGAGCTCTTCGCCGTGATGCGATCGCTCAAGGCGGCCGGCAAGTCGGTCATCTTCATCACGCACAAGCTGAAAGAGGTGCTCGCGGTGGCCGACCGGATCACGGTCCTGCGGGGTGGCAAGGTCGTGGGGACGACGACGCCGAAGGCGGCCAGCGAGGGGGAGCTTGCGTCGATGATGGTTGGCCGGGCAGTCAGCCTCACCGTGGAGAAGGGCCCGCCGGCGCCAAAGGAACCGGTGCTGGAGGTGGCCGACCTCGTCGTCCTGGACGACCGGGATCAGGTGGCCGTGGACGGAGTGTCATTCGACGTGCGGGCCGGCGAGATCGTGTGCGTCGCCGGCGTGCAGGGCAACGGGCAGACGGAGCTCGTGGAAGCGCTGACGGGGCTCCGGCCGTCGGCTTCGGGCAAGGTTCGGTTGAAGGATCGCGACATCGCGAAGGCCACGCCCAAGCAGGTCCTCGAGGCGGGGGTGGGACATGTACCGGAGGATCGCCAGCGCGACGGCCTGATCGTGGACTTCACGATCGCCGACAACCTGGTCTTGAATACGTACGACCGCCCGCCGTTCGCCCGCCGGATGGTCCGGGATCAGGCAGCGATCCGCGAGTCGGCCCTCGCGCGGGTGCGCGAGTTCGACATCCGCACCCCGTCGGTCGACATCCCGGCTAGGAACCTCTCGGGTGGGAACCAGCAGAAGGTCGTGGTGGCGCGGGAGCTCTCACGCCCCATCTCCCTCCTCATCGCCAGCCAGCCAACCCGCGGCCTGGATGTCGGATCGATCGAGTACATCCACCGGCAGATCGTGAAGCAGCGGGATGCGGGAATCGCGGTGCTCATCGTCTCCTCCGAGCTCGACGAGGTGCTTGCCCTGGGCGACCGGATCGCGGTCATGTATCGAGGCCGGATCGTGGACATCGTCCCAGCGAAGGAGGCCACTCGGGAGGAGCTCGGCCTGATGATGGCCGGCGCGACGGAAGCGAAGGCGGCGGCGGGTGGCTGAGCAGGTCATCGCGGAGAAGGTCGAGCAACCGGAGGCCCCAGCCCCGCTGCCGGCCCAACCGAAGGAGCACTGGTGGGACAGACTCATCGTCCCGGTGCTCGCGGTGATCACGGCCCTGGCCATCGGCGCCCTCGTGATCGTGTTCTCCGACACCGACATCCTGAAGAGCTGGTCGGGATTCTTCCTGCATCCCCTCGACACCTTCCGCGTCTCGGGCCAGGCCGTCTGGGACTCGTACTACGCTTTGTTCACCGGGGCGTTCGGAAGCCCCACCGAGGTCTGGCGCGGGATCACCTCAGGGAGCTGGCCGGAGTTCCAGAACGCGCTCTATCCGCTCTCCGAGACGATCGTCACCGCCACGCCGCTGATCTTCGCCGGCCTGGCCGTGGCGATCGGGTTTCATGCCGGACTGTTCAACATCGGCGCGGAGGGCCAGATCACGGTGGGGGCCGTCGTCGCGGCCGCGGTGGGATTCTCGTTCCCGGGCCTGCCGGGATTCCTGCACGTCATCCTGATCGTCCTGGCGGGTTTCGCGGGTGGGGCAGTCTGGGGGTTCATCCCCGGCATCCTGAAGGCGAAGACCGGGGCCCACGAGGTCATCGTCACGATCATGCTGAACTGGATCTCCTATTCGCTGGCCTTCTACTTCCTCAGCCATAGCTTCTTCCAGCGACCGGGCCGGACCGACCCCATCTCGAAACCGGTCCACGGCGCGTTCCCACTGCTCCTGGGGTCGGGGTTGCGGGTGCATGCCGGCATCTTCCTGGCACTCCTAGTTGCGGCAGCGGTGAGTTTCCTCATCTACCGCACCACCAATGGCTTCGAGTTCCGAGCGGTCGGGGCGAACCCCGACGCCGCGCGGGCGGCCGGGATCAGCCCGGCCCGTGTATACGTGCTCGTGATGACGCTCGCCGGCGGGCTTGCGGGGCTCGCGGGATCCAATCAGCTGCTGTCCGTGACGCCGAGCCTCACACCCGGGTTCTCCTCTGGCTTCGGTTTCGACGCCATCGCGCTCGCCCTCCTAGGCCGATCGAACCCTTGGGGGGTGGTGGCGGCGGCCTTCCTGTTCGGCGCGATGCGAGCGGGTTCCAGCGCCATGCAGGCCGCAACGGCGACGCCGGTCGACATCGTGGTCGTGATCCAGGCCCTCGTGATCGTGTTCATCGCCGCCCCGTCGCTCGTACGAGCCATCTACCGGATCAAGGTCAAGCGGCCCGAGGGCCTCGAGATCCTGACGAAGGGGCTGGCCTGATGGCGGTCTCCCCCGCCGCCATCCGCGGCCAAGTCGTCTCCGAGACCAGGACCAGGGCTCGGGTCCTCGGGATCCTGTTCCTGCTGATGGCCGTTGCTATCCTGGTGCTCTTCGGCCTTGGCTCCGAGCCCGGCTTGAAGACGACGTTCCAGCTGAACCAGACGGGCGAGGGTGCCACGGCCGTGAGGCTCCCCGACCTGGTGGTCCCGTCCCGGGGAACCGCCTTGCTCCTGTCGGCGGTCTGCGCGTTCCTGGCCGGCGTGCAGCTCACCCGGGGATTCGGCCGACGGACGAACGTGATCCTCGGCATCGTCGTGTTCGTCTTCGTGTTCGCCTTCTTGACGTGGGCCGCGCGGGACAACTCCCTGAACCTGCTCGGGATGCTGCAGAGCACGCTGTTGCGGTCGGTGCCCATCACGTTCGGGGCCCTTTCCGGCGTGCTGTGCGAGCGATCGGGCGTCATCAACATCGCGATCGAGGGGATGCTCCTATCCGCGGCATTCACGGGAGCGGTGGTCGGCAGTGCGACGAACAGCCTGTGGACGGGTTTGATCGGTGGGGCGCTGGTCGGTGGGCTGCTCGGGGCGTTCCTGGCGCTCCTGTCGATCCGCTACGTCGTGAACCAGATCATCGCCGGCACGGTCATCAACATCTTCGCCCTCGGCATCACGGGATTCCTCTCCGCAAGGATCCTCGAGCAGTATCAGAACCTCAACAACCCGGGACGGTTCGAGCCCATCGCGATCCCGCTGCTTTCCAAGATCCCAGTCCTCGGGCCCGTGCTGTTCGACGAGAACGTCTTCGTCTACATCATGTTCGTTCTCATCGTCGCCATCTATCTCGGGCTGTTCGACACGCGTTGGGGGCTTCGGGTCCGAGCCGTAGGCGAGCACCCGCGAGCCGCCGACACGGTAGGGATCAAGGTGCTCTACACACGGTATCGAAACGTGATCCTCGGAGGGATGGTGGCCGGGATCGGGGGCGCGTACTTCACGCTCGGCTCGGTGGGACGGTTCGACGAGAACATGACGGCAGGCCGCGGATTCATCGGTCTGGCTGCGATGATCGTCGGTCGGTGGAATCCCGTCGGGGCGTTCCTGGCCGCCCTGGTCTTCGGGTTCGCCGACTCGCTCCAGACCAAGCTGTCGATCCTGCAGGTTCCCATCCCCTCGGAGTTCCTGCAGATGGCTCCGTACCTCGTGACGATCTTGGTCGTGGCCGGGGTCGGGCGGAAGGCAAGGCCGCCGGCCGCCGACGGACAGCCCTACATCAAGGAGTAGCCGCGCCCGCCCGCGCCGCGTTTGCCGTAGCTTCCCCCATCCGACGCAACTCGCCGTCCACCGTGATCAGGGTGATCTGCGGTGCGAACCCCTCCGCCAGCGCAAGCGCGCGCTCGTGCGCCTCGGCGGTCGCCCCCCGAGACGCGTCGGCGACGATGCGCACGAACATGCCGGCGTCCGCCGCTGGGAGAGCCGTGGCGATCACGCAGCAGTCCGTGGCTACCCCGCACAGGACCAGTGTCTTCGACTCGGCGGCCAGATCGCGGAGCTCGGGCCCCCACTTGGAGAACGACTCCTTCTCCAGGGTGCGCGGCCGGCGCGAGGCCCACGGCTCGACGAGGTCCATCCACCTTCGTCGCTCCGGTTTCGTAACCTCGCTCCACAGATCGAAGTAGGCGACCCAACTCCCCTGGGGATGCTCGGGCACCCGGTAGCGAGTGAACACGACCCTGTTGCCGAACGCGCCAACGAGCCTGTCGATGGGCTCGAGGATCTCGTCGAACCCGGGCGTGGCCCAGGGGCTCTCAGGGTCGCGGAAGACGTGCTGCATGTCGACGACGACGAGCAGCGGGAAGGAGACCGACTCGATCATGACTGGCCTGCCAATGCGGTTCTCTCTGCCGAACGGGCAGGCACGAGCTTGCTCAGGATCGCGTAGAGCGTGCCTGCCAGGATGAACCCGATGAACAGGCCGATGCTGCTCGACGCGAGCGCGGAGTCCTCCCATCCGAACCACCGCAGCAGGTAGCCGACCCATGAGAAGATCGGGGCGGTCGACTTGACCAGCCCAAGCCCTACGAACGCCGCCACCAGGAACGAGACGACGCCTGCGGGGTTGACCGCGCCATAGATCCCCTCGCTCGCGTACAGGTCCCTCTCCACGTACCCGCCACGTCGCCGGAACAGGGCCATGTCAGTGAGGAAGATCGCGGACCACGCCGCGAGCAGGACGCCGAGCGTGATCAGGAATCCGATGAATGGGCCCACGAAGTTCGGCGAGAAGAAGAGGAGGTAGATGTTCCCCACGATCATGAGCACGCCGTCGATGGCCACCGACTGGTACCGGGGGATCTTCAGCCCGAGCGTGAGCAGATTCAGCCCCGAGGAGTAGATGTCGAGCACCGCGCCGGCTACCAACCCCCCCACCGCGACGATCATGTACGGCACGAGGAACCACGTCGGGAGAGGTTGGGCCAGGACACCGATGGGGTTGGCCGAGGTGGCCAAAGCTTCGTTGTTGGCCGCCAGGAGCACCCCGAAGATGATGAGGATGACCGGGGCCACGCTCGCGCCGAACACCGTCCACCCCACCACCGCCCGCGAGCTCGACGACCTCGGCAGGTACCGGCTGTAGTCCGCGGCCGCGTTCACCCAGCCGATACCCAGGCCGGCCATGATGATCGAGGTCCCTCCCACGAGCCCTCCCCAGAACGGGCCGGACGGGAGTGAGGTCACCGTGCCCCAGTCGATCTCCGACCACACGAGCGCCATGAACACCACGGTCAGCACGGCGAAGGACCAGGTGAACCAGGTCTGGATCCTGACGATCGTGGCATGGCCGAGGAGCCCGATGGCGATCGTGGCCGCCGCGACGATCACGAACGACACCGCGAGCGCCAGATCTCCATGCACCCAGCCCAACCTGGCCAGCACCGTCTCGGCGGCGAACGTCGACAGGGCCACCAGGATGATCTCCCAGCCCACCAACGAGATGTAGCTCACGAGCGTCGGGAGCGCGTTGCCGACCACTCCGAAGGACGCCCGGGACAGGATCAGCGTCGGAGCTCCGCCGAGCTTGCCTGCAAGGCTCACGTAGCCGACGAGGAAGAACGACAGGACCGTGCCGACGGCTGCGGCCACCACGGCCTGCGGAAGGTTCAGGCTGTAGAAGACCACCAGGAATGCGCCATAGGTGATGCCGAGGATGCTGATGTTGGCGGCGCACCACACCCAGAACAGTTCGATGGGGGTCCCATGCCGGTCCGACTCGGGGATGGGGTCGATCCCGTGGGTCTCGATGCTCCAGACGCGGTCGCTCTCCGGCTGTCCCCCCGCCGTTCGCTCTACCTCAACGCCCATGGCACCCCCTCGGTGGGCGATTGTCGCCGCCCGCGGTTGGAGGCGTCAACGATCCCCGTGGGACACTACGCGCCGAGGGGGCGACGTGGAGTCGGGCACTTCGAGGATCGAGGAGGTCCGGGAGCGGTTCGCCCGGTCCGGCTTCCACGGCTGGATCGGGATGCGCCTGGAGCGCGTGGAGATCGGTGAGGTCGATGTCGCCCTCGATGTCGAACCCCACCACCTGAACCTGGTGGGCCTCCTGCACGGCGGGTTGATCGCCACGCTCGCCGACACGGCCACGGGTCTCGCCTACCGCACCATCCTCGAGCCCGGCACCCGTCATGTCACGACCCACCTGAGCGTGACGTTCCTCTCCCCCGGACGCGCCGGGCTAGTCACTGCACGGGGAAAGGTGGTGAAGTCGGGTCGGCGGTTCGGCTACGCGGAGGCCGACGTCGTCGGCCCCGACGATGAGCTCCTGGCCCGGGCGACGGCAACGTTCATCGTGTCGCCCGAGCGCCCTGGTCAGTAGTCGACGTCCATCTCCTGCATGACCCTCGGCAGTTCGGAGATGGCCCCCTGCAGCTGCATCAGCAGCATCATGTTGCCGGAGATCCGAAGCTTCCCGCTCATGAACGCTGTGACCGGGTTGAGCTCGCTCTTTGCCAGCGCGACCGCCGTGTCGTAGTCCTGCGTGATGGTCGCGTCGGGGGCTCCGATCTCACCCTGGCCCATGTCGATCGAACCGTCCTTGATCCTGATCCAGTAGCGACGCTCGCCGTCCGGGCCCGTGATCACCTGCTGGAGCGTGGCGGAGGCCGACCCCGCCGCCTTCTTGAAGGAGTCGGTGGCGTTCAGACGGCCCTTCAGCTCGGTCGTCCACGCTTCGGAGAGGAACGGCACCGGCACGAGCGCCTCCTGGGGTCGCGGGGTCGGAAGACCAGGCAGTATAGCCAGGGCTCGTTACCGATTGCCGCCGACCGCCGTCAAAGCCAATCGTACGCAGACGGCACGAGGAGGTGCTTATGTACGTCTTCGCGACGATTGCCCTTCTGGGGCTTGCAGTGGCCAAGTTCGTGGATCTGGTGGGCGGCACCGTTAGCGTCCGACGGCCGGTCCGACCGTTCCTGGCGTTCCTGGCCGGCATCGGCATCGCTTGGGCCGCAGACCTCTCGATGTTCGCCGGGTTCGGCATCGACCTTCGGACCCAGTGGATGGGTGCGGTGGTCACGGGCCTGGTGATCGGCGGTCTGGCCTGCGCGTGGCACGAGGTGCTCAAGGCCCTGGCCACGCACGCGGGCAGGGTGAACGACCAGGCCACGAACAGTGGATCGGGGATCCCGCGCGCCGCGTAGCTCGCCCGGGAGACGAAGCTGGAGGGCCGCCCCGGAAACGCGGGGCGGCCCTCCGCGATGTCACGGCTCGAACAGGTGAGGATCCGTCAAGTGAAGGACGTCGTTCAGGAACCGAACCTGCCGCTCCGAACCCTCGACCTCGACCGAGTTGAGCGAGCTGTTCTCCGGCAGGAAGAACATCTCGTTCTCGACCAGCAGCAACGGCCCGAGGTAGGCGTTGATCACGCCTCCGTGAGCGACGACGAAAACGTCGCCCACCGCGTGGCGCTCCAGGATCGACTCGATCGCGTCGTGCACGCGCTTCCGGAACGCCTCCACGGCCTCTCCACCCGGCGCCCGGTGCCAGATCGCGCGCTGGCTCCGGACCAGCCCCAGGAGCTCCGGATCAGACGCCAGGATGTCCTCGAAGCTCACGTTCTCCCACCGGCCGATGTGCGCTTCCATCAGGTCGTCCTCGTGAGTCACCTCGATCCCGGCCGCGTCCGCGAACGGCGCGATGGTCTCCCGGGCTCGACGAAGCGGGGATGAGTACACGGCCGCCGGCCGCTCCATCAGCACCAGCCGGCGGGCAAGGAACTCGGCCTGCTCCCGGCCCACGTCGTCGAGCGGCGGGTCCCACTGTGACCCCCTCGTTGTATCCAGGAGATCGTTCGAGGATTGGTCGGACCGGCCGTGGCGGATCAGGAACAGGATCCGGGAGGCGTTCACCGGACTCGGCGCTCGACGCGTTTGGGGTTCCGCGCTCGAGCGAAGGCCTCGACGTCCTCACGCCGCCACACGCGTCCGGAGGCCAGGCGCGTCACAGGCTCGGGGAACGATCCCCGGTCCACGTACGTGATCACGCGCCGACGGTCCCATCCCAGGATCGCAGCGGCCTCGGCCACGCCGGCCAGTTCTGGGGTGACCTCGACGATGACCGGCACGCCGTCTCCTGCCGCGCGGCGCAGCCTGGCCAGACAGCGGGCACGCGACGACCCGGTGACCTCGACGCCGGTGGAGGGGATGCGGCCGATCCAGCCATCCCGCGTGGGCATGAGGGTCGCCCGGACCTGCCGAGTGGGCACGCTCCGATGATAGCGACG
>DATDKZ010000080.1:0-2593 GCA_036519575.1 Actinomycetota bacterium | reverse complement strand
CTCACGGATGGAACCGGACTGGTGCTCACCCTCGACTTCTTCACGCCGTTGGTCGACGACCCCGGCGACTGGGGCCGGATCGCGGCCGCCAACGCACTCAGTGACGTGTACGCGATGGGCGGGTCGCCCCGGCTCGCGTTGAACGTGGCGGGATGGCCCGTCGACGAGCTCCCGCTCGAGCTGCTCGCCGAGGTCTTGGCGGGTGCTCGCCAGATCGTCCTCGAGGCCGGCGCAGCGGTGGTCGGCGGGCACACCATCACCACCGAGCGAGAACCGCTGTTCGGGATGGTCGCCATCGGCTTCGTCGAGACGGACGCGATCGTCCGCAACTCGACGGCACGACCGGGGATGCATCTGTACCTCTCGAAGCCGATCGGGACCGGGCTCATCACGACGGCGATCAAGCGCGGGCAGACGGACGAAGACGTCGCCCGGCTCGCGGTGACCACGATGACGGCGCTCAACGCGGACGCGTCGGAAGCGATGGTCGCGGCCGGCGTGGGAGCGGGGACGGACGTCACCGGGTTCGGTCTCCTCGGGCACCTCCGGAAGATGCTGGAAGCGAGCGGGTGCGCGGCGATCGTGAGCGCGGACTCCGTGCCGCTCCTCCCGACGGTGCTCGACCTCGCCAGACGGGACATCGTCGCCGGCGGGACCAAGCGCAACCACGCGTGGCTGCAGGAGGTCACCGAGTGGGGCGAGCTCACGCCGCCCGAACAAGTCGTGTTGGCCGACGCGCAGACGAGTGGAGGACTCTTGGTGGCTTCGGATCGGAGCCTGTCCATGGAGCTGTTCACCCAGATCGGCGAGGTCGTGCCTGGTCCACCGGGGTCGATCACCGTGACCGGACGGGTCCGGGAATAACCCACCCCGCTGGTAGCATTTGCACCTGCAACAGGCGGCTGCGCCTGTCCGGCCGACCTCCCGGAGACGAAGCGTGACCGAGCTCGACGGCGTCTTTTACAAAGAGATCATGAAACATGGGCTACGGGAGTTCCCGAACGAATGCTGTGGTGTGGTCGCTGCCAACGGTGACGGCCGCCCTGCCAAGGTCTTTCCAGCCCGGAACATCGATGCGAGTACTGCGACCTATCGCATCGACCCCTTAGATCTCATGCGCATCCAGGATGAGATCGACGAAGAGGGTTGGAGTATCTGGGCGTTCTTCCACTCCCATACGCACTCCGAGGCCTCTCCCTCCGAGACCGACCGCAGGGAGGCGATCCAAGCTCAGGATTGGTATCCAGGAACGCGGTACCTCATCCTTTCCCTATCCGATCTCGAACAACCCGACCTGCGGGCCTTCGTTATGCACGATGGAAACTTCGAGGAAGATGAGGTCGCGATCCTATGAGCGACCCGACGTCTACACCGAGGTTCACGGAGCAGCAGGTACAGCGCTACTCGCGCCACATCATCCTTCCGAACATCGGCGGTAAAGGTCAGCGGAAGCTCCTCGATAGCTCCGTCTTGGTGATCGGCGCCGGCGGACTCGGCTCTCCCGTCGCGATGTACCTGGCCGCCGCCGGCATCGGCAAACTCGGCATCGTGGACTTCGACCAGGTGGATGTGACCAACCTTCAGCGCCAGATCCTGCACACCACGGCCGACGTCGGCCGCTCGAAGGTGGCCTCGGCGGTCGAACACCTCCGCGCGATCAACCCCACGATCGAGGTCGTAGGCCACGAGACGTTGCTGTTCTCGACGAACGTGTTCGAGATCTTCGAGGGCTACGACGTGATCGTCGACGGCACCGACAACTTCCCGGTCCGCTACCTCGTCAACGATGCGACGCAGTTCACGGGCAAGCCCCTCGTGTACGGTTCGATCTACCAGTTCGAAGGCCAGGCAACGGTGTTCATGCCCGGTCAAGAGACGCCGTGCTACCGGTGCCTGTTCCCGGCTCCGCCGCCACCCGGCACCGTCCCGAGCTGCGCCGAGGGTGGCGTGTTCGGTGTTTTGCCGGGCGTGATCGGGTCGATCCAAGCGACCGAGGCGATCAAGATCATCACGGGTGAGGGCGACACGCTCGAGGGCCGGTTGCTCCTGTACGACGCCCTCACCATGGACTTCCAAGAGATGAAGATCCGCTGGGACGCCGATTGCCCGGTGTGCGGCAAGGATCCGACGATCACCGAGTTGATCGATTACGAGCAGTTCTGTGGCGTCCCCGCCCGAGCCGGATGAGGAGCTGCTGAAGCGATGCCCGTGACCGTCAAACTCCCAACGATCCTTCGCAAGTTCGCCGGTGACGAGGCCAGGGTGACCGTCGAGGGTGCCACGCTCGGCGAGGTCCTGAAGGATCTCGAGTCGCGGTATCCGGGTGTCACGAAGAACGTCCTCGCCGACGGGGGCGGACTGCATCGCTTCATCAACGTCTACGTGAACGATGAGGACGTGCGGTACCTCGGCTCCCTGGAGACCGAGGTCGCCGACGGCGACACGGTGTCGATCCTCCCGGCCGTCGCCGGCGGCTAGCGGAACCCTCGCTCCTCCGGGGCGGTCCGCCCCACTCGGTAACCGCCTTTCGACCTAGGGAACCCAAGACCTTCACGCCCCGGTATGGCCGACGGCCGGTATCGGCCGGCTCTCC
>DATDKZ010000079.1:0-13977 GCA_036519575.1 Actinomycetota bacterium | reverse complement strand
TGGCCGGTCCTACCGGTCTGCCTCCACGCTGATCGTGCTGGGCAGGAGCTCCACCCAGGTGACGCCGGGCGCGAGGGCGATCTGCCTGCCGGCTTTCGTGGCGAACGTGGTCACGTCCTTCAGGGTCTCGCGCTCCCACCGGCCGATGACCATCCGGCCGTCCCGGAACACGTAGGCCCTGCCCGAGCCGGTCAGCTCGACCTCGGGCGAATGGTTTCCGGCCGCGTCGACGATCGGCCCGCTGCTGACCTCGACCTGCATGACCACGACATTCGCCGCGCGGACCTGGGTGCCGTCCTCGAGCACGTGGGGGACGGTCCCGTGGGACCGGAGCCAGGCCGACTGCGTTCTGCTCCATGTCCAGAACACGTCGGAATAGGAGGAGAACGGCAGGTGCACGGTGCGAGCCTTACGAGACGGTCCCGCGACCTCAGGATCGTATGAGAAGACGGGTGCGGGAGCGCCGTCCCGCGACTTTGCGGCCTTCCACAGCTGCCGGGTGGACGTGTACAGGTTGTGCGGAGCCGCGCGGCTGTCGTCGCGGCTGTACGCGGAGATGGCGATGTCGTAGTTCATGTCGATCACGCCCGCGCGGTCGATGGCCCGCACCACCGGAGCCTGGCCGCCGGCGTAGCCCATCACCGGGTGGCCGAACTGGACCAGGACCTTGGGATCGGTGGTCCGACCGCTTCGGACCGGCCCAACCCTCCCGGCGCTGTGGCACTGGTACACCACGATGAACCTGGTGATCCCTCCCTCCACGGGTTCCTCGTAGACGACGTCGGCTCGGTCCAGGCCGGCTTGGGGCCGGGCGTCCGGAAGGTTCTCCACCTTGATGGCGAGCGCCGGGCGGTCGGGGACCTGGCCATGGGGAGCCGGCTCCCCCGTGAGGGGGCACGGCGGGGGCGGCGGCTCGGCCAGGCCGACCTTGGACATGGCGTCCTGGACGAAGGCCGGAGCGCGGTTGGGGAAGACGACGAAGTAGCCCACGGCGGCGAGCGCCAGGACCGCGACGGTCGACGCCCCCGCCGCCACCTTTCCGCGACGGGTCAAGCTCAAGGGACCTCCATGTGGTTCGAGTGGGTATCGGGGGGCCTACGGGCACCGGGCATACGCCGGACCGCAGGATGCTACTCGCCGGCCGGGCCTCCCTCAACGAGGTGCGACAAGAACGTCACATCTCTTCGAGGCGGCGGATGCGGTCCTCGATCGGCGGGTGCGTGGAGAACAGCCGTTCCAGGGGGCCCATCCGCTCGCCCTGGATCCGCGACGGTTGGTTCAGCCACAGGTGGGCCGTGGCGTTGTTCGCCGAGCGCATGGGGATGCTGCTGGCGGCCGCGATCTTCTTGAGCGCGGCCGCCAGTCCCGGCGGGTATCGGGTGAGCATCGCCCCCTGGGCGTCCGCCAGGTACTCGCGTTGCCGCGACATGGCGAACCGCACGACCTGCCCGACGATCGGCGCAAGGATCAGCAGCACCAACCCCGCGGCGAACAGGATGGCCTCGGCCGGCCCTCCCCCCCGGTCGTTGCCGCGACGCCCACCCACCCCGCCCCACCACAGGGCGCGCGTGAAGAACTCGGAGATCAGGACGACGGCACCGACAAGTGTCGCCACGATGGTTCCGACCAGCATGTCGCGGTCCAGGACGTGGGACATCTCGTGGGCCACGACCCCTTCCAGCTCCACCCGGTTCATCGCCTCCAGCAGCCCCTGGGTCACGGCGATCGAGGAGTGCTCCGGGTCGCGCCCGGTCGCATACGCGTTCGGGGCCTGCTCCGGCACGATGTACACGCGGGGCTTGGGGATCCCCGCTGCGATGGCGAGTCCCTCGACGATGTTGTGCAGTCGGGGTTCCTGTTCCGGCGTCACCTCGCGCGCACGGGTGGAGGCCAGCACGATCCGGTCGCCGTAGAAGTACGAGCCGGCCGACATGACGACGGCGAGGGCGACGCCGAAGATCAGCCAGACCGGACCCTGCTGGGTGATGAGCCCGATCGCATAGCCCACCGCCCCGAGCAGCAGGATCGCTCCCAGGATGAGGACGACCGACTTCCGCCGGTTCGAGGCGATCTGCTCGTACACGGACTATGGGTGGGTGAGGTCCACCTGGACGGGGCCGCGGATGGGATCCTCGATATCGAAGAACTCCCGAGGCGTGAACCCGAAGACTTTCGCGACCACGTTCGAGGGCACGGCCTGGATCCGCGTGTTCAACAGCATCACCTGGTCGTTGTAGAACTGCCGGGCGTACGCGATCCTCGACTCGGTCCCGGTCAGCTCCTCCTGGAGGGCCAGGAAGTTCTGGCTCGCCTTCAGGTCGGGGTAGTTCTCCGCCACCGCCATCAGGCGCCGGAGGCCCGCGGTGAGCTGGTTCTCGGCCTGGGCCTGGTCGCCGACGCTCGACGCGCCGATGGCCTGGGAACGAGCCGCCGCCACCTGCTCGAAGAGCTCGCGCTCGTGCGCCGCGTACCCTTTCACCGTCTCCACGAGGTTGGGGATGAGGTCGTACCGTCTGCGGAGCTGCACGTCGATCTGCGACCAACCGTTGTCTACTCGGTTTCGCAGCGAGACCAGGCGGTTGAACAAGTAGATGGCGTACAGGAGGACCAGGACGACGAGGCCGACGGCGATCAAGAGTGCCGACATGCACCTATCGTAGCGCCAGGGCCTCCCGATACGCGGCCTCGATCTCCTCCGCCACGACCCCCCAGTCGTACCGGGCGGCAGTCGCGCGGCCGGCGTGGCCCATCGTCTGTGCCAACGCCGGATCGTCGAGCACCTTCGCCGCTGCGTCGGCCACCGCGCGCGGGTTACCCGGCGGCACCAGGAAGCCCTCCCGCCCGTCTCGCACGACCTCGTCGTAGCCGGGGATCCGGCTGGCCACGACGGGGAGCCCGGCCGCCATGGCCTCGAGGAGCACGTAGCCGAAGCTCTCCCCGCTGAGCGACGGCGCGACCAGCAGGTCGCAGGCAGCGAAGTACCGAGGGAGCTGGTCGCGCGGCACGGTCCCGAGCATCGTCACCCGGTCGCGCACTGGGGGCTTGAGGCGGTCGGCCGCCGCCCGTTCCTTTCCATCGCCGGCGACGATCAGCCGGATGTCCGGATGTCGCTCTACGAGCAGGCGGAACGCCTCCACCGCAACGGGGAATCCTTTGCGACGGTCGAAGCGCCCCACGAACAGGAGCCTGCGCCCCGGATCGAGGTCGGCGGGCTCCGAGGCGGCGAAGGACGCGACGTCCAGTCCGTTCGGCACGACCCGGAACTCCCCGCCCAGCCGCGCGCGGGCGAAGGCCGCCGCCCGCTCGGACACGGCGATCCGCACGTCGATGTTGCGGGCCATGATTCGCAGTACCGGCGTGGCCAGATCGAACAGCAGGGACCGCTCCGCCCCTGCATGGAACGTCGCCACCACCGGAGCGCGTGAGGACAGCATGGCCCACATCGAGGTGCTCGGAGTGAATGGCTCGTGTGTGTGCACGACGTCGGGCCGGAACGCGAGCAGCAGCCGACGAACCGGTCGCACCGACCAGGGCCGAGGGTCGATCGGGGCGGTCGACCGGTTGTACGGCACCTCGACGGGTCGCCCCACCGCCCGAACCCACGGGTCGGCCGGCCGATTCCGGGACGGCGTCAACACGAGCACCTGGTGCCCACGCCCTCGGAGCCGCTCCCCCAGCTCCCGGACGTGCACCTGGACACCGCCCGGGGAGTCCCAGGCATAGGGACAGGCCAGGGCGACCCTCACGGGTCCCGGCCGTTCCTCCCGACGGGGCCGAGCCGATTGTTCCAGGCGGGCTGGAACATGTGCCAGTCGACCGGTCGCGACGCGATGGCCCGTTCGAACTCCGCGGCCATCCTCCGCGTGAGCGCGGCCACGTCGGCACGTATGTCACCGGTCCGCTCGATCTCAAGCGCCGCCCCGATCCGGATCTTCCATCCGGTGTCGGTGGTCCACACCGGACAGACGAGCAGTGGCGCTCCGGTCGACAGCGACAGCAGCGCCGGCCCGACTGGGAGCCTCCGGGGCGCGCCGAACATCTCCACCTCGACCCCTCGCCCGGTGAGGTCCCGGTCCGCCACCAGGGCCACGATCCAGTTCTGGCCGAGCAGCGCGCCGAGCTGCTGACCGACGTGCCCGTCCCTGGTCAGCGGGATGATCTTCATCCCCAGGGCCTCCCGGTGTTCAAGGAACAGCTCGAACAGCTTCCTCGGGCGGAGCTCCTCGGCTACGGACGCGATCCGGTAGTCGTGGGCCGCCAGCCATCGCCCGGCAACGTCCCAGTTCCCCATGTGGGGCAGGACCGTGATGCAGCCCTTGCCACCTTGGAGGGCCCGGTCGATGTTGTCGACCCCCTCCGTGATCGTGCGCGCATTCAGCTCGGCGACGGGCAGGACCCGGGCCCGAAACGTGTCGAACCAGTACCTCGCGTAGAGCGAGAACGCCTCCTTCGTGGCCGATACCACCAGGTCGGACCGGGGCTCCTGCCCCAGGACCATGGCCTGGTTCGCTGCGACCGTGGCCCGCACACCGGGGAGCAGGCGGAAGGCCAGGCGCCCGAAAGTATCGAACGCACGGCGCCCGGCTCGCTCCGGCAACGTCCTTGCCAGCCAGGCGACCAGGCGGAACGACCAGAGGGCCAGCAGTTCCCTTGGGGTCTCGACGCTCAGGCCCGCTCCTCCTTCGCCACCTGGCTGGTCCGCACCAGTGCCGCGAGCCCCATCACCGATGCCAAGGTCCAGAGCGCCAAACCGAGCCCATCGACCAAGAGGCCGGCCGAGATCAATCCGTAGCGGAGCCCCCGCGTGATCGAGCTCTCGCCCACGCCGTAACCGAGCGATGCGCCGCGGGCCCGGACGTAGGACGCGAGGAAGCTCGCCCCGAGCGCCACGAGCGCGCCAACCGCGATCAAGGGGTCCGTGGCCCGGTATGCCCAGGCGATGGCCGCGAGGATGGCTCCGTCGTACGCCCGATCCACATACGAGGCGACCGTTCGTTCGAGCATCGCCCCGGGACCGAGCATCATCGGATCGGCCGCCAGGAGGATGGCACCGGCCGCCAGCGCCCCCAGGCCCGCACCGATCGGCCGGCCAGTGAGCATCTGCCAGGTCGCGATCCCTACCGCGCCCGCCGCCGCGATCGCGACCAGCACGAAGGCCACGCGCCTTCTCGCCTGCGCGTTCACCGAGACCGACACCGCGGCGAGCGTATCACCGCGTTCGAAGCGGCCCGAAGGAGCCTCGCCTCGCCGCGCTAGAATCCCCGGGTTCCTTCCGCACCTGCCGATCCGCGCCGAAAGGCCCGCCGGTGAAGACGTACGAACCCACGAACATCCGCAACGTCCTCCTCGCCGGTCACGGGGGTGCCGGGAAGACGACACTGGTCGAAGCCATGCTCTTTGCCTCCGGCGCCGTCACGCGTATGGGCAAGGTGGAGGACGGCAACACGGTCTCAGACTTCGAGCCCGAGGAGGTCAAGAAGGGACTGAGCGTCTCACTGGCCATGGCCCCGGTCGAGTGGAACGGCGTCAAGGTGAACATCCTCGACGCGCCCGGATACGCGGACTTCGTCGGCGACCTGCGCTCGGCCATCCGGGCCGTCGATGCCGTGCTCCTTGTGGTGTCGGCGGTGGAGGGGGTCGAGGTCCAGACCGAGGTGGCATGGGAGCTCGCGGTCGAGGCGGGACTGCCACGGGCCATCCTGGTCAACAAGCTGGACCGGGAGCGGGCCTCGTTCGAACGCGCCCTGGAGCAGCTCGTTGGGGCCTTCGGCACGCAGGTCGCGCCGCTCGAGCTTCCGCTCGGCGAGGAGCACGAGTTCGAGGGCATCGCGGACCTCCTTACGCGGCGAGCGTTCCGTTACGGCTCCGGACCACGGGCGGAGGAGGGACCGTGGCCCGATGACATCTCCGGCAAGGCCGACCCCTTCCGGGAGAAGCTCATGGAGGCGGTGGCCGAGTCCGACGACGCGCTGATCGAGAAGTACCTGGAGCAGGGCGAGTTGTCCGAGGACGAGGTGGTCCAAGGGGTGAAGAGGGGATTCGCCGAGGCGAGGATCGCGCCGGTGCTGGTGGCCGCGGCGGCGCGGCCCATTGGGGCGGACCGGGTACTCCAGTTCATCGTGGACGAGTTCCCCTCGCCCGTTGACCGAGGACCGATCACGGTCGTGTCGAAGTCCGGCGAGGAGAAGCAGCGGACCTGCGATCCCTCGCAGCCACTCACCGCCCTGGTGTTCAAGACGGTCTCCGACCCGTACGTCGGCCACATCACGATGCTCCGCGTGTTCTCGGGCACGATGCGGCCGGACTCTGCTGTGTACAACACCACGAAGGGCACGGACGAGCGGGTGGGCCAACTGTTCACCCTCCGAGGCAAGGAGCACGACTCCGTGGCGGAGGTGCCCGCCGGTGACATCGGTGCCGTGGCCAAACTGTCGCACACGACGACCGGCGACGTGTTCTCCACCAAGGACGACCCGGTGAAGCTCCCTTCGATGGAGATGCCGGAGCCGCTCCTTGCCTACGCCATCGCCCCAAAGACCAAGGGAGATGAGGACAAGCTGTCCACCGCGCTCGCGCGTCTGCGCGAGGAGGACCCCACGTTCCGCGTTGAACGCTCGGACGAGACCCACGAGACCGTGGCCTACGGGATGGGCGAGGCCCACCTCGAGGTGATGATGGAGCGAATGAAGCGGAAGTTCGGGGTCGAGGTCACAACCACACCGGCCAAGATCGCCTATCGCGAGACCATCCGGGGCTCGGGGAAGGGCCTGGGCCGCCACGTGAAGCAGACCGGTGGCCACGGCCAGTTCGGCGTGGCCAGCGTCGAGATCGAGCCCCTCCCCCGAGGTTCGGGGTTCGAGTACCAGGACAAGATCTTCGGCGGGGCGATCCCCAACCAGTTCATCGGATCGGTGGAGAAGGGCGTCGTGAAGGCCATGCAGGAAGGGGTCCTCTCCGGCAACCCCATGGTCGACGTTCGGGTCACGCTGGTCGACGGGAAGTTCCACACGGTGGACTCCTCCGATATGGCCTTTCAGATCGCGGGATCGCTGGCCCTGAAGGACGCCGCCCAGCAAGCGGGCGTCGTTCTGCTCGAGCCCATCGTGGAGCTCGAGATCGTCGTGCCGGACGATCACACCGGCGACGTGATGGGAGACCTGAACTCCAAACGCGCCAAGATCCAGGGGATGGAATCTGCCGGACCCGGCAAGCAGCGGATCAAGGCCCAGGTCCCCCAGGCGGAGGTGGCCCGCTACGCGATCGACCTCCGTTCCCTGACCGGCGGCCGGGGAGCCTTCAACATGAAGTTCTCCCATTACGAGGAGGTGCCGTCCCACTTCGCCGACCGGCTGATCGCCGAGGCCCAGAAGGCCAAGGACGAGGCGAAGAAGTAGCGCCCGTTACTGCTCCCCTGATCGTTGGAATCGAGGGGCCAGCTTGCGGTAGGTCTCCTCGAGCAGCTCGGGCAGGACCCGGGTCTGACCAACTACCGGCATGAAGTTCGTATCGCCGTTCCACCGGGGGACGACGTGCCAGTGCACGTGGTCGGGGATGCCGGCGCCCGCCACCCGCCCGAGGTTCATCCCGATGTTGAAGCCGTGCGGCTCCATCTCCTCCCGCAGGGCGCGGAGCGAGCGTTTCATCAGTCCGTCCAGGTCCGAGAGCTCATCATCGTGGATGTCCTCGAAGTCGCCGGTGTGCCGGAACGGCGCGACCATCAGGTGACCGGGGTTGTAGGGGAAGGAGTTCATGAGCACGAATCCCCGCTCACCCCGAGCCAGGATCAGCGCGACCGCATCGTCGCCCTTGGCCGGAAGGTCGCAGAAGATGCATCCGTCCGGCTCGCCCTTCGCCGCCTCGATGTACTCCATCCGCCACGGCGACCACAGCCGTTCCACCGCCCGCTACTCTCCGAACCGGCTCTGCTGGAGCGAGCGGGTGCCGGCCTCCTCGACCAGTGCCCGGACGAACGCGTCGAGCGCCACGTCCTTTGCTTCGGCGCCCGCCCGATTGCGGACGGTGATGTTTCCACCTTCCATCTCGCGGTCCCCGATGACCAGCGTGTACGGGGCCTTCATGAGCTGGGCCGCCCGCACCTTCTTCCCCACGGTCTCGCCGGTCGCGTCGACGAAGGGCCGGAGCCCGGCGCTCCGTAGCCTCTCCGCCAGCTCGCGCGCATGCTCCACGTGGCGGTCGGCCACCGGCACCAGCCGCACCTGCTCGGGCGCGAGCCACAGCGGAAAGGCCCCGGCGTAGTGCTCGATCAACACCCCCGAGAATCGCTCGAGGGATCCGAGGATTGCCCGGTGGATCATCACGGGGCGATGGCGCTCGTTGTCCTCGCCCACGAACTCCATGTCGAACCGCTCGGGCAGGGCGAAGTCGACCTGCACCGTGGTCAGCTGCCACAGGCGCCCGATCGCATCTCGGAAGTGAAAGTCCACCTTCGGGCCGTAGAACGCTCCCTCCCCCTCGGCCACGGCGTACTCGAGCCCGCTGTTGTTCAGCGCCTTCGTCAGGGCCTCGATGGCCCGGGCCCACATCGACTCCTCGCCGATGGCCTGGCCGGGCTTCGTCGACAGGGTGACCACCGGATCCTCGAACCCGAAGGTACGGTGGATGTCGAGCGTGAGGTCGAAGACGGACAGGATCTCGTCGATCAGCTGGTCCTCCCGGCAGATGATGTGCGAGTCGTCCTGGGTCATGCCCCGAACACGAAGCAGTCCGTGGACGACACCGGCTCGCTCGTACCGGTACACGGTGCCGAGCTCGGACAGGCGCATCGGCAAGTCGCGGTAGGAGCGCACCTGCGACTTGTAGACCAGGACGTGGAACGGGCAGTTCATTGGCTTGACGAAGTACTCGTTGCCCTGCCCGTCGTCCATGACCGGGTACATATTCTCGATGAACTTCGCCGTGTGGCCTGAGGTGTCCCACAGCACGCGGCGGGCCAGATGGGGCGTGACTACGAGATCGTAGCCCCGCTCGAGATGAAGATCCCGGACATAATCCTCGAGTTGCTTGCGGAAGATCCCCCCACGCTGGTGCCACACGACGAGCCCGGGCCCCAGCTCCTCGGGGAAGGAGAACAGGTCCAGCTGGCGCCCGAGCTTCCGGTGATCGCGGCGCTCCGCCTCCTCCACCCGGTGGAGATACGCCTCCAGGTCCTTCTCGGTCGGCCACGCGGTCCCGTAGATCCGCTGGAGCATGGGACGCGACTCGTCGCCCCGCCAGTAGGCGCCGGCCAGCTTCAACAGGATGAACGAGCCGAGCCGCCCGGTGGACGGCACGTGCGGACCCCGGCACAGGTCGGACCACTCGCCACTCCGATAGACCACCACCGTGTCCGCGCCGGCGCCCTCGGCTTCGTCGAGGCCCTCGATGATCTCCCGCTTGTACGGCTGGTCCGCGAACTGCTCGAGCGCCTGTTGACGTGACAGCTCTTCCCGGACGAAGGGCTGGTCCGCCGCCCGGATCTCGTCCATCCGCGCTCGGATCCGCGGGAGGTCGTCCGGGGTGAGTGGCTGCGGGAGCTCGAAGTCGTAGTAGAACCCGTCCTCGATCGGTGGGCCGATCGCGTACTTCGCGCCGGGGATCAGCTCGCATACCGCCTGGGCCATCACATGGGCCGTGGAATGCCGAAGGACATGCAGCCCGTCGGGCTGGTCCACAGTCACAGGTTCCACCGTTCCGTCGCGCTCCGGGACGAACGACAGGTCCACCAACTCGCCGTCGAACCGGGCGACGATCGCTTCGGGAGGCAGGATCGAGCCGATCGGCTCGCCCTCGGGGAGCGCGACGCGGTGCCCGTCGGGGAGCTCGATCTGCGGCATGGGCAGCCATGATAGCCGCACGGCTCCGTGCACCTGCGCGCGTCTTCGTGCTGTCAGCCGCCGACGGCCGACTACTCGTACGAGATGGCCCGAAGGACGTTCAACCTGGCCGCCCGGCGGGCCGGCAGGATCGCAGCCAGCACGCCCGCGAAGCCCGCGAGGATGAAGTACAGAACGAGCTGCCCACCGGGGACCCGAAGCTCGGTCAGTCCCTGGGACGCCAGCGCCTGCTGGATCGACCAGCCGAACGCGACGCCGATGACGATGCCCAACACGGCGCCGAGGATGGCGATGATCACCGACTCCCACCGGATCATCGACCGCACCTGTCGCCGGCTCATGCCCACCGCTCGCAGCAGCCCGAGCTCGCGGGTTCGCTCGAAGATGGACAGGCCGAGGGTGTTCACGATGCCGAACAACGCGATGAGGATGGCCATCGCCAGCAGCGCGGTGATCAGCCCGACCAATTGGTTGATGAATCCGGCCTGCTGGTCCCGGAACGCCGTCTGGTTCTGCACCTCGATGTTGCCGAAGCTCCGGGTCGCCTCCTCGATCGCCCCCTGCACCGTCTGTAGGTCCGCTCCGGGTTGGAGCTTCACCATCACGAACGTGTCGAGTTGCTCAGGGAAGTACTTCCCGTAGGTCTCGAGCGAGACCACGTAGTTGCCGACCAGACGATTCTCGTCGTAGGTGCCCCCGACCGTGAGCGAGGTCCTGCCCACCGTCCCGAAGGCGGCCGGGAGGGTGTCGCCGACCGCCCAACCGTTCTTCGTGGCCACGTCGTCGAACACCAGCACGTCCCCATCCGCCAACGATTGGATGGAGCCGGGCGACTCCTTCAGCGAGGTGACCTGCTCGACCGTGGACGGATCGACGGCGGTCAGGAACGCCGTCGATCCGTTCACCCGGAACCCCCCCTGTCGAAACTCCGACGCGGCGGCCACGCCCGGCACCCGGCGCGTCCTGGCCGCGGCGTCCGGGCTGAACGGCAAGGACGAGGACGTCGACAGGATCAGGTCGGCCTTCAGCGTCTCGTTGAGCGCGGCATCGAACGACGCCTTCAGCGACGCCGCCAGGATGGCCACCATCGCCACCAACCCCAGCCCGATCATCAGCGCGGCGGCCGTCGAGGCAGAGCGGCGTGGGTTGCGCATGGCGTTCTCCCTCCCCAGCTTGCCCTGGATGCCCAGGCCCCGGATGGGCGCCCCGATCGCCGCGGCGATCGGCCTGGCGACGAGCGGGGACAGGATGGCGATGCCGATGAACGTGGCCGCCGCTCCGGCCCCGATGAGGATCGCAGTGCTGGAGGGCGTTCCGAACAGGCCGTACAGGAGGGCCGCCATCCCGCCGACCGTGACCAGGAGCCCGACCACGAGCCGTCGCCCCCACGACCCCCCGGCCCCGGTCTCCTGCGACTCCCGCAGGGCTTGGACCGGGGCGACCTTGGCCGCTCGCCACGCGGGCAGGATCGAGGAGAAGACCGTGACGACCGTCCCGATGAAGAGCGCCACGATGATCGTGCGCGGCTCAAGCTGGGGCGAGGTGCTGGGGAGATCGATGTTGAATGCCGCGAGCAGCCCCTGGAGTCCGAGGGCGATTCCGATGCCGGCGACGATCCCAAGGACCGAGGCGAACAGCCCAACGGCGAAGGCCTCCACGATCACCGACGTCATCACCTGTCGGCGGGTTGCGCCGAGAGTCCGCAACAGGGCGAGCTCACGCATGCGCTGGGCGACGATGATCGAGAAGGTGTTGAAGATGATGAACGCGCCGACGAACAGGGCGATGAACGCGAAGACGAGCAGCGCCGTCCGGAAGAACCCCAGCGCCTCCTTCAGCGCTTGCGAGTTCTCGTCGGCGACGGTGGTGCTGGTGACCGCCTCGACCCCAGTGGGGAGGGCATCCTGGATGCTCCCTCGGAGCTCGGTGTCCGACACGCCGGGGTCCGCGATCACGTCGATCTCGTCGACCACGCCCACCTTGTCCAGGACCTGGTGGGCGGTCGCCGTATCGAACAGTGCGAGCGTGGCCCCGCCCAGGTTGTCCGCCGTCCCGAACCCGGCGATGCCCACGATCCGGAATTCGCGCGACGGTCCCTGGAACAGGATCCTGATGGTCTGACCCACCGAGAGCTGGTACTTCTTCGCGGTCGCCGCGTCCACTACCACCTGGTCGGGGCCGGTGGGCGGGGTCCCCGACCGCAGCTCGAGCGTGGCGTCCGCCGTGGTGTTCCAGTTCCCCCCGATCGTCGGCGGGCCGACCCCGCCGATGGTGTCGCCCGTCTTCGGATCGACCATCTGCGCGTAGCCCGAGACACTGCCCTCCGCCGAGCGGACGCCCGCAACGCCCCTCACGGTGGCGACCAGGTTCTCGGGGATCGGCTCGCGTTGCTCACCCCCGCCACCTCCCGGGCCCGCCTGGCTCGGCTCGAACGCCGACGTCGCCCGGACGATGACGTCGCTCCCCGAGGCGGCCTGGGTGAACAGATCGTCGAACGCCTTGTTCATGGTGTCGGTCAGGACGAACGTCCCCGCCACGAACCCCACGCCAAGGACGATCGAGAGCGCGGTGAGGGCGAGACGAAGCTTGCGGGCCAGGAGGCTCTTCAGCGTGGCGTGCAGCACGAGGATCAGACCTCCAGCGACTTCAGCCGATCGAGCACGCGCTCGGAGGTCGGGTCGCGCATCTCGTCCACGACGTGGCCGTCGGAGAGGAAGACGACTCGGTCGGCGAAGCTCGCGGCGCTCGGGTCGTGGGTGACCATGACGATCGTCTGGTGATGGTCGTCGACGGCGCTGCGGAGGAACGACAGCAGTTCCACGCTGCTCTTCGAGTCCAGGTTCCCGGTGGGCTCGTCCGCATAGACGATCTCGGGCTTGCTGACCAGGGCCCTGGCCCCCGCCACCCGCTGCTGCTGACCTCCCGAGAGCTCGTTCGGGCGGTGGCCCAGGCGGGACCGGAGCCCCACGGCGTCAACGACGGTGTCGAACCATCCCCGGTCGGGCTTGTCGCCGGCGATGTCGAGCGGGAGCGTGATGTTCTCGGCCGCGGTGAGGGTCGGCACCAGGTTGTACGCCTGGAACACGAATCCGACCTTGTCCCGCCGGATCAGCGTGAGCTGCTTCTCCGACAGGGTCGTGAGGTCCACGTCGCCGATGTACACCTGCCCCGACGTCGGGGCGTCGAGGCCGGCCATGCAGTGGAGCAGCGTGGACTTTCCCGACCCCGACGCGCCCATGATCGCGGTGAACCGCCCTGACTCGAAGTCGACGGTGACGCCGCCGAGCGCCACCACCTCTGCATCGCCCGAGCCGTAGACCTTGAACAGGTCGACAGCGCGTGCCGCCGCACCGTTGCTCGACAAACCGGCCATGTCATCTGGGGGCGTCATGGTCTCTCCTCGGGTTCGTGCGTTTCGTCCTGCACAGGGTTGCGACGAGGTGCTCGGGAACCGAGCGGCCCGTTCGAGCAGGCAGGCAGGATACCCTCGATGTGGCCGAAGGACCGTCCGAGGCCGCGGGTACGATCCTGGCGAGAGGGGTGGAGATGTCGGCGGGACCGCCCGACACCGAGACGGTCGAGACGGGAGCATCGTCGATGGTGCGCCGCGGATGGCCGCAGGCCATCCGCGGCGCCCTCCTCGCCGCACTCTCCGTCGCCGCTCTGGGGCAGGTCGTCGCGTTCCTGGCGCTTTTGGCGGGCGCGCTGGGAGATGCGTCGGCCGGCCAGGCCGCTCGGTACGGGTGGGCCCTGTTCTACGCGTTCCATCACGTCGGGATGGCGTTTCGATCCCCCAACCTTCGCCTGCCGGCTCATGCCGAGCAGGTCCTCGCTTGGGCCGGCGGCTACGCCGTGGACGCCGTGGTGGCATTCGCGCTGCTGTCGGGCACCGCCCTGGCCGCCTGGATGCTGACGCGGGCGGGGCGAAGGATCGGCCAGACCGTGGGAGGCCCCGAGCTCCGCCGGGGAATCCACGGAGCCAAGGTCGCCGTCCCCTACGCCGTCCTCAGCTGGATCGCCTCGTGGGGGTTGAGCCTTCGCCTTGCGCTCCCCGACGCCGCACCCCTATCGGGTCACCCCTCGCACCTGGCCGCGTTCTTCTGGCCCCTCGGGATCGGTGTCGCGTTCGGAGCCATCGGCGGGA
>DATDKZ010000078.1:0-3549 GCA_036519575.1 Actinomycetota bacterium | reverse complement strand
GAGATCCTGTCTCCGCGACCCAGTCAGGTGTTCCGCGGCGATCCGGCCGACGTGCAGGTCCACCTCCAGCTCATCGGAGGGAGGATCGTCGGTTTCACGTCCTCACGATTGGTGCCGAACGAGGGGCACGTTCACCTGATCCTGGACGGCCGGCTGGTGTCCATGACGTCCTCCACAGACCAGACCCTGGCCCTCTCGCCGGGCACGTACCGGCTGAAGGCCGAGTTCGTGGCGGTTGACCACGGCCCGTTCGACCCGCCCGTCACGGCGTCGGTGACCTTCAGCGTCGTGACGCCGTGAACCGACCCCCGAGTACGCTTGGCACCCGACGGGTGGGAGGACGGCGATGAAGGCCGAGGACGTGCGGAAGGTCGGGGTGGTGGGATGCGGCGTCATGGGCGCGGGCATCGTCGAGGTTTGTGCGAGAGCCGGCCTCGGCGTGCGCTACGTCGAGGCAAACCCCGACCTCGTGGAACGTGGTCGGAGCCGGATCGAGGCCAGCATCCTCCGAGCGGTCGAGCGCGGGAAACTCCAGGAGCAGCAGGGAGCGGACGAGCTGACCCGGATCGCCGGCAGCACGACCATCGACGATCTGGCCGATCGCGATCTCGTCATCGAAGCGGCGACTGAGCACCACGACACCAAACGCGAGGTGTTCCGCCGGCTCGACGAGGTCACCCGGCCCGAGGTGGTCCTGGCCAGCAACACGAGCTCGATCCCCATCGTCGAGCTGGCCGCGGTCACCGGGCGACCAGCGCAGGTGGTGGGGATGCATTTCTTCAACCCGGTGCCGGTGATGGGGCTGATCGAGGTGGTGAGGGCCATCACGACCTCGGACGAGACGGTCGAGTTCTCCCGGGGGTTCGGTGCGGTGCTCGGCAAGACCACGGTGCTGTCGAAGGACCGCGCGGGGTTCATCGTGAACATGCTGCTCATCCCGTACCTCAACGGCGCCGTCCGCATGCTCGACGAGGGATTCGCCACACGCGAGGACATCGACACGGCGGTGAGCTTGGGCCTGGCCCATCCCATGGGGCCGCTCCGGCTCCTGGACCTCATCGGGCTGGACACGGCGCTGTTCGTGGCCAGCGTGCTGTTCGAGGAGTTCAAGGAGCCGTTGTTCGCGCCGCCACCGCTTCTGAAACGGATGGTGACGGCGGGGCGGCTGGGGCGCAAGAGCGGCGCGGGCTTCTACGACTACACGTCCTAAAGACGCGGGTTCCCTCGTCTGCGGGGCGGTCACTTCTTCTCGAGCACCCGGTCGTACACCTGGAGTGTGAGGCGAGCCGTTTCGTCCCAGGAGAACCGCTCGGCCTGGCGCCGGCCCCGTTTCGCCAGCCGCTCGGCGAGATCCAGGTCCGTCAGCACCGACTCGATGGCTTGCGCGATCTCGCGCACCGACCGGGGGTTCACGCCGAGGGTGGCGTCTCCGGCCACCTCGGGGACGGCGGAGGTGTTCGATGCGACCGCGGGGATGCCCCGGACCATGGCCTCGATCACCGGAAGTCCGAACCCTTCGTACAGCGACGGGTAGACGAACGCGGCGGCCGCACGGTACAGGGCGTCGAGGTCCCTCTCGGACACGGCGCCGGTCATCACGATGTCGCCGGGGCCCGACAGCGCGATCTCCCGCATCAGCGCGTCGTGATGCCATCCGAGTGGACCGGCGAGCACTAGCGCATGCGGGAGGCCGGTGGCGGCAACCCGGCGGTACGCCCGGATCAATCGGACCAGGTTCTTACGCGGCTCGAGGGTCCCCACGAACAGGACGTAGGGTTCAGGGACCTTCAGGCGTGCCAGGGTCGGATCGGCGTCCTCACCCGCGACGCCGATCGACGCGGCCAGGGGGACGACATGGAGCCGAGCGGGGTCGACCCTCGTCCGCGACAGCAGGTCCTCGGCGGTGTTGCGGGACGGGGTGACGATGGCGTCAGCCCGGGCGACCGCCGCACGAAGCCCCAGCCGGTAGGTGTACCGCCATAACCGAGGGAACATCCCCGGGTGATACTCGAATGCCAGATCGTGGACGGTCACTACCAGCCGCTGCCCCGATGCCGCAGGGGGGATCGCGGCGGGGTTGGTGGCGTGGACGATGTCGGAACCCTGCAGGCTCGGTGGAAGTGGCGGCCGCCCGAGGAGATCCCACCTCGGATAGAGGGTCCGGATGGGCGCCTGGAGCTCCTCCACCCAGAAGTCGCGGATCCACCGTTCGGGCGGGCCCTCGTCGTCGAACCGTGCATGGAATAGGCGGATGTCGAGGGTAGGATCCCGCTTGGCCATCGCCGGAACGAGGTTTCGGATGTAGGTCCCGATCCCACCCGGGGTGTGGAACCACAGCTGATCGACGTGGATGGCGACGCCCGTCACCTGGGCGCCTCGACGCATTCCACACCGACTGGTCCCACGGTTGCGGCGTGCTCGGTCCGGGGGGCCAAGTCGAGCCGGTCCCCGGCCCCCATTTCGATGTCCCCGCTCTTGGTGTGGAAGATGATCGAGCCGGTGAGGCAGAACAGCACCTTGTGATAGTCGTGCGAATGCCAACCGTATCGGTCGCCCGGCCCATTTCCCCAGAAGCGCGGCGGCAAGCATCCCTCCTCGGCCATCCGCTCGATGGCCTCCTGACGCCTGGACACCACTCCGGTGGTCAGCGTCGCACCGTTCATGGGCGGATGCCAAGGATCGCGAGACCCGGCATCTACATCGCGTCGCCGCGGCCTTGGACCGGGGGGACGCCTCGGCGGGTGAACGCCGTTCTCGCGGGGAGGGCCCACGCCGTGTCCGTGTGCCTGCGGGCTTGCAGCGACCCGTACCCGGTTGCGTCCAAACGTCCAGCGAGGACCCACGGGTCGGGGTGCGGGCTCTCCTGGAGGAAGTAGCGCTCGAGGGCGAGCACGATGGCCCGTTCCTCCTCGCGGGTGAGGCCGACCGGGACCTCGAACCGCCGCTCCCCGTTCACAGCGGCATGTTCCCGTGTTTACGCGCCGGAACCGCCTCACGCTTGGTCACGAGCATCCGAAGGGACTTGATCAGCCGGGACCGGGTCTCGGCCGGCTCGATCACGTCGTCGACGAAGCCTCGTTCCGCCGCCACGTACGGGTTGGCGAACTTCCGTTGGTATTCAGCGATCAGCTCGGTGCGTCGGGCCGCGGGGTCCTCGGCCTTCTCGATCTCCTTCTTGTTCACGATGCTCACAGCGCCGTCCGGACCCATGACAGCGATCTCGGCCGTGGGCCAGGCGAAGGACACGTCGGCCCGAAGGTGCTTGGAGTTCATGACCACGTACGCGCCGCCGTACGCCTTCCGAGTGATGACCGTCATGCGGGGCACGGTCGCCTCGGCGAACGAGTACAAGAGCTTTGCCCCGTGGCGGATGATCCCTCCGAACTCCTGGGCCGTTCCCGGCAGGAATCCCGGCACGTCGACGAATGTCACTAATGGGATGTTGAATGCGTCGCAGAACCGCACGAAGCGCGAGGCCTTCTCGGAGGACTCGATGTCGAGTGTGCCGGCGAGCACCTTCGGCTGGTTCGCGACGACCCCGATCGTTGG
>DATDKZ010000077.1:0-3245 GCA_036519575.1 Actinomycetota bacterium | reverse complement strand
AGGACCAGGTCAACCCGATACATCATGATTCCGGCACCGTAGCCGGGGCCGGTGGTCCCGCACAAGCCAGAAGGGGTGCATTGAGCACTAACTCGCAGGCGCCGCGTCTTCGGGCGTCAGCGCTCCTCGGACGAACGCGATGACCTCTCGCTCCCGGCGGTGCAGGGATGCGCGGCCCTTGTCCATACCCACGACCGCGCTCAGCACGCTGGCCTCGGTGAGCGAGCCGACCACCGCCGTGTACAGCGTGAACAGCAACAGCGCCGGGTCCTGCCGGCGGATCTGACCTTCCTTCATCCCGGCCTCCAGGAACGCTATAGCCCGGATACGCAGCGGATCCAGCACCGCGGCGAACCGTTCAAAGGCCTCGGGCCCGAGCCGGCCGGCCTCCCGGACGAACATGGGAAACTCCGGCCACTCCTCGGCCAGGTGGAACACGGCGTGGATCACCCCCTCCGCCCGTTCCCAGTAGGTCTGCTTGCCGGCCAAGGCCTCCGTGAGCGCCTCGGCCAGCCGCTGCCCCGCCGCCGCGAGGCTCGCCCCGAGGAGGGCCTCCTTCGTCGGGAAGTAATACAGCAGCGTCTGTTTGCGGATCCCCGCCGCCGAGGCGATCGCATCCAGGCTGGCGCCCTTGTACCCGTCCCGACCGAAGTGGCGGATGGCCTCCTCGATCAGCAGGTCCCGCCGCCGGGCGCCCCCGGTCCTGGTCATCGCGCGTGTCGGGTCACCGCCACGCCGGGGGCCTCCCCCGCCGGGTGATGTCCCGCGATCCCTCCCACGTTCGGCGCCACTTCGGGCCCGACGGCCCGCTCAGCTTGGGCGTGGCGCCCGTGGCCGCGCGACGGCGAGCCTCCCACCAACTCGAGCGATCCTCGTCGAACAGCTCGGCGATGGCCGACTGCATCCGAAGCGAGAAGGCCTGGTGGGTTTCGCCCTCGCTCGGCCTGAGCGGCCCACCGTAACGGATGCGGATCGGAGGACGGCCGGGCTTGGGCCAGAACCGGCCCTTCGGCATCGCGGCGTACGCTCCGATGATGGCGATCGGCACGACCGGCATGTCCATGTCGATGGCCAGGCGCGCACCTCCGTGGCGGAATCGCTGCATCCAACCGTCGGCCGAGCGCGTGCCCTCGGGGAAGACGATGAGGTTCCAGCCGTCCCCGATCAGCTCCTTGGCCTTGTCCGTGGCCCGCTCGCCGCCGCCCCGCTCGATGGGGAACCCGCCGTACACGAGCGCCGTGAACGCCGACCGCCACCACACGTCGAAGAAGTAGTCCTTGGCCGCGGCGGTCGCGGTCTTGTTCCGCCACTTCGGGGGAAGGGTCGTGAGGATGAGCGTGGCGTCGAGGTGACTCGAGTGGTTGCTGATGAACATCACCGGCGGGTGCACGCCCTCCAGGTTGTCCAGGCCGAACACGTCGGGCGAGGTCTCGTTCCACACGATGGGCTTCATCACGCCCGAGAGCACGATGTCCCGGGCGGCGCGTCCGGCCGGGCTCCGCGCCCAATCCGTGGGGAAGGACCACGGCTCGACGGGCGGCGTGTGGGCCTCGGCGGCCCGAGGGGCCACCGGGCGCCGACCCCACCGCCATCCCTTCGAGACCTCTCGGACCTCGTCGGACAGCGAGCGCTTCGCGGTGCGAGCCATCAGCGCACGTCCGCGATGGCCAACGGCGGCACGTGGAGGTACGTGATCGACGGCGAGCGCCCGACGGTGTCACCGGCCATCTCCAGCGCGTCCCGGAACGAGGTCGCCGCGCGGTATCCCAGGCGCTCGCAGGCCTTCGGGTTGCCGCCCACAACGATGACGTCGCCGAGGTAGTCGAGGGCGTGCGCTCCCCAGTACCACATATAGAAGGGGTGCACGCCGTGATAGGCGTGGCTCTTTCGGTAGAGGTGGATGTACCAGGGGTCCGTGGCGTACTGCTGCTCGTACTTCGACTCGATCGTCGAGGGGTCGGTGGTCTGTGACAGGACCTCCTCGAAGAAGTCCACGTACGAGGGGTGGTGGACCTGGTGGAACTCCCACGGCACCGGGTGGAACATGATCATGGCCCCGCCCGGGCGGACCACCGGCTTGTTCCGGTACATGTTGAACAGGTATCCGAGCCCCAGGCAGTGCACCAGGATGGGATTCATGATCGAGTTCACGTTGTACGGCCCGATGAAGGGAAGGCCCACGACCATCACATCGCTCTGGCCGTTCACCTCCGTGAGCTGCTGCTGGTGCAGCCGGGCCAGCGTCCGCTCGTGCACCGCCTCCGTCTCTCCCGCGTTGATCCCGGTCACGCCGTAGGGCGCCAGCACCCGCATCCACATCTGGTGACGAAGCTTCGGGGGAGCCATGTCGTTCGCCTTCCTCGCCGCCAGGTAAGTGCCCTGCTCCTTCAGCGACCACTCCCACTCCCGCTTGTTCATGAACCCGAACGGCTCGGGGAAGACCTCGTTGTTCAGCGTGGTCTCGATGGTGAAGATGCGAACGCCGCTGTCCTTCAGGAGCTGGCCCATTCGCGCGCACGAGTCGTGGATGGCGGAGTGGCCGGGCCGCGGGTCCATGTACGACTTGGAGTGCAGCATCGTGCTCACGTTGTGGTGGGGCCGGACCCCCCGGTAGCTGGCCAGGCCGACGGGGACCGACTTGTGCCCGCCGTCCATGGCCACCAGGTTGATGTTCACGTACACGATGAGGTCGGACTCGGCGGCCCGCTTGTTGATCTCGACGTCCTCGCCCTTGTCGGTGGTGCCGACGTACGTGAGGTTGGCATGGTCCTCGGCGTCGTGGTTCGTCAGATCCCGCGGGTAGAACGAGCGGAACACCCGCTCCCCAACCGCGTGCTTGATCTCATCGCCGGTCATCCGGCGATGGAGCGAGTTGGCCACGATCAGCTTGAGGTCCTCGACGCCTTTCCGGGCCGCGAGCTCGATGACCTCCTCCAGGACCAGCTGGCGGATGTCGGGCTCCTGCATCGGCGGCAGGGGGATGGAGATGTCGTCGAACGCGATCGTCAGCTTCATCCCGGGCTTCAGCAGCGCCTCGAGCGGCTCGGAGTCGTGCGGCTCGGCCACGGCGCGGCGGATCGCCTCCCGGACGTCCTTGATCCCGGGAAGCGCATCCGGCGGGTAGATCACCCGCGACCCCAACGGGAACTTCTGGAGCCGGAACCCCTCGCCCTCGTGGACCAGGAGCGGCGGCGTCCGCTCGTCCACCTCCAGCACGAATCCTGGTCTGCCCACAGATTCCTCCC